>CANJRC010000004.1 GCA_947476535.1 Betaproteobacteria bacterium
AGCTACCGGCGCCATCGCTTCCTGCAGAAACTCACGCTCGAATTGCTGCCCAGCGAATACCTGCGCCGCAATGTCTACAACACGTTCCTCGAGGATCGCTGCGGCATCCTCATGCGTGAACTCATCGGCGTGGACAAGCAGATGTGGTCATCGGACTACCCGCACGGCGACACCACCTGGCCCAATTCGCTGGCGCTCAATGCGAAACAGTTCGAAGGCGTGCCGGCCGATGAGGTGCGCCAGATGCTGGCCTTGAATGCGGCGCGGCTCTATCGGCTTCCCTCTGACGAATTAAAGGCCGCTGCATGACAACCTCCCCACAAGTCAGCGGCCCCCTCGCCGGCGTGCGCGTGCTCGCGCTGGAGAACTACCTCGCCGGTAACCACGTCACCTTCATGCTCGGCATGTTGGGCGCGGAGGTGATCAAGGTCGAGCACGGCGCTGGCGACACCATGCGTAATGTGGGCCCGTTCGTGTTCGGTGAGGATGGCGAGAAGCGCAGCGCCGGCGAACTGCGCCTGATGATGAACAAGCGCAGCATCGTGCTCGATCTCGACCTGCCCGAAGGCCGCGACCTGCTGCTGCAACTGGTGGGCAAGGTGGACGTGTTCTTCACCAACCAGAAGCCCGCCAGCATGCGCGCGCGCAACCTCGATTTCGACACCCTCAAGAAGCACAACCCGCGCATCATCTATTCGACCCTGTCGGGCTTCGGGCACGACGACGTGACGTCCTCGGGGCCATTTGGCGACTGGGTGGCGTTCGATGTCATCGCGCAGGGCCTCTCGGGCGTGATGTTCCGCGCCTCCGCTGAGGGTGAAAATGCGGGCGACAAGCCGGGCTACAACGGCCTGCCGATTGGCGACGAGAACACCGCCATGCTCACCGTCATGGGCACGCTGGCCGCCCTGTTCCGCCGCGAGCGCTCGGGCGAGGCGCAGCGCGTGGACGTGGCCATGCACGACGCCATGGTGTTCGCCAATGAGCAGGCCATCAATGCCTATTCGCTATTCGGCATCGACCACAAACGCGGCCGCTCGGCGACCAGCGCACCCTACGGTTCTTTTCGCACCGCCGACGGCTGGGTGAACGTCGGCGTCGGCGGCGACCCGGTGTGGCGGCGCTTCTGCAGGGCCACCGGACTCGAACACCTGGTGGACGACGCACGATTCCGCGGCTCGGCCGACCGCGTGAAGAACTGCATCGAGCTCGACGCGCTCGTCGAAGCGTGGACTGCCACCCGCACCTGGGAGGAAGTGGTGCGCGTGCTGCATGCCGAGACGGTGCCCGCGGCCCCGGTGTTCACCACGCCGCAGGCGATGGCGAGCCCGCAGGTGGCGGCGCGCGACATGCTGGTGACGGTGAACGACCCGGCCGTTGGCCCTCGCCGAGTCGTCGGCAACCCGATCAAGATCGCCGGGCTCGACAACACGCAGCCCGCGCCACCGCCGCGCCTGGGTGCGGACACCCGCGCCGTGCTGGGCGAGCTTCTGGGCCTGGATGCTGCCGCTGTTGCCGCACTTGCGGCGCGCAAGGTCGTCGCGCTGGAAGCGCCGCCCGCAGGCAGGAAACCCAAGTAATCAACGATCTTCTGCCGCCGCCTTCGCTGTGCGGCGCAGGCACCGCAACGCGAGGACCCACCATGGCAGAGACACCGCAGGCGAGCACGAATTTCAGGTACTCCACCGGCATCCGCGACGAGGACATCGCCGAGGTGCGCGCCATGATCGGGCAGCCGTTGCGCATTCCGCAGTGGAACCTCGAGGCCTCCATCGACACCATCCGTCACTACGCCTTCGGCCTGGGCGACGACAACCCGCTGTGGTGCGACGAGGACTATGGCAGCCGCACGCAGTACGGCTCCGTTGTCGCGCCGCCGACCTTCCCCTACAGCATCTTCCCTGCCGGCATCGGCCCGGGCTTCCCCGGGCTGCAGGTGTTCCAGGCGGGCGGGCGCTGGGAGTTGAAGCGCTATATCCGGCCTGGTGAGCGCATCGTTCCTTCGGCCACGCTGGTTGACGTGAAGGAGGTCGAGGGTCGCCGCGCCGGCCGCATGATCCTGCTCATCGGCGAGACCATTTATCGCACCCGGGCGGGCGAGGAGGTGGCGCGCAATCTCTCGCGGCAGTTCCGCGTGGCCCGCAAGGGCACCGATACGAGAAGCGGCCTGAACTACGCACCGCGCAGCCAGGCCTGGACCGATGACGAGCTCGACTGCATGGAGGACGAGATCATTGCCTACCGGCGCCGTGGCGAGGTGCCGCGCTACTGGGAAGACACCCAGGTGGATGAAGTGCTGCCCCGGCGCATCAAGGGCCCGCTCGACATGCAGACGCTGATCGCCTACTACGCCGGAAACCTCGCCGGCGGCTTTTACCGCTCCACGGACATGCAGGTGCGCCACCGGCGCCTCGCGCTCACGCGCCCCGACCTCGTACCCAACTGCCGCCCGCCTGAAGCGCAGGCCGAGCGCGTCGCCTACGGGCAGGGGCACTTCGATGGCAAGGTAGCGGCGGAAGTCGGCATGCCGGGCGTCTACGACAACGGCTGGATGCGCGTGGGCTGGGTGCAGCAGGTGGTCACCGATTGGATGGGCGACGAGGCCTTCCTCGAAGTGCTCGATACCACCACGCACCTGCCGAACATCGTCGGCGACATCGTGCGCTTTACCGGGCGCGTGACGGCCAAGCGCGAGGAGGGCGGGCGCAGCCTGGTGGACCTTGAGCTGCGCGGCGAGCGCCAGGACGGCGAACTGAGCATCAAGGGCACGGCGATCATTCGCCTGCCGCGCAAGTCGCACTGAATTCACGAACGGGAGAAGCGCATGAAAAATCTCACAGTTTCGGCAGTCTCGCTACGGCTGTTGTCCGTCGCAAATCTGCTCTGCGTGGCGCTCACGCTGGCAGGCCTTGCGCCGCCCGCCATGGCGCAGGAGTACCCCTTGCGCCCCATCACCATGATCTTCCCGTTCCCGCCGGGCGGTTCCGGCGACACCGCCTCGCGCGCCATCGCCGCCGACATGGCCAAGACGCTCAAGCAACCGGTGATCATCGAGAACCGCGCCGGCGGCGGCGGCATGCAGGGCGCGCTGGCGGTGTAAAATGGCAGGCCCGACGGTTACCTCGTCTCCTACCTGCACATCGGCATCGCCGTGATTCGACCGAGCGCCGATGCGAGCTTCGCCTTCGAGCCCGCCCGCGATTACGCTCCGGTCGCGCTTACCTGGGAAGTGTGGTCCTCCATCGTCGCCAACCCCAACGCGCCGTTTCGCGACATGAAGGGGTTGATCGCCTATGCGCGCGCCAACCCCGGCAAGCTCAACATGGCGGTGGGCGGCGTGGGGTCGGTGGACCACGTCACTGGCAACCTTCTCAAGCAGGCGGCCGGCATCGACTTCCAGCTCATTCCGCACAATGGCGCGGCGCCCGCGACAGCGGCCGTGCTGGGCGGCCACATCGAGACCGCCATGCTCGCCATCAACCTCGAACCCCAGGCGGCCTCGGGCAAGCTCCTCCGCCTTGCCACCGCGTCGCCCAAGCGCCTAGCGGAAGCTCCCGAGTGGCCGACGGTGGCCGAATCCGGTGTGCCAGGCTTTGCCGGCGTCACCAGCTGGGTGGGCGTATTCGCCGCGCCCGGCACGCCGCGCGACATCATCATGAAGCTCAACGGCGCCATCAACGCGGCACTGAACGACCCGGCGACGCGCGCCCGCGTACAGAACGTGGGCGCCCCCACCGGCGGCACGCCCGAGCAGGCGCTTGCCAAGGTGCACGAAGACCTTGCCAGCGCCGGGCCGGTCATCCGCAAGCTGGGCCTCAAGTTCGAATAGCCCTGCAACCAACTGGAGACGAACTTGGCACATGACTACGCCGTAATCGACGCCGATGCACATGTGCTGGAGCCCGGCGACCTGTGGTCGAACTATCTGGAAGATAAGTTCAAGGACAAGGCGCCGCGCCTCGTCACCCTGCCCGACGGGCGCGAAGTGTTCCGCGTGGATGACTTTGTCACCGTGGATGTCGGCAAGTCCACCGCCAGCGCCTTCGCCTATTCAGGCGGCATCGGCATGCGCGAGGGCAACGGGCCCAAGGGCACTTCCTACTACGATGGCGCGCCGGGCGGCTTCGACCCGCACAAGCGCATCCCGCACATGGACGCGGAGGGCATCGATGCGGCTTTCCTCTATCCGACGCTGGCGCTCTTCAACGGTGGCATTCGCGACGGCGCCATGGCCAGCGCCGCCTGCCGCGCCTACAACCGCTGGCTGGCCGATTATTGCAGCCTGTATCCGGATCGCCTCTTCGGCGTGGCCATGTTGCCCATGCAATCGGTGGAGGATGCGGTCGCCGAAATCGAGTTCGCTGCGAACACGCTCGGGTTTCGCGGCGGTTTCCTGCGTCCCAATCCTTACCTCAACCGCCCGCTGCATCACCCGGACAACTACCCGGTGTGGGCGGCCGCCCAGGCGCACGACTTCTCCATCGGCCTGCACGCCAACAGCTCCAAGGTCGGCATGGAGATCCTCGGTGAGAACCGCTTCACCGAGGGCTTTGCCGTCAAGCACTGCACCTTCCACGTGTTCGAGATGATGGCAGCCGTGGCGAGCTTCGTCATGTGCGGCATCTGCGAGCGCTACCCGAAGCTGCGCGTGGGTTTCCTCGAATCCAGCAGCGGCTGGGTGTCGGGCTTCATCGATCGCATGGACCGGCACTACGACGACAAGGGCATGAACGACATGCAGCTCTCGGCGCGTCCGAGCGACATCTTCAAGCGCCAGTGCTTCATCGCCTTCGAGCCGGTGGAGAAGACCCTTGCGCTGGTGGCCGAGCACGTAGGGCGCACCAACGTGCTGTGGGCCAGCGACTACCCGCACGGGGATGGCTTCACCGATGCGCCCGGCCTGATCCGCAAGCTCGGGATGCCGCCGGATTTGCTCAAGGATGTCTTTGCCGCCGGTGCGAAACGGTTCTACAAGATGGGCTGAGGTGGTCCAGGCGTTTTGCGAGGCCGAATGTAAATCAGATGTCGGTGATATTAATTACCTTGTTTATTTACGATAGACGCGGTATTTAATCTGGAATTGATAATATATTCGGAAGACCGGCGGCGTCCCTGAACTGAGTTTTCACGCATCTTCCCTACGCACCCGCGGCACGGCACATTTGACGGGGGGGTGCGCCTAGCCGAAATCCAAGTCCGGGTGGGCGGTTCTAGCGGATTCCGGGATGCCGGGCAGGTGGACCGCCCGCGTGCTTGGGTGACAGTCATTCAATCCGGTAAAACTCGGGATGACGACTGACCAACCAGCGCCATGACCACCGGCCGTTGTCACAAGCACATGTTCAGGCGCCGCCGTGAGCATGCGGCCATCCGAACCCATGGGGGAAAAGTGCCGGCTCGCGCGGTCGACTTCAATCCCCGCGGCGCTCACATCGGCTTTGGTCACTTTGGACAACTCGCTCAATCGCCGGCTGATGTCGGAGGGCATCAAGCCACCGGACGCAAGCACGTCGGCATGTTCGGGCCCCAGCACGATCATGTAGGCCGAGGCTCGGCCGGTGGTGTTCTTGGAGGGATCCTTCATGGCCGTCGCCAGCGTGTGCATCAGTTCATCGGGTGATGGGTTCCAACGATGCACGATCTGGCGCGGCGCACCGGCAGGCAGGACTGTCACCGTGGTGGTGTCGCTATGGAACCCAAGTTGCTCTCGCACCGACAGCCATGGTTTGGGTGGCACGCGCTCGGCAAAATGAAAGCTGTACTTCCCGCCATGCCCGAATGCGCTAGCATCGAGTTCCTGTGCGTTGGCCTTGAGCATGGCTGCCGCACCCAGGCGGATGGCGCGCCCGATGGTCGCGTTGGCCCGGTTACCAGGGCCGAGTGCTCCCCGGCCCGCATTCATGCCGATGGACTCGGCATAGGGTCCGGATACGATCGCGGCAATGGCAGCGCCTCCCGTAGATGTCAGGGCCGAGTGCACATTCACCCGTTCGTCGAACAGCGCCTCCCATGTCGCGAGCACCACAGGAAAGTACGCGGGCTTGCAACCTGCCATCACCGCGCAGGCTGCTGCCTGCCAGACCTGTACAGAAAGATCTCGACCGGACACCGTTCCGATCATTTCATCCGGACCGCGAATGCCTGTCGATACCATCGCATCGATTGCGGCGGGGGTTGCCGGAATGGCCGGCAAGCCATCCGACCATGGCTGCTCCCACAACGCATGGATGGCACTTTCGAACGACTCTGCAGTTACGACTTTGTGCGACACTTGCGACCCCCATTGCCCTTATCAATTGCGGCACCCTTGCGGATATGTTATCAACAGCACTCCGCAGCACTCCGCAGCACTCCGCAGCACTCCGCAGCACTCCGCAGCACACCCGCAGACAGCCACCGGTAGTCCGTCCACGAGGAGACAGTCATGAATGCAACCCCGCTGCGCAGACGCCTGCCGTTCGCGCTAATCCTCCTGTCCTGCCTTTCAGCCTTCTCGCTTCCCACCATCGTCCGCGCCCAGGCCTGGGGTGCAATGACGGCCGCAGCGCAGAAGGAGGGCAAGGTCGTCGTCTACGGCAACATGCAGGCGCCGGTGGCGGCGAGAATCCGGGCCGACTTCGAGAAGGCATACCCCGGGATGAGCCTTGAATATACGCGCCTGGCGAGCGGCCCCATGATCGCCAAGCTCAATCAGGAGCGTTCCGTGGGCGTCGATGGTGCCGAAGTGGCCATCCTCACCGACCGCGGCTGGCTTGAGGATCGCGTCAAGGATGGTTCGCTGGCTGCGCTCGTTGGCCCGAATGCCGCAACTTGGCCCAAGGCCAGCATGGTTTCGGGCAGCATTCCGGTGCTTTCACTGGAGACCATGGCCATCGTCTACAACCCGAACATGGTGAAGACGCCGATCGCCGGTTACGCCGACCTGTTCAGGCCGGAACTCAAGGGCAAGATCACGACGGAAGAACTGGTCGCGCCTGTCATCGTGGCCTGGTACGAATGGGTGGAAAAGACCATGGGGGCCAACTATTTCACGCGACTGGCGGAGCTGCAGCCCGGCATTTACGGCAGCGCCACGGCAGGCGTTCAGTCTGTTGCAGCCGGAGAGTTTGCCGTCGCCACCGTGATCAACTCTGGCCTTGCGGTCCCGCTCCAGAAGCAGGGATTGCCCCTGCGGGTTGTCAACCCGACCCCGGCGTTCGGATTTGCCTTCGTGGGTGGCGTCGTGAAATGGGCCAAGCGTCCGAACGCGGCTCAGCTGTTCATGGACTATCTGATGTCGGTTCGCGGCCAGACGGTGTGGAACGGGCAGGGCGACTCCGCAAGCCCGTTGCCCAATATCCCCGGGAGCCTCGATGCGAGGTCCATTGCGCCCTTCGACCCCATCCCGTACACGGATGATGTCGTGAAAGCCTATACCGTGAAGTGGAACGCGCTGTTCGGCAAGAAGTAGCATTGGAAGTATCACCGTGAAAACCGTATGCCAGGAGGAAGTCGTCTCATGACGCAACGTGTCGCACTGATCACAGGATGCAGCAAGAAAGAAGGCCTTGGCGCCGCCACTGCGCGCCGACTGGCGCGCGCAGGCGTTGCCCTGGCCGTAACCGACATCAACATGGAGGGTGCGCGGGGCACCTCGGAGAAGGACGCGCCGCCTGCCGGCAGCGGCATCGCGGCCCTGGTGGCTGAACTCAAGGGCATGGGTGCCCAGGCGGAGTACTTCCTCGGTGATGTATCGGTTGAAGCCGATGCCAATCGCCTGGTGGATGAGGCGGTCAAGCGCTTTGGCCGCCTCGACATCCTCGTCAACAACGCCGCGGCCCCGCACGGCAAGGAATTCAACGACATCGTCGAGGTGCCGCTGGATGCCTATGATCGCGTGATGAACGTGAATGCCCGCGGCTCATTCGCCATGATGAAGGCGGCCGTTCCCCACATGCGAAAAAACAAGTGGGGACGCATCGTCAATGTGTCTTCCATCGCCGGCAAGGCCGGCATCGCCAAGCAGGCCGTCTATGCCGGCTCGAAAGCAGCGCTTATCGGCATGACGCGCTGCCTGGCCATCGACCTCGGCCCGGACGGCATCACGGTGAACGCCGTCTGCCCGGGGAGCATGCAGACCAGCCGGGTGTTCTCCGATGCGCTGCGGCGCTGGGGTCCCGAACGCCTGCAGGAAGAGATGAAGAAAAAGGCGCATGCCATTCCGGTCGGCAACGTGGCGCTGCCCGAAGAGGTGGCGTCGGTCATTGCCTTCCTCTGTTCGGAGGAGGCCTCCCACGTCACCAGCCAGGCCATCAGCGTGGACGGCGGCCGCCTGACGATTTGATCGCCCCGTCGCATTTGTTGCAGTGTGGCGCCGCGGCGCGGGCGCGTGTTACCGACTACAGCTTGTAGAAGTCGATTGCGCCCTGCGCGAGCACCGGATGGTGCAACGTTGCAGGCAGCTTGCTCTTGATCATCTGCGGGGCGCCAAGAAAGCCGTCATAGTGCGGGTAATCGGTGGCCCACAGGAGCTTGTTTTCGCCAAGCTGCCGCGCCGATGACTCGATGGTGTTCTCCACCGGCTCGAACGATATCCAGCATTGCCGCCTGAAGTAGTCGCTGGGGCGCATGGTGAGCTTGTTCTCGCTGAGGGTTTCGCTCTTGGAGTCGAAGTGGCGGTCCATGCGGTCAAGCCAGGGCGCCATCCAGCCACCGCCGCACTCGAGGAACGCAAAGCGCACCGTCGGATGGCGCTCGCACACGCCGCCCCAGATGATGTTCAGCGCCGCGGCCATCATTTCCATGGTGTGGGACATGATGTGCTTTGAGGCGTAATCGAAGGAGCGGTCGACGCCTACCGCCTGCATGCCGCCCGTGCCCTCGTGAAACCCGATGGCCATGTCCAGCGCTGCCGCTTCACGCCAGACCGGCTCGTAAGCATGATCGGCAAGCAGCCGCCCGTTATACGGGTTGGGGCGCAGGAACCCCGTGCGCACGCCCAGCGTGTGGCGCGCAAATCGCATCTCCGCCACGGCCGCTTCCGGCGATTGCATCGGCAGCATTGCCGCCGGGATCAGCCGCTCGGGATAGGGCTTGCAATAATCGACGATCCAGCGGTTGTAGGCGCGGCACACGGCTGCGGAAAAATCCGGGTCCTCGATCACTCCCGAGAACAGGCCCATGCTGGGGTACAGCACCGCCGCATCGATGCCCTCGAGGTCAAGGTCCTTGATGCGCTCATGCGGGTCGAACCCGCCGCGACGGCCATCGGCATAGGCCATCTTCTTGATCTCTTCGCGTGTCTTGCCGATGGCGCCGGCTCGCACCGACCCGTCCGGACTGCCCACCATCTTGCCATCGACGGAAAAGCGCTCCCGGCCATCCTTGTCGCGCATTACGCGCGGCGCCCGGTCGCGGAACTTCGGGTCGATGTAGCGCTCCCACAAATCCAGCGGTTCACAGACGTGTCCATCCGCATCGACGACGTTCAAGACCCTACCCATGTTTGCCCCTGATCTGGTTTTTACGGTTGAATGACCCTGCCCTCATAGAATTTCCATCGCTCAGTGGGGCGCCGAGATTGTAAAACCGCAGGCGATAGGCTGCACGGTGGCATCGCCAACACGCATCGGGAGTGGACAATATCATTTCACTCATACGATCTGCGGTAGCGTGATCATTAGCGCTTCCCAGCCGGGTTCCAGCGCCAGCGTCAAGGCTTCACCGCGATCGCTGTAGAGCGACGTGTGCGCGCCGCATTGCCGGCCCGAAATGCTGAAGTTTCCCTTCATCGTGAAGAAAAGGTTGCGCTCGCTGGCCGCGACTGGAAGCATCGCCGCCTGGGTCGCGCGATACATCACGGCCTGCACCTTGCGCTCGGTGAACATGGCGAGGAATTTTTCTTCCAATCCGGGCGTATCCGACTCGACCCAATGGAAGGCATCGGTTTCGAGCTTCACGGGTTCGGGGATGCGCGGCTTGATGTACTGGATCTTCCGCTGGAACACCTCTTCCCAGATGGCCTCGGCACCATCCTGATTGTGTTTCTTGCCGCTGGCGTCGGTCCACGTGTAGATGCCGCCCTTCAGCTCGCCCTTTTTCAGCAACGCCTCGCGCGCGACGAAGAGCTGCTCCTGGCTGAGGTAGCCCTGGCCTGATGCGCCGCCATACTGCAGCAATAGCACCTCGGAAGTTGCGGGCGTCTCTTGCGGGCCGTAGTAGGCGCCTTCCGGGAAGTACACCAGGGACCCCGTCGATATCGACTTGCCGGGGTCGTACGTCATGGTGCTGTTGAGGCCGAAGCGCATCTGCTCCCAGTTGTGGCGGTGGCGAGGCGTGCCGTAGCCGGCAATGTGACGGTAGAGGTTGAGCTCGAAATTGTCCGGAGCGCCCTCCTGCCCCTTGGCGAGGTGCTTGCGCTGGATGCGGCCTTCGCGCTGGGTGGGTTTCTCTTCCCAGGCGTGTTTTGCGGACTCGGTGATCAGGGGCATGCGGAATCTCCTCTTGCGTCAAATGCGACGGGCTAGTTAGTATCCCCAGTGTACTGGCAGGCCAAGTGCTGCCACAAGGTTTTCGAAGCACAGCATGAAAAGAGGAGGAATACGCTTGTCCCCAATGAGCACCTTGCATGCGATCACCGTGGCCATCTTGTGCAGCGCTGTCGCGCAGGCGCATGCGCAGGCACCGGACTACCCGAACCGTCCCATTCGCATCATCGTTCCGTCCACGCCGGGCGGCTCGATTGACCTGTCCGCGCGAATCATCGGGAAGAAACTCGAAGAGCGATTCAGGAATCCGGTGGTCATCGAGAATCGTCCGGGTGGCAACACCATGGTGGGCTCGCTCCTCGTGGCCAACGCCACTGCAGATGGTTATACCCTGCTCGTGAATGCGCCTTCGTTCATCAGCAGTGCGCTCTACAAGGACCCGCCCTTCGATGTGCTGAAGGCCTTCGCGCCCGTGGGCCCGGTGTATGCAGGGCGGCCGCTGGTGTTCGTGATCAGCAGCGCGCTACCGGTGAAGTCGGTGCCCGAGTTCATCGCCTACGCCAAGGCCAATCCCGGCAAGCTGAACTACAGCACCGCGCAGGGCACCACCACGCTGTTGATGGAGGCCTTCAAGAACCTTGCCGGCATCGAGATCGCGCGCATCGAATACAAGGGCTCGTCACAGTCCATCTCGGCCCTGATGGCCAACGAAGTGCAGGCGAGCTTCAGCAACCCCACTACCGCGATCCAGCAGGCACATGCCGGGCGCGTGCGCATCATCGGCGTGGCGGGGGATAAGCGAATGGTCGACCTGCCTGATGTGCCCATCATGCAGGAAGTGGGTTTTCCAAAGCTGAAGGCCTCCATCCTGATGGCGGCGCTTGCGCCCACGGGCGTGTCACCAACGGTGACGGCTAAGCTCTATCCTGCGATCAAGGACGCCGTGGGCAGCCCGGAAATGGAAAAGGCCTTCGGCGATGCCGCGACGCCGCTATTAGTGGACAGCCCGGAGCTCAACCGGATGATTCGCGAGGAGATCGCGCTGTACCTTGATGTGGGGAAGATTGCGAATTACAAGCCGCAGTGATCGATGGCGATTGAGCATTCATTTGCGGGACTAGATTCGTGTGTCGTTTTATTTATATCTTTCACGCAAATATCCCTGATCTTTGGATACGCTCTCTCCATCGCTCGGGCATCTCTACGCGCTTTGCCGTCGGCGGCGCATGCTCATGGTTGTTGATGTAGATGCGTGCCTGGTTGCGCTCCGGGTCGCCCGCCAGCACGATATTGGTCCACTCGGGCTTCAAGAGCATCGGCACCATTCGCTCCGGGTCGTCGGATTCAGCATACAGGGCCGGTGCGGCGCCGCGCTTGACGATGTCGGCGAGCTTCCATTCCTGGCCCATGGCGTGTAGCGGATAGTGCTCGAGCCACCGTGCCTTGTACTTGGCGTGCTCGAAGAGGTATTGGCGCACTTCCTTTTTTCCCCAACCGTGCTTTTTGAACCCTTCGGCGATGGCCGGGCTCATCTGCACCAGCGGGTGGTAGCGCGAGAACATCATGGCCGTGTAATTGAACGGCCCCGCCGTGCCCTGCAGGTATTCCACCAGCGGACCCATCATGGTCACCGGGTCGGTGCCGCCCATGTATACGGGTGAGCTGAGCGCCACCACGCTTTGCACCATCACTACGTTGTCGTCCATGCCGAATCCGAGATCCACGCGCACCGGGTCCCAGCCCAGCGCGCGCACGGCGGCTTCGTTCTCTCCCATCGCCATGTAGAAATTCGCGCCGATGCTGCCCTTGTCGGTGCTGCCCTGCCGGAAGCCCGCCACGTTGCGGATGTAGAGGCGCAGAAAGCGCCCGATCGCCGCATTGGCGCGCCGGCCGATGCGCATGTTGCCGGTGCCGGTGTTGAAGCCCAGCGCTTCCACGATCTCGCCGCTCACCACCGCCAGCGGCTCCCAGCCCGGCGTGCAGCCGGCGTCCTCCAGCTTGAAGGCCGGGTCGGCGATGGCCTCCACCATGGCCAATAGCACCGGCATGTATTCGGGGCGGCAGCCGGCCATGACGCCGTTCACGGCTACTGACCACACCGTGGCTTCGCGGAACTCCGGCGGCAGGATGCCGATGACCTCGGCGGGATCGCGATTCGTCCAGGTGAGGAACTCGGCCACCGCGTCCAGCGTGGGCGGCACGAAGGGTAGGCCGTCCGACCATTCGCGTGCCTCGAAGTAGTCCTGCACCGCATTGAGCGTGCCGCTGAAGACGGTATCGCGCGTGTCGGGCTCGCCCGTTGGTGGCGATGCGGATGGCGATGCGGATTGCGTTGGTGCGGTGGCACCGGCATCCGATGTGAGAACGTCCACCACGCCGGGCAGCACCTTGTTCCACACCTTGTCGGCCAGTTCGTCCGATGAATCGAGCGGGATGTTGCCGGGGTAGGGCACGATGCCCATGTCGGGTGCGCCCATGGCGCGCGCTGTGGCCTTGGCCTGGCTCATGAAGCCGCTGGCGATCACCGCCACGCCAGGCACGCCGGACTCTTCGGCGATTTTCGTGGCCCGCAACACGGCGGGCGTGCAGCTTCCTCAGGCGCCGACGCCGACGATGACGGCATCCAGCCGGGCCTCCTTCAGCCGCTGGGGCAGCGCGGCGAGCACTTCGCGCTCATCATGCCCGTGCACATTGCCGAAGTGCTCGTAGGACACGAAGGTGGAGCCCGGGTACTTCTCGGCGAGTCCTGCTTGTAGCAAGGGGAACATGTCATTGCCACGGAACATGTAGTCCCAGATGAAGCCGATGCGCTTGGCTGCATGGTCAGTCTCTCCGCTGCCGAAGCGCCGGTTCATGGCCATGTCCTTCACTGCGCGCCTCGCCAGCGGCCACAGTACGTCGTACTTCGGTTCACTCATGTTTTGTCCCTTGCGCGTGTCGGTTGCCGCGCAAAGACTACCAGCACTGCGCCCGGCCCGTCATAATGGCGTGGACATCACATCTTGGAGGAGGACGCTGTGCCCATCGAACCCGTATCGCCCGAGTGTTCCCGCTTTGTCTCGCTCGACGAAGAAGTGCAATGGCTTGCCGACGGCGTCGGCGGCAAGAGCACCATCGCCGCTATTCCCTGGTGGCCTTCGGAAGGCCCGGTGTGGATCCAGGAAAGCGGTTACCTGTGTTTTTCGGACATTGGCAAGAGCCAGCGCATGAAGTGGGCGCCGGGCGAGGGCCTGTCGGTGCTGGCCACCAACACCAACCAGGCCAATGGCATGACGCGCGACCTCGAAGGCCGGTTGGTCATCTGCGAGCACCAGACGCAGCGCGTGGTGAGGATCGAGCGCGACGGCAGTACCACCATCGTCGCCGATCGCTTCGAGGGCAAGCACTTCAACCGTCCCAATGACGTGGTGGTGAAGTCCGATGGCAGCATCTGGTTCACCGACCCGCTCATCCCGCCGTTCTATCCGGTGGAGATGGAATGGGCGGGCGTGTACCGCGTGTCGCCCGACCTGAAGACGGTGACGCTTGCCACCAAGGCAGTGCACGGCCCGAACGGGCTGTGTTTTTCACCCAGCGAGCAGATCCTGTACGTGAACGACTCGCGCCTGCAGCACATCCACGCCTTCGACGTGCACGCCGATGGCAGCATCACGGGCGGACGCATCATCTGCCACCTCAAGGACGAGCGCCTCGGGAAACCGGACGGGATGAAATGTGACCTGGATGGCAACATTTACTGCACCGGTCCAGGAGGAGTATGGATTCTATCGCCAAATGGTCAGCATATAGGCACCATTTCCCTGGGCGGCGGCCGGCACGCCACCAACATCGGCTGGGGCGGCGGCGACTGGAAGACGCTGTTCATCACCTGCTACCACGAGATCGCCTGCATCCGCATGAAGATCCCGGGGGTGCCGGTGCCGCGACGAATCTAGGAGCGACCCGAGGTCTCGCTGTCTGGCTGCCTTGCCGGAAATCTACTTGGCAAGCGAGCCCCGCAGCAGCTTTCCCGGCAGGGCGCCGGTATGTTCCCCGTTCAAGAGCAGCACTTGCCCGGAGACGATGGTCGCGAGTATCCCCTGGCACTTCTGGGTCAGGCGAAGGCCGTTGCCCGGAAGGTCTCTCCTGACTTCCGGAAGCGAGGGCAGAATGCGTGCCGGGTCGAAGACGTTCAGGTCGGCGACCATGCCCACCCGAACCAGGCCGCGATCGTGGAACCCCCAGGCGCGGGCGGGGGCCAGCGTGATCATCCGAACGCCTTCCTCGAGGCTGAACAAGCCGCGTTCGCGCACCCAGTAGGCCAGCAGCGTCGTGGGGATGGAGGAATCCATGATCTGGCTGACATGCGCGCCGGAGTCGGAGAAGGTCACCACCGTCTGCGGATGGCGCAGGATGGTCTCCACGTGCGCCATGTCGAGGTTGGAGACCGGTTGCTGGAAGAACTGGTTGAAATCCGTTTCCAAGGCGAGTTCGATCATTACCTCGACCGGATCCAGGCCGCGCGAGGCGGCAATGCTGGCGACCGTGGGGTTCCGGTCCGGTAGCGCAGTGCGGATGGCGTAGAGCCGCTCGTAATCCGGCGGGCGCGATTCGGCGCCGTAGCCTTTCGGGTAGGGGCCATGTCGGGCCGCTTGCACAAGTCGCGCGCGCAGGTCGCGATCGGCCAGCACCTTGCGTTGTTCGTCCAGCGGCAGCGCGCGCACCGGCTTCCATTCGTCCAGCATGTCGAAGGGCAGCCGGGTGCGGAACGACAGCAGGATGGATATGTCGCGGGCATGCGACTGGCCGAACATGCGCCCCCCCGCGGCCGCGGTGGCATCCAGCAGGTCCAGGCGCAATTTCCAGCCGCCTGGATTCTCGGGTGCGCTGATCAAGCCGAAGGTGACCGGGATGCCGCTGTCGACGGCAAGCGTCTTCAGGCGGTCGAGATTGCGCAGCTGATGCTCGGGTTCGTAGCCGCGGAAGTCTTCGGCCAACTCGAACAGTCCGCCACCCATGCGTCCCATGGTGCCAACCAATCGTTCGACTTCCGACCACTCGGCGATGCGCGAGGCCACCGGCCGGTTGTCCATCATGAGGTGATGGCCGCGCGACGTGGAGAAGCCGATGGCGCCTGCCTTCAGAGCATCGGACAGCTCCGATTGCATGAGCGCAAGGTCATCCTCGGTTGCGGCCTGGTCGAAGGCACGCTCGCCCATGGCCCACGTGCGCAGGGCGGAGTGGCCGATATTCGCCGCGTAATTGATGCCGCGCGGCAGGCGGTCGAGCGCCTCTAGGTAGGAACGGAACCGGTCCCAGGTCCAGTCGATGCCCGCATCGATGGTCGCGGCCTTGATGTCTTCAGCGCGCTCGAGGCTGCTGATGACGAACTGGCGCTGGTCCCGCCTTGCCGGTGCCAGCGTGAAGCCGCAGTTCCCCATGACCACCGAGGTGACGCCATGCCAACAGCTGCTGGTGCCCAGCGGGTCCCAAAACACCTGGGCGTCCATGTGCGTGTGGCCATCGATGAAACCGGGGCTGACGACCTGCCCACCGGCATCAAACTCGCGATGCCCCCGTTCGTTGATGCGCCCGATCTTCGCGATGCGTTCACCGGCAATGGCGACATCGGCGCGATAGCGCGGCAGGCCAGTGCCATCGACGACGGTGCCGTTGCGGATGATCAGGTCGAACAAAGGAGGCTCATGCCAATGATGGAAGAGACGTGCTCACGAATCTAGCGCAGCGCCGCGCCGCCATCGATCAATATGTCGATGCCAGTGATGTAGCGCGCTTCCTCCGATGCAAGAAAACGCACCGCGTTGCCGATGTCCCAGCCCGTGCCCTCGATGCCGAGCAGTGTGCCCTTGAGCCGCCGTTCACGCTCGGCGGTCTGGCGCTTGTTACGCTCGGCATCGGTCTCGGGCGTGTTGTGCTTGTTGGCGAGGCCCATGGGCGTGGCCACCATGCCGGGGAGGATGCAGTTGGCGCGGATGCTGTCGGCACCGTGGTCGACCGCAAGGCTCCTGGTGAAGGCGATGATGGCGCCCTTTGAAGTGGCGTAGGCGTTGTTGCCGGCACTCGGGTACATGCCGCCGAAGCTGCTGATGTTGATGATGGAGCCGCCGCCGGATTTCTTCATCTCGGGGACGGCGTACTTGCACATGAGCATCATGCTCTGCACGTTGACGGTGAATACGCGCATCCATTCCTCGGGGGGGAGGTCAACCACCGAGGTGCGGATTCTCGCGCTCACGCCGACATTGTTGACCAGGATGTCGAGCCGTCCGCCAAGGAGGTTCACCGCCTGCTTCACGGCGACGCGGCAGTCCTCCGGCTTGGTGACGTCGATGGGAGCCCCCACCGCGCCCGAGCCCTTCTCCGCGGCGATCATGTCGAGGGTTTCCTGTGCTGCCGCCGGGTTCTGGTCTACCACCAGCACCTTGGCGCCGCTTCGCGCAAGGAGGATCGCCGCTGCGCGGCCATTGCCTATGCCGGGAGCACTGGAGCCCGCGCCGGTGACGAGGGCGGTCTTGCCTTTGAGTCGATCGTCCATGGTGGTCAACCCTATGTCGGCAACGCGTTGCTGTTCATGCAGGCGGGCTTCTGCCGATCCACTCCGGCTTGCCCTTGACAACGACGCGTCGCAATACGCGCCGGTGGGCGCCCAGGTCGAAATTCTGGATGGCGCGGTGTATCAGGCAACGGTTGTCCCAGAACACCAAGTCTCCCTGGCGCCATTTGTGCGTGTGGATGAATTGGGGCTGGGTGGCGTGGTCGGTGAGGGTCTTGAGCAGGGCCTGTCCCTCGTCGAGCGGCATGTCGAGAATGCGCGAGCAATACATCCCGATATACAGGCTCTTCTCGCCCGTATCCGGGTGCACCCTGATGAGCGGGTGAACGACGGGGGGCGACTTGAGCCTTTCCTCTTCGGTCGGCGGGCGCCCGGTGATGGTCTCGCGCATGTAGCCCCAGCTGTGCTCGACGTGCAGCCCATCGATTCTCGCCTTCGTGCCTGCGTCGAGTGCTGCATAGGCGCGCGTCAGGTCTGCAAATTCGGTGTCGCCACCTTCGGGCGGGACTTCCACGGCGTAGAGCATGGTGAGCAGCGAAGGGACGGCCTCGTGCGCCTTGTCCGAGTGCCAGAAGTAGTTTTCGTAGACTGCGGGTTTTCTCGACGGCTTGCCCTCGGCATCGAGGTTGGTGATGCCGTGCACCACCGAGAAGACATTGCCGGTCGCATCGCGGTTCTTGTGGTTCTCGATATGGCCGAACCGGCTGGCGAACTCATAAATATGCTGGTCGGTCATCTTCTGATCGCGGATGAACAGCAGATGGTGGTGCGTGAACGCATCGAGAACGGCTGGCATCTGTCGAGAGACGTCGGTCGATGCATCGATGCCGCACAGTTCCGCGCCCAACGGCGGCCCGCAGGCAATGACCTCCATATGTGGGGTCCTGGCAGATGCGGGACCTGCCTCTGGATTTGCGCTCATGGTCTTTCCTCCCATTATTGGTCTGGAAGCATTTACTCTGGTCCGAGAATACCGCCCCAGCCTTCTTTTGACAGATTAATATGGCCGCTGGGGTGGGACAAGCGCTTTCTGTCGGGACTCGTGGTAATTCGAATCGCGACGATGAATGCACTCAACGGAATAGTTCAAGGGGAGTGAGCAATGATTGTCGGCTTTGTGGGATTGGGAGCGATGGGGGGCGCCATTGCATCGAGGTTGGTCGCGGGCGGCCAGCGCATGGTGGTGCACGACAAGTCGCCGGAACGGGCGAAGCTGTTCGAGGGCAAGGCGCAGATTGTCGACTCGTCTCGCGCGGTGGCCGATGCGGCCGATGTGGTATTCACGTGCCTCACGTCCCCGCAGACTTACGAGGAGGCCGTATTCGGCCCGCAGGGCATCATCGGCGGCTCGAAGATCAGAACCTACATCCACGCCGGAACCAGCGAATCCTCGCTGCTCGAGCGTCTGGAAACGGCATTCGCTGCCCAGGGTGTCGACGTGCTGGATGCGCCGGTAACGGGTGGCCTTGCACGGGGCGTGAATGGCACGTTGACGGTCATGGTTGCCGGCAAGCGCAAGGTGTTCGACGACATGATGCCGCTGTTTCGTAACTACGGCACCAAGGTAGTCCATGTGAGTGACCGGGTCGGTGCCGCGCAGCGACTCAAGCACGTCAACAGCATGCTCTCGGCGGCCAATCTTGCCATTGCCTGCGAGGCACTGCTGGTAGCCCACAAGGCGGGGCTGTCGCTGGAAGCGACGCTGGATGTGCTCAACAACGGCACGGGGCAGAGCATCGCCACGCTGGACAAGATCCCGAAGCAGGTGTTCACGCGCGCGTTCAACCACGGCGGTGCCATCGAGCTCATGATCAAGGACATCCGCGCGTTCATCGGCGCGGCGCATGATTTCGATGTCCCGGCGCCGATGTGCGAGGCGGTGGTGAGCGCATTCGTGAAAGCGGCGGACGAGCTGGGTGGCAAGGTGGATGTCACCGCTGTCATGCGCTCGATCGAGCGGGCAGCCGGGTTCGAGCTGCCTGTGGTGGAACCCGGCGCAACTACTCCGGCTTGACACCCATTTTCTTGGCGATGTCGGCATAAAGCGCTGCTTCTTCGGCGAGCTTCTTGGCTGCGGACTCCTGGGTATCGCCCACCGGCTCGCCTGCAAGCTTGGCGAACCCATCCTTTAGAGCCTGTGTCTGTAGTGCCCGCACAGCGGCGCTGTGCAGTTTGTCTAAGGCGGCGCGTGGCGTTTCGGACCGGATGTTGAGCGTGTATTCGGGGTCTCGGATCTGGGCCACGCCCAATTCCTTGAACAGCGGTAGATCCGGAAATTTCGCCACGCGCTTATCGCCGCTGACCCCGACGGGGCGAATGGCATCCTTGAAGGTCTGGATATTCGCTTCAGTGGTGATGACGAGCTGGATCTGGTTGGATACGACGGCCTGGATCAGGGGACCTGCTCCGGAGAATGGAACGTGCACGATGTCCAGTCCGAATTGGCGGATGACCGACTCGATGACCATCTGGATCGACAGGTTGTTCGAACCATAATTGAGCTTGCCAGGGTTCGCCTTGGCATAGGAAACCATCTGGTTGAAGGTGGTCCACGGCTGATTGATGGGCGTGACGAGAAAAGCCTTGATCCCGAATACCGTCGTGATCGGCGGCAGGTCCTTGAGCGGATCGAATTTCAGGTTCTTCACTTGGACCGGCAGGCTTGCCAGCGGCGACACGTAGGTGATGACCGTGGTGTATCCGTCAGCCGGGGAATTCATCACGTGATCGAGGGCAATCAACTGATTGCCTCCCGGTTTTGGTTCGACGATGATGGGTTGTCCGAGGAACTTGGTCATTTCCTGGCCGAGCAAGCGGGCGGCAAGATCGGCGATGCTGCCAGCTGAATTGGCCACGACGATCCGGACGGGTTTTGCCGGGAATTCCTGGGCGAGCGCGGGTGCGCCAAAGCCAAGCAGCGATGTCCCCAATATTGCGACCTTGAACCAATTATGTGCGCTCATATCAGTTCTCCTCGGAACGGAAATCTGCCACCGGCAGACTGTGCTACTCCGGCTTGATGCCCATCTTCTTGGCCATGTCGGCGTACAAGGCAGCTTCTTCCAACAGCTTCTTGTAAGCGGACTCGGGCGTGTCCCCGACCGTGTCCATGCTCATTTTCGCCAGCCCGTCCTTGACCGCCTGGGTTCGCAAGGCCTGGATGGCGGCGTTGTACAGCTTGTCGACCACCGGTTTAGGCGCCTCGGTTCGGATGTTCAGGGTGTATTCCGGGTCCCGAATCTGCGCCAGCCCCAGCTCCTTGAAGGTCGGGACATCGGGGTATTTCGCGAGGCGCGCCTCGCCGCTTACCGCCACCGGTCGGATGGCTTCCTTGAACGTCTGAAGGTTGGAGTCATTGGTGATGACCAGCTGGATCTGGCTCGTCGCCACCGCCTGGATCAGCGGGCCGGCGCCCGAGAAGGGAACGTGAACGATGTCCATCCCCAGTTGCCTGATGGCCGATTCGATCACCATCTGGATGGACAGGTTGTTCGAACCATAATTGAGCTTGCCGGGATTGGCCTTCGCGTACGCCACCATCTGGTTGAAGTTCGACCAGGGCTGCTTGATGGGCGTGACGAAGAACGCCTTGATGCCGAAGACGGTAGTGATGGGCTTGAGGTCCTTGAGCGGATCGAATTTTAGGTTCTTTACCTGGACCGGAAGGCTGGCAAGCGGGGACACATACGTGAAAATGGTGGTGTAGCCGTCGGCCGGGGCGTTCATCACGTACTCAAGGCCGATGAGCTGGTTTCCTCCGGGCTTGGGCTCGACGATCACGGTCTGGCCGAGGAACTTGGTCATCTCCTGGCTGAGAACCCGCGCCGCAAGGTCGGCAATGCTGCCTGCCGAATTGGCTACGACAATCCGCACCGGTTTTGCCGGAAATTCCTGCGCGATGGCCGTGGTGCCGAGCATCAAAGTCCCTGCCCCCAACATTGCCAAGCCACTCAACAGTCGTGCCTTCATTGCGCGCCTCCCTTCAAATTGTATTTCCCTGCGATCCTCGGCGCGTGATTCGCTACCACCAGCCGCCGTCCACTCCCAATGCCTGTCCTGTCACGAATGCTGCCGCATCCGACGCCAGGAATGCGATGACGCCTGCAACATCCTCCGGTGTCCCGAGCCTGCCGATCGGTACTGCTTTCGCCCGCTCGGCGATTGCGGCCGCCTGGTCGCCGCCGAATTCGCGCTGGTTAGTGCTTGTCGCGCGCGAGGTGAGTATCGGTCCGGGCATGATCGCATTGATCGTGATTCCGCTGTCGCCTAGATCGATGGCCAGCGCCTTGGTCAATCCGACCACGGCGGCCTTCGATGCCACGTAGGCGGTGCGACGCGGGCTTCCGCGCCCGACCGCCTTGGACGACAGGTTGATGATGCGGCCCCACTGCTGTTTGCGCATCCAGGGGATCGCTGCCTTGCACATCAGGAACGGCCCCCTGGCATTCACCGCCATGACGTAATCCCATGCCTCGACCGGAACGTTTTCGATGTCGTTGCGATCGGCGCCGTGAGGCGCAGCGGCATTGTTGACCAGCACGTCGAGGCGCCCGTATCGACGGGTGGTTTCCTCCACCATGCGCCGTGCATCGGCCTCGACGCTGACGTCGCCGACGACTGCTGATGCCTTGCCCCCGCTGCGCGAAATCTCCTCGACCAGGCTCTCCAGTCCCCGCCAGCCCTGTCCGGTTGGGCCGGCAATGTCATGCTGATTGGCGGCGCCGGTGGCGGTGATATCGGCGGCAACCACCGTGAACCCTGCGGCGGCCAAGGCCAGCGCCGTCGATCTTCCAATGCCAATCTGCTTGCCGCAGCCTGTGACCAGGGCGACCCGATTCGTGTTCTGCATGCCAATTCTCGAGGAAGATGCGTTGTGGTGGCCGGTAGGCCAGGAGCGACCAACCCAGTTTAGACAGAATCAATCCGATGAGCAATGAAACAAGCGTGGCTGTGGCCAAGAGGGGTATTGGCGACCATACGCTTTCGTCAGGATCATGTCCCAGGGGCTGCTATTGCGGGCGGGGCGTCGTACTATTGGGCATTGATCGTGCACCGCGGTTCGGGAGGGGAGATGGACGCAGTACAGCAGGATGAACTCAATAAACAGGACCTGGTAACGGCCAATCATATCCTGGCTCACCAGGGAATCCTCGATGCCTTTGGGCATGTCAGCGTGCGCTCCGTGGTGAACCCCGGCCGCTATTTCATGTCGCGGTCCAGCGCCCCTGCCATGGTCGCGCCGGACGACGTGATGGAATTCGACCTCGACGGCAATCCGCTGGATGCGCGCGGCCGCAAGGTCTATGCCGAGCGTTGCATTCATAGTGAGATCTTCAAGGCCCGCGCGGACGTCAATGCCGTCGTCCACAGCCACTCGCCCATGGTCATACCGTTCAGCGTTACGCAAACCGCCTTGCAGCCCGTCTGTCACATGGCCTCATTCCTGCGCAAGCCGGTGCCGGTATTCGAGATCCGCGATGTCGAGGGCGACAATAATTCGCTGCTCATCGTCAAGGGGCCCACTGGTGCGGCGTTGGCAAAAACCCTGGGGGATAGTTCAGTCGTTCTGATGCGCGGGCATGGCAATGCCGTCGTTGCCGGCAATTTGAGAATGGCGGTATTTCGGGCGATCTATACGGAACTGAATGCGCGAATCCAGTCTGACGCGCTGCGGCTTGGCAAGGTCAATTACCTGACGTTGCAGGAGGCCGTCAACTTCCAGGCCGCCTTCGAGGGTTCGGATGCGAACCTGCTCCGCCCGTGGGAGATGTGGGTACGCGAATTGGAGAAGGCGTGACGATCGCCGACGTTCAGCCACCGCAACGATAGAGACGATCCTGAATATGCCGAAAAGCGTCGCGATACTCGATGAAGACCATGTGGTCGGACTTGTCCATCAGTTGATGAAGGGTGACCGTTCCGCCGCCGAGCCAGCGCTGAAGGCATTTTTTGCCCCCGAGGTTTGCGACATGGATGCGCTGTGGTCGCTCGCCGCGGGCCTCACCGAGGCCGATGGTGTGCGTCTGGTCAAGTGCAAGCGCCCCGAGGATGCCATCGGGTCCGACGTGCTGTTGTTTCGCCGCGGACAGGTCACGCGCGAGATGATGGAATCGAATCCCGCGCTGGTGCTGGTGCAGCGCTGGGGTGAGCGCTCGGACATGATCGATTGCGCTGCGGCGAAATCGAGAGGCGTATGGGTGTCGTGCCTTCAGCGACCCATGTTGCACTATGTGGCGGAGCATGTGCTCCTGCTGGCCCTCACGCTGCTGAAGAAGCTTGTCGCAAGCGATCGTGCGGTAAGGGACGCGCCCGCGGCCGGTGCACCGGCCGCTGAAGGTCAAATGCGCTACAACTGGCCTGGTATTCCGGGAGTCAATGGTCTTTACGGCAAGACGATCGGCATTATCGGCATGGGGGAGATCGGCTCCCTGGCATGTCAAAAGGCACGTGCGCTTGGCATGAGGGTGCTTTATTTCAATCGCACTCGGCTGCCAGAAGCTTACGAGGCCGCGTGCGGGGTCGAGTACCGGACCTTGGACGAACTGCTCGAGGAGTCCGATATTGTTTCCCTGCACGCGACATTCCACGCAGGCGGGGAAAAACTTATCGATGCGGAGCGCCTTGCGCGCATGAAACGGGGAGCCATCTTTATCAACACGGGGCGGGGACAGCTGGTCGACGAGGCTGCGTTGTTCAGTGCCTTGCGGTCAGGGGCGCTGGCAGGGGCAGGCCTGGACGTGCACGGGCGCGAACCACGGCATCAGGGCGACCCTCTGTTCACGCTGGACAACGTGATACTGACTCCGCACCTGGCGGGCGGATCGCGCCTGGGCACCGTGATGGAGATCAGGTGCATCCTGGAGAACGTCCGCGCAGCCTTCGATCACAGGCCGCCGGTTCATTGTCGCGTGGCTTGAGTGGCGGGTCAACGAGACTGCTTGCGACGATTTGAGAGGGGGAATGAAATGAGCGTGGACGGGGGAAAAGATCTCGATGAAATGCGGGCGCAATTGCGCATCCTGGCGGACCGTGCCGAAATTGCGGACATCATGACCCGGTATTCTCGCGGTATCCGGAAGAACGACAGCAAGCTGGTAGCGTCCTGCTTCACTCAGGACGCCAGGCTCGAGTCGAATGGGCAGAAGCTGGTGGGTGCCGCGGCGATCGAGACCTACTACACGGAGTGGTTTGCCGCGACCTCCAGTGGCGGTGGGGGATTCGGGATGCAGCGCATCATGAGCACCCCGTATCTGGCCAATGATGCGGAAATTCGAATCAGCGGCGATACGGCAACGGCGGAGAGCTCGGGGCTCGCCGTTCATGCCGGCAAGCGCGACGACTCGGGGCTGCTCGTTGTCCGCGGGGCCTTTTATATCGACGAATTTGTCCGCACGAGCGACGGTTGGCGGATCAGCAAGCGATTCCACGGAAACAATTGGGTCTCCGAATTTCCTGCCCGGATCCTTTCATCGCAATAGCGTTCCAGCCCTTGGATCGGATCTTGACCCTCATCCCGGTTGTTCCTTGATCTGACGGCGCGCAGGAGGGCCGGCGCACTCACGGTCAGGCGACCTTTACGCTCAATTGCGGTCAGGTCAGCGTGAGGACGAGGTGATAACTATTCCGCGGTGATCTTCGCCGCTCGCACGATGGCGCCCCACTTGGTGTTTTCCGTCTTGATGAACGCCCCGAACTGCTCCGGTGTTCCGCCCCCCAGCTCGTTGCCCTGGCTGAGCACGCGGTCACGGAACTCGGGCATGGCGAGCACCTTGTTCATATCGGCATTCAAACGGGCGATGATTGCGGCGGGCGTGCCCTTGGGGGCAACGGCGCCCTGCCAGTTGAGCACCTCGAAGCCGGGGACCCCGGCCTCTTCCATGGTGACGAGGTCGGGCGCGAGCGCCAGGCGCTTCTTGCTGGTGATGGCGAGCGCACGCGTCTTGCCTGCCTGCATGTTGGGCATGGCGGCGTACATCTGCTCGAACATCATGTCCACGCGCCCGGCAAGCAGGTCCACGGCCGCGGGCGCGCCCCCCTTGTAGGGAATGTGGACCAGATCGATCTTGGCGAGCGACTTCAACAATTCGGCCGAGAGCTGGTGGCTGCCGCCCAGGCCGCCTGAGGCGAAGGTGATCTTTCCCGGAGAGGTCTTGGCTGCGGCAATGATATCTTTCACGCTCTTGAAGGGCGATGCCTGATTCACCATCAACACCAGCGGGCCGCGTTCGATCAGCATCACGGGCATCAGGTCGCTGAGCGGATCGAAGGGAATGGTTTTCATCATGGCCTGGTTGACCGCCAGCGGGGCGAAGCTGCCCATGCCGATGACATGGCCGTCAGGTTTGGCCTTGGCAATCATGTCAGTTGCGATATTGCCGCCGGCGCCAGCGCGGTTCTCCACCACCACGGGTTGGCCCAGCAGCGGCGCCACATAGCGTGCCATCTCTCGCGAGCGCAGGTCCGCATTGCCGCCCGGCGCATAGCCGACAAACCAGGTGATGGGTTTATTGGGGTAGCTAGCCTGTGCTAAGGCGCCAGATGAGGCGGTAAGCAGCAAGGCGAAGGCAAGGAATCTGCGCATGACGATCTCCCTGAATGTTGTAATTTTCCGATAGCAGCCCGACACGGATGGCCGACAGTATAGTGCGCCGCGGAGAATCGGAGGGCCGGAATAACGTGCGCGCTACTCTATTTAGGGTCACGGCATTCACGGGATCCGGGTGATTGAATTGCAGGATCCCGGGGCGGAATTCGCAGATCGGGTATATCGATGTGGACATTTCTGTTGAGCGTATATGATAGTTTCGAAGTGCCCGCGGAACAATAATTATTGCGACCAGACAGTTGTAGAAAGCACTCATTTTGAAAACTATTGCGACTCCGCTGGCTTTCTTCGTTGCATTCACTACCACCGCAACTGTACTTGCGGAGGAGCGGGTGATCCTGCCAAGCCGCCCGGGTGTGGAGACGCGATGCATTTACCAATCGGTTACCCAACCCGTCGCCCAAGCGATTCTGTTTGAGGGGGGGGTAATGGCATGCCTGGCGGAAGCAATGCAGGTTTTTTAGATACTAGCCGCACCGTGTTTTCCGATCTGAATATCTCGTATGCCATGTTCGCCCCGTCTTCGGATCATGCGAGTGGTCTGCGCGATGCCCCCCCGCACAACGGCCAGCAGCTATCGCGTTAGCGAGGATCACATCCGCGACGTGGAGCCGATCATTGCCTGGTTGCGACAGAAAAGTCCTTCGCCGATATGGCTGGTTGGTGTGAGCGCAGGCACTATATCGGTTGGCTGGGTGGGAACCCGGGTGCGGGAGCCGGTGGATGGATTGGTTTTCTCATCCGGCATTTTTCGCGGGACAAATCGTGTCGGGACACTTGGCCTGCAGAACATCCGCGTGCCAACCATGGTCACGCATCACAAGAAATATGGGTGCAAGTTTGACCCGCCGGATATGGTGCAGGTGTTCACGAAGTTCCTTCCGGCCGAGACCAAACGGGAAATCCAGCTTTTCGACGGTGGTGGAAATCGGGGGGGCGATCCTTGCCATCAGGGAACATTTCATACTTACTACGGCATCGAGCGTGAAGTGGCCTCTGCGATCGTGGCCTTCATCAAAGACAACAGTCGCCGCTAAACCCCGGGAGCGTTGGCGAAGCGGGGACCCGCAACGGGATTGAGCCCGACCAATTTGTGGCAGCTGGCGCAAGTGGTGCGTCACCGCGCGCCTAAAGCAGGGCAAAATGGCACGGTGCTCGACGTACTCGCCGTTACCTTTCCCTTCTTCGCGTTGGTGCTGGCGGGCTTCATTGCCGTTCGACGCGCCATGTTGCCGTTGCCGGCGATTCCCGGCCTCAACGCCTTCGTGCTGTTCTTCGCCCTGCCCTGCATGCTGTTTCGCTTCGGCGCGGGTACGCCGATCACGCAGTTGCTCGACCCTGGAGTCTTTGGCGTTTACCTGATCTGCGCGCTGATCATGGTTGGCTTCACCTTTGCCACCACGCTGAGCCAGCGCGTCGATGCCAACAATGCGGCCTTCGGCGCGTTGACGGCGGCGTTCCCGAACACCGGCTACATGGGCGTGCCGCTATTCATCGCGCTGTTTGGCGCGCGGGCCTCGGGGCCGGCCATTGTGACCATCGTAGTCGACCTTGTGATCACCAGCTCGCTGTGCATTGCCCTGTCACGCCTGGGGCGCGTGGATGGTGGCGACGCCCGCAGTGCGGGCGAAGCGGCACGCAAGGCCCTTTACGGCGTCGTCGTCAACCCGCTGCCCTGGGCGATACTCCTCGGTGCTGCTTTCTCGGCGTTCGATCTTTCGCTCCCCAAGCCCCTCATGGCCACCATCGGCCTGCTCGCCGACGCGGCATCCCCGGTGGCCTTGTTCACCATCGGAACGGTGCTCGCGCGCTCGCAGATGAACAGCGCCGACGCGACGCCGCTCGCCGACTACGTGCCGGTGGCGCTGAAAAAGCTGATCCTGCATCCCCTGCTGGTGCTGTTGTTGGGTAGCGCGGCCATTCAGCTCGGCGTGCCGCTCGACCGTTTTGCGCTCACCGTCATCGTGCTGGTCGCCGCGTTGCCCAGCGCGAGCAATGTGGTGATGCTCGCCGAGCGTTACGGGGCCGATGGCGGGCGCATTGCGCGGGTGATCCTGGTGTCGACAACGCTGGCCTTCGTCACGTTTTCGGGGGCGGTAGTGCTGTTGTCCTAGGCTTGGCGATGTGAACCATGCATTGCACAGGTTTGGCAGTATTTATTGCTTGAATATCCTATATGAATGTATCGATAGTGAAATGTGGCAGTATTATATGTTCTACCTTCTGAGCAGAATCGTCATCTATCGCGGGCCAGGCGGCGATGCGCCGGCGACAGATAGTTTCCTCAGGCGCGTCAAAACCGGTCAGACTCCGGTGTCATCAACCCACGTGATCGGAACATCATGAGCCACTCCAAACTGGTGCGCAGCCGGCGCAAGAAGCAGCGGACCGAGAAAGACCTCGCAGGCATCGCCAAGCGGGCCAAGAAACTGAAGAATACGGCTGCGGCCGGCGCGAAGGCACCTGCAGCAGCCTGATTGAGCGCGCCTGCCGAGCGCTCCCGGCGCGGGCTGCAAACGCGGCTACGAGACGGTCTTAGGCCTTGCTCGTATAGCTGACGCCCTGCATTTCCGCCAGCGACTTCAGTCGCGAGCCCGGGCGATCCGAGGGTTTCGGCATTTGCAGCATCAGCACTTCGGCGCCCTGCGGACCTGCCTGCAGTGTCGGTGTCGCATCGCCATTCTTCACATTGATCAATGTCCGTGGCGGATATGCCTTGCCGCCGGCCATGACGGCTCCGCTGCACACGAGGTAGTACTGGCAGCCGGCAACTGTCGGCTCGCCCTCGGCACTGGCATTCGCGCCCAGGCGCAAGCCCATTACCTTGACGCCGTCAACTGCATCCGAGAGCAACGTCTCGCGCGTGGATTGTTGCGCCGCCGGCAGCGCTTTGCCGGTTTCGAACTGGCCATACAGGTTGCGCCCCGGTTTTCCGACGATCTTGTTACGGGCAGCCGGCATGGGGAAAAACCCCGTCGTGCAGGCGGCGCGAATGGTGAAGAATTCAATGCCGTCCCTGCCGCCGATGATCGGCCCGTAGGGGGTGTAGGCATCGGCATAGTGAAAGGCGACCGGGCCGATCGCATCGGGCCCCATGCGTCCGCTGCCGCCCACAACCACCTGGAACTCGTCGATGTCGTGGAAATGCGGGAGGATAGTCGAGCCTTCGTCGGGCATTTCCACGAGGAAGGCCTGTGGGCCTTCGTGGATGCTTTTTACCCGCCCGTAGTAATGGCGGACGGTGGACTTGTAGGTGTCCGTGCCTGATGGCATCGGTTCGGATTGGTCGTAGCTCACGATTTGCATGGGACTCTCCGTGGTTGTGGCCTGTGGCGGAATGATAGTCCGGACCGGCGGCTGGCGCAGCATCGCCGCGCCGAATAGTCACGGTGGGGCCAGCATAGTCCGTATAATCCGTCGCTTTTTCGGCCCGATGATTCTGCCCTTCATTTATTCAGCAGCCCAACGCGCAATGGGCCGATTGGCGAAAGACACATGCTCCTCAAGAATCTCATCATCTACCGACTTGCAAAGAAGTGGTCGCTGAAGTCGGACGACCTGGAAAAGAAACTCGAAGCCCAGGCATTGCAACCCTGCGGCAGCTTCGAGATGGAAAGCCGGGGCTGGCTGCCGCCGCAAGGCGAGCATCGCCTGGTTTATACGCAGGCTCACCACTGGTTGTTGATGCTGGGCGTCGAGCAGAAGCTGTTGCCGGCCTCGGTCATCCGACAAGCCGCGAAGGATCGGGCCACGCAAATCACCGCGCAGCTCGGCCGCCCGGTCGGCCGCAAGCAGATGCGCGATCTGCGCGACCAGGTCACCAACGAGTTGCTGCCGCGCGCGCTATCCAAGCGCGCTTCCACGCGCGCATGGATCGACACCAAGGGCCGCTGGCTGGTGGTGGACGCCGGCGCCGACAAGAAGGCCGAGGAATTCGTCGATGCGCTGCGACGTGCCGAAGAGGACTTTCCCTGCAAGCGCCTGGAGACGGAACGCTCGCCTGGTTCGGCCATGACCAGGTGGCTCGCCTCAGGCAATCCGCCGGCTGGCTTCACCATCGACCAGGACCTCGAGCTGCAGTCGGTCGACCTCGCCAAATCCACCATCCGTTACACGCGCCACTCGCTGGAGGGCAAAGAAATCCGCGACCATATCGCGAGCGGCAAGACGGTGATTCGCCTGGGCATGACCTGGAAAGACAAGATCACCTTCGTGCTCACCGACGAGCTGCACGTCAAGCGGGTGAACTTCGTGGACATCATCCGCGACGAGACGGGTGAGGAGGCCGATGACGCGGATGAGCAGTTCGACATCGATTTCGCATTGATGACGGGGGAGCTGTCGCTGTTTCTCGACGATCTCGCGGAAGCGCTGGACGGGGAGAAGGCGAAGGACTAGCCGCGCGGGGCAGTGGCGGTCATCGCTGCGCGCTGCGAGAAGCCGGCGAACCAGTCCGCGGCTTTCGGCGCCTGGCTGCGCCAATTCATGTCGGAGAATCGAAAGTCGAGATAGCCCAGGGCGCAGCCGATCGCCAACGTTCCGATGTCCACCCGATCGGGCAGGGATTCGGCGATTCCCTCCACCCACTCCACGCCTGAGCGGATCTTTTTGAGCTGGCTGCTGCTCCAGTCGGGCCAGCGCAGGGTTTCCGGTCTGAGCGTGGCCTCATAGCGCGCGAGCAGTGCGGCGCCGAGTATGCCGTCAGCCGCAGCATGTTCGGTGAGGCGCGCCCAGCGTTCGCGGCCAGATTTCGGGAACAGCTTGCCGCCGAAGGTCGCGTCGAGGTACTCGCAGATCACGACGCTGTCGAACAGGACGGTGCCATCGCCGCAGAAGAAGGTGGGTACTTGCCCGGTCGGATTGCTCTTGACGATGTTGGCGTCTCGATTGATCGCGTGCGCCGCATTGGGGAGTTTCTCGATGCGGTCTGCAATACCCAGTTCATGGGCCACCGCCATGCACTTGCGTACGTAGGGTGACGAGGTTGAGAAAAATATCTTCATGGTTTGCGGCCTTTCGTCGTTGATCGTATGGGTTGATTTTGACTGGGTATGGCGAAGTTTGTTGGGTCAGGATGCTGGGGTGGTGGCCGGAGGCATTGTGTTGCGTATCTCCTCGACACCTACCGCGCCATGCGCCATGTGCATTGCCGACACCCAGCCGAAGGTCAGGGCGGGGCCGAGGGAAACGCCGGCGGCCGGATAGGCGCCTCCGGTCAGGGATTGCATGTCGGCTCCCGCGATATACAGGCCGCGGATGGGTTTGCCATCCTCGTCCAGGGCGCGAGCGAACTCATCCGTGTCGATGCCCCATGCTGTTCCGACATCCCCCGGATAAACAAGGACCGCATAGAACGGCGCCTGTGCTACCGGCCCAAGGCAGGGATTGGGGGAGTGGCTGGCATCCCCGAGGAAACGGTTGTAGGCGATACCGCCCTTGTTGAATTCGGGATCGGTCCCGATTCGGGCGTAGTCGTTGAATCGCGAGATCGTGGCGGCGAGTTCGGTGGGCGGGACTTTCAAGCGTTCGGCGAGTTCCGCAATCGAGCCCGCCCGCGTCAGATAGCCGTTGCGAACGAGGTGTTCGAGCGGTCTTCCCCCGGGCAGGGCCAGGCCGAGCCCCCAGCGCCGGATGAAGGTGCTGTCGCAGATGAGTGCTGCGGGAATCGTTGGAACGCTGCGGTGCGACCGGTACATGCCTTCGACGAAATCATGGTACGAGGACGACTCGTTGACGAAGCGCTTGCCGGCCGAATTGACGGCCAGCAAACCGGGCTTGGCGCGGTCCCAGATCAGGTGGGGATAGCGATGCAGGCTGCCGTCCTCGCGCCTGAGCACAGACACCGGCGCCCAGTACGCCACGCTCGCGGGCGTCTTGCCCATGCGCGCGCCCGCGCGCCGAGCCAGGCTGATGCCGTCGCCCTGGCTGCCTTCGGCCATCATCGAATACGGCCCGGTGGGTTTCGGAAAGTATTGTTCGCGCATCGTCGCGTCCTGCGCGAAGCCGCCCGTGGCGATGACTACGCCGCGTTGCGCGCGCACATTGAGCGAGCGGCCGGCGCGTTCGATGCGCACGCCATTGACAGCACTTTCGCTGTTGTCGGTTGTTCTGATCAGTTCGCGGGCTGGCGCATCCAGCCAGTACTCGATCTCGCGGTCCAGCAGGCTGAGGAAGAGCTGCGCTGCGAGCGAATTGCCGAGGAGAAGCCGTGTTCCGCGGTGATAGCCGCACAGCCTGTCGGACCAATACCGCAACACCAGCCGCATGCCGTGCTTCCAGGATGCGAACGAGCGTGTGACAGCCAGCAGGTGGCGTACGTCTGCGAGATTGACCATCATGCCACCCAGCACCATGAAATCGCGGATGGGGTCGCGCAGTAGCGCAAAGCGCGCCCCTAGCAGGCGTCCGTCGAATTCCACGGGATCAACGCTACGGCCGCCCAGCGCCGCGCCTTCGAGTTCGGGATAGTAGTCGGGCGAGTATGTCCGGGCGTTGACCTTGAGACGCGTGCGTTGGGTCAGGTCGTCGAGGGCGCGCGGGCCGCAGCGAAGGAATTGCCCGATCAGGACTTCTGACGCCGCCATTCCGGCCGTATTGTGCAGGTAGGCGCGGATTTTCTCCGGGGTGTCGGGATGGCCCGCCGTCTCCGAGAGGGAATTGAGCGGGATCCACATGGCACCGCCCGACACCGCGGTCGTCCCGCCGATGCGCGAGGTCTTCTCCACCACCAGCACCGAGAGACCTTCAAGGCTGGCGGTCAGCGCCGCCGCCATGCCGGCCGCGCCGCTGCCGATCACCACGACGTCGAACTCGTGATCCCATTTCATGGGCGGGCCCGAGGCCGATGGTCCCGCGAGCCGGACGGCCTAGGACTTCTTCTCGGCGCGCACGGCGACTTCCATCCGGCCGATGGACTCGATCTCGGCGAGCATCATGTCTCCGGGCGCGATGCGCGATGCGCCCTTCGGGTTTCCCGTCATGAAGATGTCGCCAGGGTAAAGCGTCATGACGCTGGAGGCGAATTCGATCATGCTGGGAACGTCCAGGACCATGCGGCTGGTGGTCTCGTCCTGGCGCAGCTCCCCGTTCAGCCAGAGCCGGATATCCAGGTTGTTCGGCTGGGTGATTTCTTCCCGCGTGACCACCCACGGACCGAGCACGCCAAAGGTGTCGAAGGACTTGTTGTAGCTCGGTGTTTCATCCCCTCGCATGGTGATGTCCATGCCGATCGAGTAACCAAGGATGTAATCGAAGGCGCGCTCCTTGGGGATGTTGGTGCCCTTCTTGCCGATGATGATCGCGAGCTCCGTCTCGTGCACGGTCAGGCGCTCCGTGTTGCGCAGCTCGACGCCTTCCGAGGCGCCGACGAGCGCGCTGGTCGCCTTGATAAACATCCCGTGTTCGCGCGGCTGCTTCTTGGTGGCGGCAACGTGCTCCGGGTAATTGGCGACACCCAGCAGGATCTTGTTCGGGTTGGCAACAGGGCTGAGCAGGCGAACCTTGGCGAGCGGTATTGCGGGCGACTTGTCGGCCAGGTCTTCCATGCGCGGCCGCAGCGTCGCGAAGTTGGCGATCACCTGGTCTTCCCGCGGGAAGGGCCAGCGCAATGCCGGCAGGGCGTCGAGGACCGCGGTGACATCGTGGATGCCGTCGCCGCGGACGACGCCAAGGCGGCTCGCATCCGCGGTAAGCCGGGCATCGCCAGGATGGATTGGGTCGGCAAAGAAGCGGCAGAATCTCACGTTATCTCCTCGGGTTGCATGTTGTTTCGGGGCTCCGCCTTGCCTAGAAAGGTACGGTGCCCTCAATGGTGGTTCGGTGCATGAGACGGCGCTGTGGCAGCTGGTAGTCGCCGAGCGCATTGTGGATCGCGGAGCAGTTGTCCCAGAGGATGAAGTCGCCCACCCTCCAGCTGTGCCGGTAGACGAAGCGCGGCTGGGTCATGTGCTCGCGCAGCATGTCGAGAAGTTCGTCCGCCTCGGTTTCCGGCATGCCCACGATGCCGACTGACAGCGGCCCGCTGACGTATAGGCACTTGCGCCCCGTGCGCGGGTGGGTGCGTACCAGTGGGTGAATGACGTCCGGAACGCTGTCCTTGTTCTTTTCCCTTTCGGCCTGCGTCTTCTTCCCGCCGTCGCCCATCTCCTGGCGCGCCTTGCGTTCGGTGAAAATCCGATAGCTGTTGAGCACTTTCAGTCCATCGATCCGGCGCTGGGTCTCCTCGGGCAGCGCATCGTAGGCGGCGGAGGTGCTGGCGAACAGGGTGTCGCCCAACGCGACACCAGCCGCATCGTGCGGCACTTCGAGCGCATAGAGGGCCGAGCCGCGTGGTGGACACTCGACAAAGGCCATGTCGCTGTGCCAGTTGCGACCCGCATCGGCCATGCCGATCGGCCTGCCATTCTCGATGATGTTGGACACGACGAAAATCTCCGGAAATCCCGGAAGGAGGAAGGTGTCGATGAGAAACTTTTCCAGGCTTCCGAAGCGACGACTGAAGTCCGCCTGTTGGTGGGGTGTCAGTTTCTGGTCCCGGAACAGGACTACCCCGTACTGGTCGAAGGTTCTTTCGATTTCAGTGAAAGTCGCATCATTCAGGTCCTTGGACAGGTCGACGCCCAGGATCTCGTGGCCCAGCGGTGCATTGGCGTAGCGAAGTGTCAGTGTCATTGTCATTGTGAATCCCGATGCACGAGGCCTGTCTCACGGGTCGGTTGTCGAGTTACGTCGCAACCATTTGGGGGCTCTCTAATTCGAAGTATACCCAACCCTTCCGTCCAGGTTGCTGCAACTGTCGTCTTTAAGTGGATTGAGCGCATGTGTATCCGGGATGACTGTTTGTGGCGAATATAGAGGGTTGTATACTGGCGCACTACGGACCGCCCAATTCGCTCAGTGCGTGGTTGGGGGCGCCTTACACCTAGGAGGAATGTATGACCAAAGCAATGATGGTGGCTGCACGAAATCTGCTCAAGGCGGCAGGAACGGCTGCAGGTTTGTTGGTGACCTGCTTTGTGGTCGGAGCGCAGGCCCAGGAAAACTACCCAAGCCGCAAGAACGTGACACTCATCGTCACCTATTCTTCTGGTGCGACGGACACCACGGCGCGGATGTTCGTGCCGTACTTTTCGGAAAAGCTCGGGCAGAAGGTGGTGGTCGAAAACGTGCCTGGCGCCTCGGGGAACCTTGGGTACGCTGCGGGCATGCGCGCAGCGCCGGACGGCTACACCATCGTCTTTGCGGTGCAGGGCCTGGCCAGCAACCCCGCCTTGTTCGGTGACGCGCCCTACGATCCGATCAAGTCCTTCGTGCCGGTGACGGTGGTGGCAAATCTCTACCAGATGCTCGTTGCCTCGCCAGCGGTGCCTTTCAACAATGTCACTGAGCTCATCGCGCTGGCACGCAAGCGCCCGGGCGAGCTGACCTACGCGGAGACGGGCGGTTCGGCCCGGTTTGCGATGGAAGTGCTGATTGGCATGGCGGGCAACATGAAGCTCACCAACGTCACCTTCAAAGGCGGCGGGGAGTCACTGAATGCGGTGCTGGGCGGGCATGTCAACATGCTGTGGGATTCCGTGTCCCAGATGGGCTCCCATGTCCAGGCCGGAAGGCTCAAGCCGATCGCTTGGGCCGGCGCAAAGCGCAACAAGCAGTTCCCCAACGTGCCGACTATTGGCGAGTCCGTTCCGGGCTATGAGTACGGCGGCTGGTTCGGCCTGATCGTTCCAGCCGGCACTCCGCGCCCGATCGTGGACCGCATTCGCACTGCGGCCGTTGCTGCACTGCAGGTACCTGAACTCCAGCGCAAGCTCGAGGAGGGCGGCAACGATGTGGTCGGCAGCAGTTCCGAGGAGTTCGCCGCGCTGATCCAGAAGGAAGTCGTTCGCTACCAGCAACTCACCAAGCAAATGGGAATTTCTCGCTAAGCGCGCAGCAGACGTCGCCTCCAGGGGGGGCAGCTGACGGTAAATGCGGGTAGTGAGTCGGTGACCCGCTACAGCTTGCTGAACCGGATCGGCACGCTCGAATAAATTTCGTAGTGCGTGCCGGGGTCGCGCACCAGCGGGCGCTCAGTGTCCAGTTCCATGCCGGCGCCGTAGAAGCGGCGTGATATGGACACCAGCGTGCCGTCCACGCCCACCTTGCCCATCGGGTTGCGGCTCCCTGTGACAAGCGGGCGACCCGGGCAGGTATGCGCTCCGGCGCCGAAGGCGATGCCCCAAGGTGGCGTGTCTTCCGGTTGCACGCGTCGCGGGTTGAACTCGTCGGCGTGCTCGCCAAAGCGCGCATCCATGTTGGCAGGAACGAAATACATGGCCACGGACTCGCCCGCGCGAATGGTGCGTCCGCTGGAGAGGGTGACATTTTCGGAGGCGACCCGGATGCGCGCTGGCGGGGCCACGGTGAGGCGAAGCGATTCGAAGGCCGCTCGGCACAGGAACTCGGAGTCGGTGTCAATCAACGCGCGATCTTCCGGGTGCCTCTGTAACCAGCGCTCGAGCCTGAGTGCAAGCGAGATGAACCCGTTGGCGGTGGTCTGTGTGGAGCCGGTAATGAAGCCGTTGACTTCGCGCAGGAGCAGCATGTCGTCACTTTTCCAGGTGTCCTCGCGGTGGACGGTCATGAGGGTGAGCATGTCGGTGGCCAGCGCGTTGATGGCGTCGGGACTGTCGCCCCTGTCACGCGCCTCGGCAATGAGTTTTTTCCTGCGATCAAGGGAAGGGGTGAAGAATTCGCGCTGGAATTCGTCGCGCGCGGCGTGGCCACGCGCGAGTACCGCATCCTTGTCGTCCAGGCTCCAGTCGACAGTCTGCCCGGCGGTGATGGTGCGCACCTGGCGGATGAAGCGCTGTGTTGCTTCAGCTGATTCAAGCCCGTCGATGCCGACCAGCGCCGCGGCCACGCGGTGCAGGCACACCTGGATGAGCGGTGCGAGATCGGTGCGCACTACGCCATCCGCGCCGCGACGGACGGCGGCTTCCTCGGCAAGGCAGCGCTCGACAACGGGTACGAGGTGACGGTCGCGATAGCCCGCTACCGCATCGTCGTCGAGCAGGCGCGCGAGGATGCGGCGGCGTGCGAGGTGCTCCTCGCCATCGATCATGAAGGTGGTGTCCTTCAACAGGCTTTGGCGCGCGATCCTGTGCCCGCCTTGCAGGAACTTTCGCGAGCGCAGTACCTCACCGATTTCGTCGAAATCGGTGAGCTGAACCATGCCGGCCACGGCTTCGGCCAGCATTGCGTCGGCAGCGGCCTTCTGGTTCATGCGAGCCTCTGTTGATATCAGTAATGGGTTGAATTCGGTCAGGTTGCGCCATTATCCGCGCCGCCTCTTGCCTGCGCAGAAAATTCAAAGGGTGTCGGGTGCGGTGCAGTCCGGTCAGGCACCTGCCAGGGCCGTGCGCAGGCGGGCGAGGGGGCGCCCGTCGATGGCCGCAAGGCCCAATCCTATCAACGTTATGCCGAACCCCTGTTGCACGGTGAAGGTTTCGTCGAGGATGAATACGCCGAGCAGGAGTGCGCTGATTGGCGCGAGAAAGGTCACGATGATGCCGTTGGTTGCGCCGACGGACTTGAGGATGGCGAAATACAGCAGCGGGGTGATGCCGGTGCTGAGGACCGACAGGGCCAGGACGGCAACGATCGGCAGCGTTCCGGGCATGGGCAGCGACCAGGGCTGGTCGACGATGAGCGCCATCGGCAGGCTGAGGACTGCGGCGCCTGTCACTTGCCCAGCAGCGGTAACCATCGAGGGCTGGTTGCGAAACCGGCGCGCGTAGACTGCCGCCAGACCATAAGAGAACGCGCCGCAGAGCACTGCGACCTGCGCAACGACTTGATCGCCCAGGCCGCGTAGTGCTTCTATACCGACCATCACGGAGACCCCGGCCATGCCCAGCAGCACCCCCACGAACTTGGGCACCGTCAGGCGCTCGTCGCGTGTCGCGTAGTGCGCCACGACAACGGCAAACAGGGGGGCCGTGGTATTGAAGATTGCGGCAAGCCCGCTGGCGATCTGCTTCTGGCCCCAGGTGACCAAGCAGAATGGCAGGAACAGGTTCAGGAAACCCAGGATGAACATTTCGCGCCAGAGCTTGAACGGCAGGATAAAACTGTAGCCGCGCGCGCTGACATAGGCGAGCAGCAGCACCGATCCGATGATCAGGCGAATTGATACCACGGTGATGGGCGGCAGGCCGCGCAGCGCCAGCGCGTTAAAGAAATAGGAGCCGCCCCACAGGATTGCGAGCGACAGCATCAGCGTCCAGTCGAGCAGACCCGGACGCGGGTAGGCCTGGTCGTTCAACGCCAAAGGCCGATCGGTATTGCGTGCCTCGGTGCTTGCCTCATGCAGCCGCTGCGACCTGCCGGGCAGCCATGGCCTGCGCTACCCGCGAATTGGGCGCCCGACCGAGCGCTTCGCAGATGAATTGTCCGGCTGCGAACACCTTGTCGATGTCCACGCCGGTGTGGATTCCCATGCCGTTGAGCATGTAGAGCACGTCTTCCGTGGCAACGTTGCCGCTCGCCCCCTTCGCGTAAGGGCAGCCACCCAGGCCCGCCACCGAACTGTCAATCGTTGCGATGCCCGCTTGCATGGCCGCGTAGATGTTGGCCAGGGCCTGGCCCCAGGTGTCGTGGGTGTGCAGCGCAAGGCGTTCGACCGGAACATGGTGGGCTACCGCAGCGATCATCGTCTGCACTTTGCCCGGCGTCCCCACGCCGATGGTGTCGCCGAGAGAAATTTCATAGCAACCCATGGCATCCAGCGCCTTGGCAATGTCGGCCACGGCTTGCGGGGAAACTTCGCCTTCATAAGGGCAACCGACTGCGCAGGAGATATAGCCGCGAATGCGCATCTTGTTCGCCCGGGCGAGTTCGACCACTGGGCGGAATCGCTCCAGGCTCTCGGCGATGCTGCAATTGATATTGCGCTGGCTGAAACGTTCGGTGGCCGCGGCGAACACCGCAATTTCATCTACTCCCGAGGCCAGTGCCGCCTCCATGCCCTTGATGTTCGGCATCAGCACCGGGTAGGCGACGCCCGGTTTGCGCCGCAGGCCCCTCATCACGTCGGCGTGATCGGCCATCTGCGGCACCCATTTGGGTGAGACGAAGGCTGTGGCTTCCACGCTGGGCAGGCCTGCATCGGCAAGGCGGTGGATCAGTTCGAGTTTGACAGCCGTTGGCACGGCACGGGCTTCGTTTTGAAGTCCATCGCGCGGGCCCACTTCGACGATGCGCATGCTCTTGGGTAGGTTCATGGTTATTCTCCGGGTGTCTTGGGCTTTGCCCGTGGCAGCCAATTCGGGCGGCGCTTTTCGAGGAATGAGCGCACGCCTTCCTTGCCTTCGGCAGATGCACGTGCCGTGGCGATGCGAGAAGCGGTATCGGCGATCAGCGTGGCATCGAGCGGGCTGCGCGCGACATCGGCGATCAACTGCTTGGAAGCCGATAGCGCGCCCGGACCGCCTTGGACCAGTTGGGCCGCCAGGTGTGCGACGCGCTCATCGAGCGCGTCTGGCGCCACGGTCTCGTGGATCAGGCCGATCCGAAGCGCTTCCGCGGCATCGAAGGCTTCGGCGGTGAGGAAGTAGCGTCGCGCTGCCCGCTCGCCGATGGCATTGATGACATAGGGACTGATGGTGGCCGGTGTCAGGCCGATGCGCACCTCGGACAGGCGGAACTGCGCATCCGTCGATGCGATGGCGATGTCGCAGGCACAGATCAGCCCCATGCCGCCGGCGAACGCCGGCCCCTGCACTCGGGCAATGGTGGGTTTGGGCAGGGTATATAGCCGGTGCAGCATTCCAGCCAATACCTCAGCGTCGGCGCGGTTCTCCTCGAACCCGAAGCCTGCCATTTTCTTCATCCAGTTGAGGTCGGCGCCGGCGCAAAACGCCGTGCCGCGCCCGGCGAGAACAACGGCGCGCACTCGCTCATCGGCGGCCACTGCGACGAAGGACGCATCGAGTTCGGCGATGGTGGTTTCGTTGAAGGCATTGCGCACGTCCGGGCGGTTGAGCCACAGCGTCGCGACGCCACCGACAACATCGATTTCAAGCGTTTGCGGGTTCATCCGTAAATTTTCTCACAGTCGCAAGGGTGCTGAGGGCGATGAGTTAATCGTTAGGCCCCAACGGATCAACATTTTGGAGACCGGTCAAAACCGGCGAGCCGGAATATCCGCCCGTCAATGGCGGCCAGGCCAACGCAGATCAGCGCCATTCCGCCGAACTGGCGCGGTTCGATGACTTCGTCTAGCACCAGCATGCCGAGCAGCAGTGCGCTGATGGGAATCAGGAATGTCACCAGCATCAGGTTGGTGGCGCCGGCCACGGCAAGAATGCGGAAATACAGGTAATAGGAGATGGCCGTGCAGAAAACAACCAGTCCCAGCATCGCGCCCCAGGTGATTGCGCCTGGCATGGCGAGGTTCCACGGGTGATCGATGACGAGGGCGAAGGGCGCCATGATGAAGGCGCAGCAAATCATCGGGCCCGTGGCGGCAACCATGGGTGGCAGCCCCGAGAGGCGACGGCTGACGATGCTGGCGCAGGCATAGGACAACGCTGCAAAGAGAATGGCCACCTGCGCCAGCACGTGCAGGCCGAGCCCGCGTAGCGCATCGATGCCGACCATGACCGTAACGCCCGCGATGCCGAAGGCGATGCCGATGAGCTTGGGAACCGACATGCGCTCATCGCGAGTTGCATAGTGCGCGACCAGCACGGTGAACAACGGCGAGGTGGCGTTGAGGATGGAAGCCAGGCCACTGGCGATCTGCGTTTGGCCGTAGGAGATGAGGGTGAAGGGAATCAGGCTGTTCATTGTGCCGATCAGGGCGAAATTCGCCCACACTGAAAGCTGGTGTTTCATGGACTGGCCGGACATCCGGACGATGAGGTAAAGGAATACTCCCGCAAGCACCGAGCGCACCCACACCAGGGTGAAAGGTGGCAATTCGCGCAGCGCCACCTTGTTGAAGAAGAAGGAGGATCCCCAGACTGCGGCGAGAGCGATCAGCAGTACCCATTCGAATGCGCCCATGCGGTAGTGGCGCCGGCTGACGGGGGGCGCGGTGGTCGTGCTCGCGGATGTGCTGTTTGCGACTGCCTTCATGCACCCGCCACGCGAGCGCGCAACCAGGTCAGTATGCGACCGTCGATGGCGGCCAGGCCCGCTGCAATCATGAGCATGCCGGCCATGTGGCGCGGTTCGACGGACTCACCGACAAACAAGACGCCAAGCAGGATCGCGCTCACCGGTGTCAGCAGGTTGACCAGGATGACATTGGTGGAACCCACGCTGGCCAGAAGCCGGAAATACAGCACATAGGAAATGCCGGAACCGATGACGGCAAGACCCGCAATCGACCACCAGGTCGCGGCGCCCGGCATCGCGAGTTCCCAGGGGTGGTCGTGGAAGAGCGCGAGCGGAATCATCAGGAGCATCGACGTGGCTGCCTGCCCTGCCGCCGAGACCACCGGGGGGATGTCCTTCAGGCGGCGCCCGATGATGCCCGCGGTGGCCATGGCCGCCGCCGACACCAGCACTGCGAGTTGCGCCGTGACATGGTCGCCGATGCCGCGCAACGCATCGGGCCCCATGATGACGGCGACGCCAGCCACGCCCGCGAGTACGCCCGCGACTTTGCGACGGGTCAGTTTTTCGTCATGCGTGAACACATGCGCGAGAACGACGATGAACAGCGGCGCGGAAGCCGCAAGAATGGCGGCGAGTCCAGCGGAGATGTATGTCTGGCCGTAAGTGGTGAAGTTGAAGGTCACGAAATTGTTGACCAGCCCCATCATGGCGATGCCGCGCCATGCGCGCCAGGACTGGCGCATCGAGTGGCCGAAGGCGTGGACCATGAGAACGAGAAAGGCAGTGGCGAGGATGAGGCGCATGCATACCAGCGAGAAGTGGGGCAGTTCGCGCAGCGCAATCTTGTTGAAGAGAAACGATGAACCCCACAGCGCGCCGAGCAGGATCATGGTCGACCACTCCAGTGCGCTCATGTGCGATGCGCGGGGGGCATGCGGGCGTGTCATCGTGGCTTATCCGGCCCGCGCACCGGGCAGTCGGGTGCCAATCCAGGCTATGATCCGTCCGTCGATGGCGGCAAGGCCGATGGCGATCAGCGCCATGCCCGCCACCTGGCGCGGCTCGATGATTTCGGCGAGGAAGAAGGTACCCAGTAGCAGTGCCGTGACGGGATTGAGGAAGGTCACCAGCAGCAGGTTGGTGGCGCCGGAGGTCGCCAGCAAGCGGTAGTAGATGGTGTATCCCAGCGCCGTGCCGCCGAGCGCGATACCCGCCACAGCGAGCCAGGTCACGACGCCCGGCATTGGCAGTTGCCAGGGGTGGTCGGTGAGGAGCGCGAGCGGCAGGAGGAACAGCGTTGTCCAGGCAGCCTGTCCGGTGGCCGAAAGCAGCGGCGGCACCTCTTTGAGGCTGCGTCCGAACACGCCGGCCATGGCCATGGACATGGCCGCCAGCACCAGCGCCAATTCACCCAGCAGCGCCGGGCGGATGCCTTGCAGCGCGCTGGGGCCGATGATCACTGCGACGCCGGCGATGCCGGTCAGCACGCCGGCGATCTTGAGCGCGCTCATGCGCTCATCGCGCAGGAAGTAGTGCGCGAAGATGACCGTGAACATGGGTGCGGAGGCATTGAGTACCGCGGCGAGCCCGCTGGTGATCTGCGTCTGGCCCCAGGCGTTCAGGGAATGCGGCACCAGGCTGTTCAGCAGGCCCATGATGGCGAAGCTGCGCCACACCCGCCATGGCTGCGCCAGAGAGTGCCCCAGCGCCATGGTCACGGCGACCAGCGCGGTGGTGGTGATGATCATGCGCAGGCATACCAGCGTGAACGGCGGTAATTCGCGCAGGGCGAGCTGGATGAGGTTGAATGAGCCGCCCCACAGGAAGCTGAGCAGGATCAACAGGCCCCATTCCAGCGGGCCCATGGTAAAGCGGCCTATTCGTGAGGTTGTGGGCGTGCTCATCGTGCTGCGGGTCCGCCGCGCCAGGCACGCGAACGCAACCAGGCCAGCGGCCGGCCGTCGATGACCGTCAGGCCGGTGCCGATCAGCATCATGCCTGCGACCTGGCGCATGTCGATTATTTCGTCGAGGAATGCCGCGCCCATCAACAGTGCGCTCACTGGAATGGTGAGTGTGACCAGCGAGAGATTGGTCGCCCCCGCATTGGCGAGCAGGCGAAAGTAGATGAGGTATGCGAACACGGTGCCAAGGATGGCCAGGGAGATCACCATGATCCACGTGGTTTGTCCGGGGAGTGCGCGGGTCCACGGCTGCTCGAAGACGATGGCCAGCGGCAGTGAAAAGACTGCAGCGCAAATGCACTGGCCGGTCGCGGATACTGCGGTCGGCACGGCGTGCAGCCGACGCCCGAAAATGCCGGCCAGCGCGAGCGTCATGGCGGTGCCTAGCAGGGAACATTGGGCCAGCATGTCCAGGCGCGCGCCGCGCAAGGCATCGAATCCCATGATAACGGCAACGCCCGCGATGCCCAGTAGCACGCCGGCAATCTTGCGCCCGGTCATCTTCTCGTCGCGAGTGAGGAAATGCGCGAAGATCACCCCGAACAAGGGCGTGCTGGCGGTGATGATGGAAGCGAGGCCGCTGGGTAGTTGCACCTGGCCCCAAGCGGTAAACGTATAGGGCATGAGCACATTGAGCAGCCCCATGCCGGCGAATCCCTTCCACGCCGAGCGCGGCTGGCGGATCGTGGCGCCGCTGGCCTTCAGGTACGCGAGCAGCAATAGCGAAGTCAGCGTGAGACGCAGAAAGATCAGGGTGAATGGCGGCAGCTCACGCAGCGCTACCTTGTTCAGCACGAATGACGTGCCCCATAAGACCCCCAGCGTGAACAGCAGAGTCCATTCAAGAAGCCCCATGGTGAGTCGGGGCAGGGAGGCGATGCTTTGCATGGTGGGAAGCCCGGCATTGTGAGGCTTGCCCGGCAGCGAGTCCATCGGGATTTCGCGCATGTCTTTGCTTTTTTTGCAGTAGGGGGCATTTGCTTCCGGTTATCGGCCTATTCGTTGGCGTTACCGTGACTGCCTTGGAGGCAATACGCCGCCCGGAAAGTGATCGTGCGTCAGGTCCGGACGTACTGTGTACTTAAACCAGCCTGAGAATAGGTCTGCCCACGTCGACATTGCAATCGGCCGGGTGCCGGCGCAAGATACTCGGCGTTGAGTCAATTCAAAAGCGACTTATTGTAGTTAACGAAGAGGAGAAGATTATGCGCATGGAAGACATGATCATCGTAAGTGTTGACGATCACATATGCGAGCCACCCGGTTTCCTCCATCCCCATCTTGACCGGAAGTACCATGCGAGGGCGCCAAAATGCAATCGGGATGCGAATGGCAAGGATATATGGGTGTTCCCGGAAGGTTCGGTGGGCCTCATGAACGTCGCGATCAATGCGGTTGTCGGCCGCCCTCGGGAAGAGCTGGGCTGGGAGCCGAATAGTTACGATCAGATTCGGCGGGGATGCATTGACCCGAAAGCGCGCGTCGGAGACCTGAGTGCGAATGGAATTCTAGCCTCGGTCAATTTCCCAAATACATTTGGCTTTGTTCTCGAAGCCTTCCAGAATCTGAAGGATAAGCAGTTCGCGCTCGCGTTGATCCGCGCATACAACGACTACCACCTCGATGAATGGGTCGCGCAATATCCCACCCGTTTTATTCCTCTTTCGATCCTGCCGTTGTGGGATATGCAGTTGGCAGTGAAAGAGTTAAAGCGCACCGTGGCAAAAGGAATAAAAACGGTGAGCTTTCCGTCGCTGCCAACGCAAATCGGGCTACCCAGTATCCATGATGGCTACTGGAAACCCCTTTTCGATGCAATCGCGGACGAGGGGCTGCCGATATCGGTACACATTGGCGGCGGCGGCGGCAGCGAGCATGTGTCTCCGGACAGCCCGTTTGGCGCATGGCTCAACAAGGTTGCGCTCTCGTCGATGACAGTCGCATCTGAGTGGCTTTGGTCAACACTACCTTTTGATTATCCGAATCTGAAGGTTGTCCTTTCGGAAGGGGGCATCGGTTGGCTCCCGTATTTCCTTGAGCGGGCAGACCTGATACAAAAGAATCACCCTTGGCTCCGAAAGAATTGGCACGGCAAGCGACCCAGCGACGTATTTCGAGAGCACTTCGTTAGCTGCTTCATACAGGATATCGGAGGTGTCGAGGCGCGCCACGAAATAGGGATTGATATCATTACCTTCGAAAATGATTACCCGCACGCAGATGTCACGTGGCCATATACACCTGAGCAACTCTGGAATGGAGAGTTCAAGAAAGGTGCTGTCTCCGACGAGGACATCAACAAGATCACGCACCAGAACGCACTCAAAATTTTCAACTTCGATCCATTTTCAAAGGTTGCGAGGGCGGAGTGCACAGTGGGTGCCTTGCGTGCGCAGGCAAAAGATGTGGACTTAACCGTTGTAAGCCGCGGTGGCATCCCTCCCTCTGATGACCCGCACAAGGTTGTCACGGCAAGCGACGTGATTAAGCAATTCTCGTTCGCACCAATCACCGCAAAAGCAGGGGAAGAGAAAGTGGCGTAGCAATTGCACCTTATTTATCTCTCCACTTGGGAGAGGTCGGATAGCAACAGCCTTACAACGGAGGGAAACATGCAATTCATAGATGCGACCGTACGCGCCGCCTTGATTGGTTTGGCTACAGCCATCACGCTGTCCTTTGGCACAGGCACTACACTCGCCCAACAAAGTCCGGGCGTCACCGACAAGGAAGTCAAGTTTGGCGCCTGGATTCCGTTGACCGGCGCCATTGCGGTTAACGGAGTTCCGCAACGTGCGGGTACCGAGGCGTATCTGAACATGATCAACGATCGCGGAGGCATCAAGGGCCGGAGGCTAAGCGTTGTGATTGATGACAATGCCTACAATCCGCAACGCACGGTCGCCGCCGCGCGAAAGCTCATCACACGCGACGAGGTGTTTGCGATCCTGGTACCCAACGGAACGGCTCAGTCGGCCGCTGCATTCGACTATGTTTTGGGGGAAGCGAGAGTTCCCTTGCTGAATATTTATGGAGGGGCCGCCGAATGGTATTCGCCACCACGCGCAAACCTATACGGGACCCTCGCTCCGCTGGAGCATCAGGCGCGCACGCTAGGACGCTGGGCAGGTAAGGACGGTCACAAGAAGGTCATCGTGGTTCATTCGGCTATTTCCATCTATGAAGGCGTTGCGAAAATGATTGCGCCGGCAATGAAGGCGGTGCGGCCCGATGCAGATGTCGAGCTCTACCCCACCAAATTCGATACTGCGGACTACGCCCCCATTGCGCTCGACATCGCCCGCAAGAAACCCGACGCGCTGGTATTTATCCTGGCGCAAGGAGAGATCATTCGCATCTCGAAGGAGCTGGCCTCTCAGGGATTCAAGTCCGAGAATTACACTTGGGCTCCATCGGTAGCTAACGGATTGCTGGAACTTGGCGGGCCGGTTGTCAACGGACTTAAATCAGTGTCTTGGACGCTGCCACTTACCCCAGATACGCCCGCGATTAAGGAATATCGAGATGCGCTGGCCAAGTATTTCCCGAGCGAGAAACCAGACTATATTTCGTTTACTAGTTTTGGACTGACGAAAATTGTTGTTGAAGCGCTCCGTCGCATCGATGGACCTATAACTCGAGAGGCGCTTACGCGTTCAATGGAAAGCCTCAAGAACTACGAGACAGGTATCGTCCCGGCGGTTACTTTCGGGGCAGACCGCCACTTGGGTGGTACAAGTCTGCAGCGAGTCGTGGTTCAGTCTGGAAATTGGGTCGGCGTCGGTGCGCCTGTCGACAGTGAAAAGGATTGGTAGTTTTATACGTCAAGTCACCCGTTGAAAACGAAGGCCGCGCTAAGCGGCCTTCGTTTTTGTAGTGAGCATTCAGTGCAGCAAGGATAAGTGGGATTCTGTGGAGGTGCAGGAAGATCAGGGTGAATGGCGGCAGCTTCTTCAGGGTCACTTTGTTCAGCACGCATGACGTGCCCCACAAGTCCCCAGCCTGAACAGCAGAGTCCATTCATGAAGCGCCAAATCAAGTCGGGGGCAGGCAGGTGTCTGCTGTGGCCACTAGGCGTTCTGTTACTGTTTGCGTTACGGAAGATTCCTCCAATCAATTGTGAAACTCGATAGGTGAAGGTCATACTCGTGGTTGCGCTGGCGGCGCTTTGCTCCACCAGCGTGTTCGGCAGCCGTGTGGTCGTGTCTATTTCCGCCATTCATCTCGGCGCCTCACCCGCGGTCGTTGGCAGCATCATGTCGCTTTACTTCCTGCCGCCGGTGGTGCTCAGCATGTTCCTTGGGCGACTGGTTGATCGCTCGGGACTTGCCGTGCCGATGGCATTGGTCGCCGTCCTGCTTGCCGTGGGTCATGTGTTGCCCGCTGCTTACCCATCTTTGTGGGCGCTGGCCATTTCGGCGGGTTGTACCGGGACAGCCTTTGTCGGGGCAGTGATTGCACTAAGCAGCGGAGCGGCATTCTCGGGTCGCCCGGAAGACCGGGCGGCGAATTTCAGCTGGTTTACGCTTGGAACGGGAGCCGGTGTTGGCACGGGGTCCTTCTTGTCGGGGTTTGCACTGGAAAAGCTGGGCGACGCCGGTGCGTCGCTATCGCTTGGCGTTTGGCCCTTGGCCATGCTCTTGTTGATCGCGCTAGGCGGTCGGCTCCTGCCCGTGGTGACGGCCGCATCGTCGCAGGTTGCGTCAATGAGAGTGTCTGTTCCTGGAAGGCTCCCGTGGCTTGGACTGCTTCGCGACGCACGCCTTCGCGCAGCGCTACTCGCCAGTGTGATGGGGCCGACCGGCTACGAGGTTTATCTGTTCGTGATGCCGGTGCATGGCACGCGCATCGGCCTTTCCCCATCCACCATCGGGAGCATGCTCGGGGCCAGCGCCGTGGCGATTGTCATCGTTCGAATTGCGCTGCCGTTCCTGGTGCGCCGGATGCGTGAGTGGACCCTGATGATGCTGTTATTCTTGGCGTTGAGTGTGTCCTATCTGTTGTTTTCTGTGGTCACGCAACCATGGATCTTCTTCGCGATCAGCATCGTGATGGGCGTTGCCCAGGGGCTTGGCCAGCCGGTCATGATGTCGATGTACTTTGCAGCATCGCCGGAAGGGCGCAAAGGCGAGGCGGCTGGCGTGCGTGGCATCGTGCAGAACAGCTTCAGCGCGTCCTCGCCACTGTTGATTGGGGGCCTGGGCGCCATATTGGGCCTTGGCGCAGTGCTGGTGGCAGCATCTGCAGTCTACGCGTGGGGCGGCTGGTACGCGCTACAGAAACGCAGGACTTGGGACCTCTGATCCAGGATTACTGATGTTTCATTGGCGCTGCTGGCCGCGGTCTGCGCAGGCAGTGCAGACCGAATCGCGTGCCAGGCGCACGCTGCGCCAGCTGGCATCGAGCGCATCAAACATCACCAATCGCCCCGACAGCGTTTCACCGATGCCGATGAGCAACTTGAGCGCTTCGGCGGCTTGCACGGTGCCTACCATGCCCGTGAGCGGCGCGAACACGCCCATGACGGCGCAGCGGGTCTCCTCCAGCGTGGCATTCTCCGGGAACAGGCAGGCATAACAGGGGCTGTCGTCGCGACGTAGGTCGAAGACGGTGATCTGCGCATCGAATCGGATCGCCGCGCCGGACACCAATGCTTTGCGATGCCGGACACAGGCTCGGTTCACGGCGTGCCGCGTGGCGAAATTGTCGGAGCAGTCGAGGACCACGTCGGCTGTCGCGACTTCGCGCTCGAGGGCTTCACCTTCGAGGCGCATGTGCAGCGGGACGATGCGTGTTTCCGGGTTCAGCCGCGTCAAGGTGTCGCGACCGGACTCAACCTTGGGGCGGCCCACGGCATCGGTGCCGTGCATCACCTGGCGTTGCAGGTTGGTGAGGTCGACCGCATCGCCATCGGCCAGCGCAATCGTGCCTACGCCGGCTGCAGCAAGATACATTGCCGCCGGTGAGCCCAGCCCACCGGCGCCTATGATCAGCGCGCGCGAATCAAGCAGCTTTTGCTGCCCCTCGACGCCGATCTCGGTGAGCAGGATGTGGCGCGAGTAGCGCAGCAATTGCCCGTCGTTCATCGAATCGGTTCAGCAGTTCTTGAAATTGCGTGAAGGGCGGGCATTGCTGGTGACTCTCTACGCGAACTGCAACTTTACACACCCCGCCGATTGAGCCGCACGAAAGCGCCGGCTCCCATCGGCGGACATCAAGCGGCGTGCCTCAGACAGCGCGTCCGCGTTGATCAGTTCTTGGTTGGCGTTTCGACCGGTGCCTGCGCGCTCTGCTGTTGCGGTGTCAGCTTCACCGGCAGGCCCTTGAGGCGATTGATCGCCTGCTGGAAAACGAAGTCCTTCTCCGATGCAAACTCCATCGGCGTGAACGGTTTCGCGTCTTCGTCTGCAGGCTTGGCAGCCGGTTTGGCGGGCGCAGGGGTGGCCTTGGTGGCGACTTCACCCGCCTTGCCTTCCGGATTGGCCAGATGCTTGTCTAGGTCCGCTTCGCGCAATCCGATGGTCGGGCTAGCCGGGTCCTCGATGATGAGATCCGGCACGATGCCCTTGGCCTGAATCGAGCGACCGCTGGGCGTGTAGTAGCGCGCGGTCGTGAGCTTGATCGCGGTGTTGTTTCCCAGCGGCATGATGGTCTGCACCGAGCCCTTGCCGAAGGTTTGTGTGCCGATCACCGTGGCGCGTTTGTGGTCCTGCAGGGCGCCGGCGACGATTTCCGATGCGGAGGCCGAGCCGCCATTGACCAGCACGACCATCGGCACGCTCTTTACGGCCGCCGGCAGGCTTTTCAGGTAGTCCTCGCCGCGGCCGCGCAGGTAATCTTCGGGCGTGGCGAGGAACTTGCGCCGTGCGTCATCGGTGCGTCCGTCTGTCGATACCACGAGCGTCTTGGCGGGGAGGAACGCAGCAGAGATGCCAACAGCCCCGTTGAGTAGCCCACCCGGGTCATTGCGCAGGTCCAGCACTAGGCCCTTGAGTGGGCCTTGTTTGTAGAGGTTGTTGATGTGTCGCACCATCGTCTCGCCGGTGTGTTCCTGGAACTGCGACACGCGCACCCAACCGTAGCCCGGCTCGACCAGTTTCGACTTCACGCTTTGCACCTGGATAATCTCGCGTACCAGGGTGATTTCCAATGGCTTGGGTTCGCCCTTCCTCACGATGGTGAGCTTGATCGAGGTCTTGGGCTTGCCGCGCATGCGCTTGACCGCGTCGTTGAGCGTCATGCCCTTGACCGGCGTCTCGTCGAGTTTGACGATCAGGTCGTTGGGCTTCAGGCCGGCGCGAAACGCGGGCGAGTCCTCGATCGGCGAGACCACCTTGACGAAGCCGTCCTCCATGCTGACTTCGATGCCCAGGCCGCCGAACTCGCCCTGCGTTCCGACCTGAAGTTCCTTGAACGCTTCCTGGTCGAGATAGGCCGAATGCGGATCGAGGTCAGTCAGCATGCCGTTGATGGCGCCGGTGATGAGCTTCTTGTCCTCGACGGGCTCGACGTAGCCGGACTTGATGGCGCCAAACACTTCGGCGAACGAACGCAAGTCTTCTATCGGCAGCGGGAGGCGCGATACGTCTCGCTGCGCGACCGCCGAGAAATTCAGCGACAGCGCCACACCGGCGACGACGCCGATGAGGACGAGCACGATCTGTTTCACTTTGGTACCCATGGTGGTACGCATTGCCTCATCTCCAGTGCCGGTCGCCCAGCGTGTTTGTGCAGCAAATACACGGCTAATATTTTGCCGCGGTGTTTCCCTGCAGTCTCGTCGGATCTTCAGACGATGCAGAACTATTTCAAAGCTACCCATTTCAGGGGATCGAATGGCCGTCCTTCGTGGCGGGCTTCAAAGTATAAACCTGATTCTGTGCTCCCACCGCTGGCGCCAGTCGTGGCGACCGCATCGCCGGAGCGCACCTGGTCGCCTACCTGCTTCAGCACCGCTTCATTGTTCCCGTAAATGGTCAGATAACCTTCCCCATGGTCGAGGATCAGGAGGTTGCCGAAGCCGCGCATCCACTCCGCGAAGACCACCCGTCCGGAGGCGACGGCCCGGACTTCCTGTCCAGATGCCGCGCGTATGAACAGGCCTTTCCAGGACGGCCCGCCATCGGGCCGAGCGCGGCCGAAGCGGCCTGTCAGTTCCCCGCGGACCGGCAGGCGCAGGCTGCCCTTGAGGGCGGCGAAAGACCGCGTTATGCCCTGCTCGGGTCCTTGGGGAGGCGGTAAGGCGTCGTTACGCGGTTTGCGCGGGATGCCCCTGGGGCTGGTACGGGATTTCTGAGCCTCCTCGGCAATGACCTTGCCGATCTCCTCGATGAGTCGGGTCAGACGGGATTCGTCGCGTTCCAGGCCGCGCACCTGGCGGCGTTGCTCCCGAAGGCGCGCAGACACCTTGTCGAGCACGCCGCGGCGCGCAGTGTGTTCTCGGGCCAGGCGATTGCGCTCCGTTTTCTGGCTTGCCTCGATGCGCCTCAGATCGGCGTTCTTTCCCCGGGTCTCTTCCTGCAGTTCCTTGATTCGGTCAAGGGCGGTGCGAAGTGTCTGAACGAGTTCTGCCTGCGCCTTCGTAATGAAGCCGTAGTAATACAGTTCGCGCGAGGTCTGGTTCGGGTCTGTGCCAGACAGCAGCAGTTTCAGATAGTCGGCCTCCCCGTTCAGGTACCGGACCGACAGCAACCGACCGATCGTTTCCTGTCGGCGGGCCAATTCTGTATCGATGCGACGCGTTTCGCCGTTCAATTGCGCGAGTTCCGCCTGGGCCGCTTGTCGTTCCAGCGCGAGGTTGTGCAACTGGCGATTGGCTTCCGAGATGGCTTGTTCGGACTCGCGCAGCGCGTCGCGCGCTTCGGTGCGGGTTTCTTCGTTTCCCGCGATCGCTGTCCTGAGGCGCTCAATGCGGCTGCGTAACTGACGCAGGTCTCCTGGGTCAGTGGGGGGTGTCGGCTGGGCGGCGCGGCCTGATGCCGGGAAGGCAAGGAAGACTGCTGCAGCAAGGCAGGCCAACATTGCTCGCGCGAAGTAAAACCTCGGCACAGGACTCGCGCAGGTGAGCCAGCCGCGAGAATGCTGCCTCGCTGTCGCGACGGAGTCACCGTCGCGAGGCATCATCAGCGGGCCTTCCCCTGGTTGGCCACCGCAGCGGCGGCGGCGGCGGCGGCGGCGGCGTCGCCCAGATAGTAGTTGCGGATGGGCCGCAGGCTTGCGTCCAATTCATAGACCAGCGGGATGCCGGTGGGAATGTTGAGCCCTACGATCTCCTGGTCGCTGATATTGTCCAGGTACTTGACCAGCGCCCGCAGTGAATTGCCGTGGGCGGCTACGATGACGCGTTTGCCCTCGCGCACCGTAGGGGCAATCACATTACTCCAGTACGGCACGAAACGCGCCACGGTGTCCTTGAGGCACTCCGTGAGTGGCAATTCCCCTGCCGCCAGCAGGTTATAGCGCGGATCGCTTCCCGAATGGCGTGGGTCGTCCCGCGTGAGTGGCGGCGGCGGAGTGTCATAGCTGCGGCGCCAGGCGAGCACTTGGTCATCGCCGAATTTAGCCGCCGTTTCAGCCTTGTTGAGTCCCTGCAGCGCTCCGTAATGGCGTTCGTTCAGCCGCCAGGAATGTTGGATGGGGATCCACATGCGATCCATTTCTTCCAGCGTAAGCCAGAGGGTCTTGATGGCGCGCTTGAGCACCGAGGTATAGGCGAGGTCGAAATCGAAGCCCTCTGCCTTGAGCAGGCGTCCCGCCTGGCGTGCCTCATCGCGCCCCTGGTCGGTGAGATCGACGTCGGTCCATCCGGTGAAGCGGTTTTCCTTGTTCCACACGGATTCGCCGTGTCGCAACAGCACGATGCGGTGCATGATTTGGGTTTTTTGCGATGCGTTATCAGGGGCCCGTATAATAGCCGATTAACCCATTGGACCGGACGCGCCGCCGGCGCGGATACCTTCTCGTGAACACCGCATCGCAAGACATATTTTCCCTGATAGGCCGGTCTGGGCAGATCGAGCTCGCGGCACACGCCATGAAGGCGATTGCGCATCCGCTGCGCCTGAAGATTCTCTGCGTGCTGGGCGAGCAGGAAGTCAATGTGCAGGACATTGTCGATGCGGTGGGGACATCGCAAAGCAACATTTCGCAGCATCTCGCGATCCTGCGCGACAAGGAAATCGTCAATTGGCGTAAGGACGGAAACCGGGTGTTCTACAAGGTGGCTGACGGGCGCACCTTGACCCTGATCGGCATGATGCGCGAAGTATTTTGCGGCGAAGAGTCAGACCGGGCCTGAACTGGCGCGTAACGCGGGAAAACTAATGAATATCTCGAAATTCCTCCTCGACAACATCTACATCGTCGCGGTCGCGGTGATCAGCGGCGGCATGCTGGTGTGGCCAATGCTCAAGCGAGGTGCAGGAGGCCCCTCAATCGACACGCTGCAGGCAACCTTGCTCATGAACCAGCAGAATGCCACGGTGATCGATGTGCGCGAACAGACTGAATTCGAAGCGGGCCACATTCTCAATTCACGCAATATTCCGCTTTCCCAGGTTGAGGCCCGAGCGGGCGAAGTGAAAAAGAACAAGAACCTTCCTGTCATCGTCTACTGCGCGAGCGGCGTTAAATCAGCAGCGGCCGTGGCGGCCTTGAAGAAAAGCGGCTACGAGCAAGTGTTCAACCTTGCCGGAGGCATCGCCGCGTGGCGTCAGGCAGGACTGCCGACGGAAAAGTGATCATGGCTAAAGTCGTCATGTACTCCACTGCGGTCTGCCCGTACTGTGTGCGGGCGGAGCGGTTGCTGGCGTCCAAGGGTGTTGCAGAGATCGAGAAGGTGCGCGTCGACCTGGATCCGATCAGGCGCCAGGAGATGATGGACAAGACTGGACGGCGCACGGTGCCACAAATCTGGATTGGCGAGACCCACGTCGGCGGCTGCGACGAACTGTATGCCCTTGACAGGAGCGGCAAGCTGGATCCGCTGCTTAATGCCTCTTGATCCGGGTCGGGCGGCCCCCTGCCACGACTGCGCCCGCACAATGAATTTCTGATTGGAGCCATGATGAGCGAAGCGCAACAGCCGGTTTTTAGCATCGAGAAGATCTACGTCAAGGACCTTTCCTTGGAGGTGCCCAATGCGCCGCAGGTGTTCCTGCAGGCTGAGGCTCCACAGCTTGAAGTGCAGCTGTCCAATGCATCGCAGAGCATTGACGGCGTGCTGTTCGAGTCCTCGGTTTCGGTCACCGTGACGGCAAAAGTCGGAGACAAGACCTTGTTTCTCGTCGAGGCAGTGCAGGCCGGAATTTTCCAGATCCGCGGCATTCCGGAGGGCGAACTGCCGGCGGTGTTGGGCATCGTCTGCCCGAATGTGCTATTCCCATATGCCCGGGAAGCGGTCTCGGATATCGTCAATCGCGCCGGGTTCCCGCCGGTGTTGCTCGCGCCGGTGAATTTCGAGGCGATCTACCAGCAGCAGATGGCGGGCGCGGCACAGTCGGATGCCGGTCCGCGCATCGAGATCGCGCACTGATCGACGGTCCGATGCGACGCTTGTTCGTTGCCATTCACTTGGCGCTTGCATCAGCCGGCGCCGCCAGCGCCTTTGCCGCCGACCTTCGTTCGGTGTCGGAGCGCTTTGCCGTCCTCTACGATGCGCCTTCGATCAGGGCAAAGAAAGTGTACGTGGTCGGGCAGGACTACCCGGTCGAGATCGTGGTGAACCTGGACAACTGGGTCAAGGTGCGCGATGTCAGCGGCGAATTGACCTGGATCGAAAAGAAGTCGCTGTCCGAAAAGCGCACGTTGATCGTCACCGTGGCGATGGCCGACGTGAGGCAGGCGGCCGATGAGAAGTCGGCATTGGTGTTTCAGGCCCGTGAGGGCGTGATTTTCGAGTTGTCTGAAATTGGCAGCACGGGATGGGTCCGGGTGCGCCACCGCGATGGCCAGAGCGGCTACGTCAACAGCAAGCAGGTCTGGGGTCTTTAGGCCGCGGGCTCATCGACTGCCGGCCAGGCGAATATCCCGATGAACATTGCCATTCTGGGTGCAGGTGCATGGGGCACTGCGCTTGCCGTCTCGCTCTCGAGCAGCCATCGATTGGCCCTGTGGGCGCGCGACCCCGAATTGGCCCGAACACTGGTGGGCGAGCGCCTTAACAGCCGGTACCTGCCGGAAATCGAATTGCCTCCAGCGGTCGAGCCGACCGGGGATTTTGCTCATGCGGTGGCAGATGCCGCGCTGCTCATTGTGGCGACGCCCATGTCCGGCCTGCGCGAGACCTTGCGCCGAGTGAAATCAATCGATGTCCCGGTGGTGTGGGCGTGCAAAGGCTTCGAAGCGGACTCGGCGACTTTGCCGCACCGGATGGCAGCAGCCGAACTGGGGGCTGCGCGCGTGTGCGGCGTGTTGTCCGGCCCTAGCTTTGCGCAGGAAGTGGCTCGCGGGCAACCCACGGCACTGACGTTGGCTTCCTCAGATGCCATTTTTGCTCGCGAGACCGCCCGCGCGCTGCATCACTCACGCCTGCGAATCTATTACAGCACGGATGTCGTCGGGGTCGAGGTTGGCGGCGCGGTAAAAAACGTCATGGCCATTGCCACCGGCATCTGCGACGGCTTGAATTTGGGGCTCAATGCGCGAGCCGCGTTGATTACGCGCGGGTTGGCTGAGATCACGCGTCTCGGCATGCGTCTTGGCGGAGCTGCGGAAACCTTCATGGGCCTGACGGGGGCGGGGGACTTGATTCTGACCTGTACCGGGGACCTGTCGCGTAATCGCCGCGTGGGCTTGATGCTGGCCGGCGGCAAGAGCCTGGACCACATCCTGGTCGAACTCGGTCACGTCGCCGAAGGCGTGCACTCGGCTCGGGCGGTGCAACGACTCGCGCGAGAGACCGGCGTGGACATGCCGATCACGGATGGTGTGTGTTCGGTGCTGTTCGGCGGCGTGAGCGCGCGAGACGCGGTCGGGCAATTGCTGTCGCGAGACCCCAGGAGCGAATCCTGATTGTACTTTTGGGGTAACAATTACTGACAGAAAAATTCAAGGGTGCTCGTCACCCCTGTAAAAATATATAAATCACTGACAGAAAATTGATGCCGCGTCCCACATTAGCCTGGCCCAGCCGTATTGATATTCAGGTGCCGCGCTCGAAGCCCAGCTGTCGCCAGGCTTCGTAGACGACGACAGCAACGGCATTGGATAGGTTCAGGCTGCGGCTGTCGGCCAGCATGGGCAGCCGCAATTGGTGGATTTGCGGAAATTCTGCCAGCACCGGCTCAGGCAACCCCCGCGTCTCAGGACCGAAGACCAACACGTCGTCTCGAGCGAAGCGACATTCCGTATAACGGTGCGCGGCACGTGTTGTCACGGCAAGCAGACGCCGCCCCTCGAAATGTGCCCTGCAGGCGTTCCAGTCCGCATGGACCGTCGCGTCTTCCATGCCGCCGTAATCCAGGCCCGCGCGACGCGCGGCACGATCGGACAGGCGAAACCCCAACGGGCGTACGAGGTGAAGCCGACAGCCGGTGTTGGCTGACAGGCGCAGGATATTGCCCGTGTTGGGCGGTATCTCGGGCTCGTAGAGGACGATATCAAACATGGGCGGACGGGGGGGGTGGTGTAAATGTCACCCTGTGTGCCAACGACGGCAGGCAGGTTAGGGTAGCCCCGATTGTCCCATGCGGTCCCGCACAGTTCCCTGATGAGCCCGGATCGGGGGCGAAGTGGCGTTTGGCTAGTCGCGTGGCCAGGTGCGCGCCACAACCCAATTCTCGACATGGATGGCACCGACGCGCTTGAGGGCGGCGGCCAGTGCATTGAGCGTTGCTCCGGATGTCATCACGTCATCGACGATGGCGACCGATTTTCCCTCGAGTGACGTGCTGCAATCAAAGGCGCCCCGGACATTGGCCCTGCGGCGCATGAGCGGCAGGTCTGCCTGGGCCGGTGTGTCGCGCAATCGCTGTGCGGCCTGGCACGTGAACGCAAGCGCCAGTTCGTGTGCCGTGCGCCGACCGATTTCCACCGACTGGTTGAATCCGCGCTGTGCAAGGCGCCGTGCATGGAGCGGCATCGGAATGACGAGATCGATAGCGATGCCGGACGTTCTTCGCGATTTCACCGATTCGGCGAGTTTTCCTGCAAGTAAGGCGGCGAGCGGCAGCTGGTTGCGATGTTTCAGCGCGAGGATCAGTCGATCCGCGGGGAATTCATAACGCAGCGCAGCGTGGGTCGCGTCGTAGCTCGGAGCGCGCCTGATGCAGCGTCCGCAGACCTGCCCCAACGGGCTCGGCATGGCGCAGCGGGGGCAGTGCGCCGGCGGCAGCCGTTCCAGTGACTGCTCACAGGAATGGCAAAGGGCTGAATCGAAACTCGGAGCGCCGCATAAGTGGCAGTCTTGCGGGAGCACCTTGTTTGCGATCGAGTGCATAAGTTTATTGCAACTGTCGAATATATTAGAACTAGTCATTTGACATTAATGCTTGGGGGCAGGGATCATTGAGAACGCTGGTCGAGTAGGTATTGACCGCAGCAATGTTGGCGATGAACAACGGCAAACAGCTGGCTCGACGATTGGGAACCCCATGATTCAAAAGGTTATTCTTCTTGCGCGGCTGGCCGTGTTCATGCTTCCCGCCCTGGCAGTGGCGGCCGGACAACCGGCCGCCGAGACTATTCGACTGGCATTCATAGACCCTTTGAGCGGCCCGTTTGCCAATGCCGGTGAATCCAGCCTGAGGCATTTCCGCACCGCCATTGAGGCAATCAACGACTTGGGCGCCTCCGGGGTGCACAAGTCGCAGGCGGGCCCGGCAGCCTACCGTTTCGCAGTCACAGGGTTCGACAACAAGGCGTCGGCACAAGACTCGCTGACCCAGTTGCGGCTAGCGATCGATCAGGGGTATCGCATTATCATCCAGGGGCAGAGTTCTGCCGCTGCCTTGGCCTTGTCCGACGCCATCAGCAAGCACAATGCGCGCGAACCTTCACGCCAGGTGTTATTCCTCAACTATGCGGCCCTTGATCCGGACCTTACCAACAACCAGTGTTCGTTCTGGCATTTCCGATTCGACGCCAACTCCGACATGCGCGTTGAAGTGATGGCGAAGGTGCTGGAGCAGGCGCAGGCGGTGAAGGCGGTGTACGTGATCGGCCAGAATTATTCCTTTGGGCAGCAGGTGTCCCGGGCGGTACGTGAAGTGCTGGCCCGCAGGCGTCCCGATATTCGCATCGTGGGCGATGAATTGCACCCGTTGGGGCAGGTCAAGGACTTCGCGCCCTATGTGGCGAAGATTCGCGCCTCCGGGGCGGACACCGTGATTACTGGAAACTGGGGCAACGACCTCTCCTTGCTGGTAAAGGCGGCGCGCGAGTCGGCATTGGACGTGGATTTCTACACTTTTTACGCGGGCTCGCTGGGTGCGGTGAGCGCGATCGGCGATGCCGGTGTCGGTCGCGTAAAACAGGTCACCGAGTGGCATTCCAACGTTCCCTCTCGCGAGATCGATGACTACGCCAGGAGATACAAGGCACGTTGGGGCGAGGACTTGTTTTTCTTTCGCGTGCAAACGCTGTTGGGTATGCTGTCAGAGGCCCTGGCCAAGGCGCGCTCGACGGAACCGGCGAGGATCGCTCTGGTGCTGGAAGGCATGCGCTATCGCACGGCGCTCGGGGAGGTCGAAATGCGGGCAGCCGACCACCAGCTGTTGCAGCCGTTGTTCGTATCCACGCTGGTCCGCTCGGCAGCGCGCGGCGGTGACAAGGCGGTGCGCTACGATGTGGAGAACACCGGGCTGGGTTTTCGCACTGATGCGCGCGTGGAATCGTTCGTGAGTGCGCAGCCGACGTCCTGCCAGATGCGGCGGCCGGCACTCCAGTGAAGCCGGTGCCGCGCCTGACGGCGCAGCGCGAGGCGGGGAAGTGAACACGTCCGGATAGAATGCCGGGGATGTCGGATATACATTCCTCGGTAAACACTGAATACGCAGCCGATTGGCTGGACGTGCCAGCGGCGCGCCGCCGATTCGAGCGTGCCGCAGCCAGCACGGCAGGCGTGGATGCACTGGCGCGGGAGATCGAGCGGCGCATGGCCGAACGGCTCGAACTCATCCGCATTGCTCCTGATTCGATTCTCGATGCCGGCTGCGGGCTCGGCGCAGGCAGCGCGATGCTGCGCAAGCGCTATCCACAGGCCCGCGTCATTGGCGTAGATAGCGCGTGCCGTGTGCTGCGCCAGGCGGTCCTTTCCCGTTCTTTTCGCACGCGGGTTCGACAGTTTTTTTCGGACGGCGCGCCCCTCAGTATTTGCGGTGACATTTGCGACTTGCCCCTGACCACGGGAACCATTTCGATGGCATGGTCGAATCTCGCGTTGGCCTGGACGCCGGAACCGATGCGCGCGTTTGGCGAAGTCGCTCGGGTGCTAGCACCCGGCGGGCTGCTGATGTTTTCCAGTTACGGGCCAGACACGCTGAAGGAGTTGCGCGCCGCGTTTGCAAATGCCGACGCGAGCGCGCACGTGCATCCTTTCATCGACATGCATGACTTGGGCGACATGCTAGTTGCCAGCGGGTTCGTGACGCCGGTGATGGACATGGAAACCGTGACGCTGACTTATGCAAGCTTCGAAGGGTTGTCGCGAGACTTGCGCTTGTCTGGACAGTCCAATGCGGCGCGCGACCGCGCTCGTGGCATGCTGGGTCGAGGCCGATTTTCACGCATGCGTGCAGCTTACGAGGCAGCGCGCAAGGACGGCCGCCTTCCGGCAACGATCGAAGTGATTTACGGCCACGCATGGCGTGGCGAGCCGCGTGTCGCCAAGGATGGTCGCGCCATCATCCAATTGAAGATGCCCGTGAGGCGCAGCCTCAAGCAACGCTGACTTGAGAGCGGTTCTCAGCTTGATTTAACTCGGTTTTTTCATTGCTTCGGCTTGCCGCGACGGTGCTTAGTGTGTTAATTTAGCACGGCTTTTTTGCCACTTCCTGCAGGCACATTCCCTCCGCGTAGCGCATTGCGAGAGCCCATTGACACAGACCGCTTGCGGCCGGGCTCCAGTCGGTTTTGCGCCACGCGCAGGCAGTTTGCGGGGAGGCGGCTGCAGTATTTATTGGACGCGATAAGCGGCGTTTAACACGAGGCCCGGCGACTGGCTGCGGGGCTGGCGAACCAGTTTTGGAAATGGTGAGGACAAGATGATGAAAAAAATCGGGGGAATGGCAGGCGCAATGCTGCTCTCGCTCTATGCGGGCGCATCTTCGGCCGCCTGGCAGCTCAACCTGACGACCGGTGCGACCAAGTCCACCCAGGTGATCTACGACCTGCACAACCTGATGATGTGGATCATCCTCGTCATATTCGTTGGTGTGTTTGGCGTCATGTTCTACTCGGTGTATGCCCATCGCAAGTCGGTGGGTCACAAGGCCGACCAGTTCCACGAGAACACGACGGTAGAGCTGATCTGGACCATCGTTCCGTTCTTCATCCTCATCGCGATGGCGTGGCCGGCGACCAAGGCATTGATCGACCTCCGCGATACTTCCAATCCTGACATGACCGTCAAGGTGACCGGCTACCAGTGGAAATGGGGCTATGACTATCTGAAGGGAGAGGGCGAGGGAATCAGTTTCGTTTCCCAGTTGTCGACCCCCCAGGCGCAGATCTATGGGACGGAGACGAAGGGCGAGAACTACCTGTTGGAGACGGACAGGCACCTGGTGGTCCCTGTCGGGAAGAAAATTCGTGTCCTGACAACGGCCAGTGACGTCATTCATGCTTGGAACGTCCCGGCATTCGGGGTCAAGCAAGATGCAATTCCCGGATTCGTTCGCGATACCTGGTTTCGCGCCGAGAAGGAAGGCATCTATCGTGGACAATGTGCGGAGCTGTGCGGCAAGGACCACGGGTTCATGCCCATCGTTGTCGAAGTCGTTTCGGCGGAGAAGTTCAGCGCCTGGACGGGCGAGCAGAAGAAGGCGATGGCGGCGGCAGCTGATGATCCGGACAAGAAATGGGAACTGGCCGATCTCAAGGCGCGGGGTGAAAAGGTATACGCGGCCAATTGTGTGGCCTGCCATCAGGCCAACGGTCAGGGCATCAAGGGCACATTTCCCGCGCTCGACGGCGGCAAGATCACGACCGGCCCAGTCAAAGGACACATTGATCAGGTGTTGAACGGCAAGGCCGGCACTGCCATGGCGGCATTTGGCAAGCAGTTGTCGGACACCGAGATTGCAGCGGTCGTCACCTATGAGCGCAACAGCTGGGGCAACAAGACCGGCACGGTTGTGCAGCCCTCGGATGTCAAGGCGGCGCGCAAGTAAGCGCAGTCACGGATAAAGATTCAGGAGAACACTATGAGCGCAGCCCTCGACACCCACGGCAAGGCCCACGACGGGCACGATGATCACGGCGATCACGGCCACCACACGCCGACCGGCTTCATGCGCTGGGTCACCACGACCAACCACAAGGACATTGGCACGATGTACCTGTGGTTCAGTTTCGCCATGTTCCTCTTCGGCGGAGCGATGGCCATGATTATCCGTGCGGAATTGTTTCAGCCCGGCATGCAGATCGTCACGCCGGAGTTCTTTAATTCGATGACGACTTATCACGGCTTGGTCATGGTGTTCGGCGCCATCATGCCGGCCTTCGTCGGCTTCGCGAACTGGCAGATTCCTATGATGATCGGCGCGCCCGACATGGCGTTCCCGCGCATGAACAACTGGAGCTTCTGGCTGTTGCCGCCGGCCGCAATCCTGCTAGTTGCGTCCTTTCTCGTGCCCGGCGGCGGCGCCGGTGTGGGCTGGACCATGTATGCCCCGCTGACGACGCAGATGGGCCCGGGCATGGATCTCACCATCTTCGCCGTGCACATTCTTGGGATGAGCTCCATCATGGGCTCGATCAACATTATTACCACCATCCTCAACCTGCGCGCGCCGGGGATGACCTTGATGAAGATGCCGCTCTTCGTCTGGACCTGGCTGATTACGGCCTACCTGCTGGTGGCCTCGATGCCGGTGCTTGCCGGTGCGGTCACCATGACCCTGACCGATCGCCATTTCGGCACTTCGTTCTTCAATGCGGCCGGGGGCGGCGATCCTGTCCTGTACCAGCACATCTTCTGGTTCTTCGGCCATCCTGAGGTGTACATCATTGCCATTCCGGCATTCGGCGTCGTTTCGCAGGTCATCCCGGCGTTCTCGCGCAAGCCGCTGTTCGGCTATGCATCGATGGTGTACGCCACATCGTCGATCGCCATCCTGTCATTCATGGTCTGGGCACACCACATGTACGTCGTTGGCATGCCGGTCGCGGGGCAACTCTACTTCATGTATGCCACCATGCTGATTGCCGTACCCACCGGCGTAAAGGTGTTCAACTGGGTGGCAACCATGTGGAAAGGCTCGCTGACATTCGAGACGCCGATGTTGTTTGCGCTCGGATTCCTGTTCCTGTTTACGCTGGGGGGGTTCACTGGCCTAGTCCTGGCCATGACGGTAGTCGACGTGCAGCTTCAGGATACGTACTACGTGGTTGCGCACTTCCATTATGTGATGGTCGCCGGCGCGCTCTTCTCGGCATTTGCCGGCGTGTACTTCTGGTTCCCCAAGTGGACCGGCAAGATGTATGACGAGACGCTGGGTAAGTGGCATTTCTGGTTGTCCATCATCTTTTTCAACGTGACTTTCTTCGTGCAGCACTTCCTTGGCCTTGCGGGCATGCCGCGTCGGATTCCGGACTACGCTCTACAGTTCACCGAGTTCAACCAGATTTCCTCGATCGGTGCATTCGGCTTCGGTTTGTCGCAGGTATTCTTCCTCTACATCATCATCAAGGCAATTCGCAGTGGTGAGAAGGCACCCCAGCTTCCGTGGGATGGTGCTGATACGCTGGAGTGGACGCACCTGCCCACCCCGGCCCCGTATCACACATTCGAAAATCCGCCGACGGTGAAGTAGCCGGGAACTGGAATCAGTATCGTGGATGACGCCCGCAAACGCGCCAACCTGCGTCTCGGCCTGTTGCTGGGAGCGCTCGCGCTGGCGTCGTTCCTTGGGTTTCTCGCCAAAATGTATCTTTCGCGATGAGCGCGGCTGACGCAATCGTCAACGCCAATCGGCTGCTGCTGCGCAAATTGCTTGTCGTCAGTGTGCTGATGTTCGGCTTCGCGTTCGCGCTCGTGCCCTTCTACGAGAAGATCTGCGAAGTCGCCGGGCTGCGCGATATCTTCCGATCGGATGAGGTTGCGGCAAAGAACACACAGGTCGACATGTCGCGTTCGGTATTGGTAGAGTTCGATTCGAACACGCAACGCCTTGCATGGACGTTCCGCCCGCTTGCCTTAGGACTGGCGGCACATCCGGGCGCGGTGATGCAGGTGGAGTACGAGGTGCGCAATACGCTGGATCGTCCGGTTACCGGCCAGGCGGTGCCTAGTTACGGGCCGCAGCGTGCCGCGCAGTATTTCAGGAAGCTGGAGTGCTTCTGCTTCCAGCAACAGACGCTGGCGCCGGGTGAAGTCAGGCGGATGCCGGTGGTGTTCGTGATCGATCCGGACCTGCCAAAAGACATTGGAACGATCACGTTGTCGTACACTTTTTTCGAAGTGGCTGGAACGCAGAAGCGGCCCGGCTAGGTTGTGAAAGAGAAAGAAAAGCGCAAGGCCACGCCAGCTGCAATCGCCAAGACCGTGTTGTCGGCGTTTCTCGGAATACGAAAGCGTGGGGACCATGATGAGGAGACGGTCCAGCTGTCGCCGGTGCAAATCGGGGTGGCAGCTGTTGTTGCAGGACTCTGTTTTGTGGGCGGGTTGATTCTCCTGGTGAGGTTCATCCTGGGTAGGGCGATGGGTTGAGGTGGAGTTCCAACCGGTGAGATCCGGTGACTCCGATGAGAAATATCAGCAGGTGACAGATCAAGTGCATCCAGAGGGAGAACAAGCATGAGCAACGCGACGCCAACGCATAATTATTACCTGCCAGAGCCGGCCGCATATCCGGTCATCGGTTCAGTAGGCATCCTGCTGCTGTTGGGCGGTTTTGCCATGTGGTTTAATGAAGTGGCTCTGGGCCCGTGGTCCAGCCTTGCAGGCCTCCTCGTGCTCATCTACATGATGGTGCTCTGGTTTGGCAAGGTCATCGGAGAGTCTGAGGCGGGGCTGTACACAAAGCGCGTGGACGTCTCCTATCGCTGGTCCATGAGCTGGTTCATCTTTTCCGAGGTCATGTTCTTCGCAGGCTTCTTCGGAGCCCTTTTCTATGCGCGGCTGTACTCAGTTCCGGAATTGAGCTCGATCGATCACAAGCTCCTGTGGCCCGATTTCAGTCCAACCTGGCCCAGCGCCGGGCCTGGCGCAGAGGCCAATTTCACCCCCATGGGCGCTTGGGGTGTGCCGGCAATCAACACATTGCTGCTCCTCACCTCCGGGGTAACGCTCACCATTTCCCATTTCGGCTTGCTGGCCAACAACCGGGGCAAGCTCATCCTCTGGCTCGGCCTGACCATTCTGCTCGGCATTACTTTTCTCGGTTTTCAGGCCTACGAGTACAGCCATGCGTATTCAGAGCTCAACCTCAAGCTCACCAGCGGCATTTACGGTACCACCTTCTACATGCTGACCGGTTTTCACGGGTTTCACGTGACAATCGGCACCATCATGCTCATCGTGATCTGGTTCCGTTGCCTCAAGGGGCACTTTAGGCCTGATCATCACTTTGCATTCGAAGGTGTGGCCTGGTATTGGCACTTCGTTGACGTCGTGTGGCTGTTCCTGTTTATCTTTGTGTACTGGTTCTAAAAGGGGGGGGGTGCCGAAGGCCTAAAAGGCTGACGGCATGAGAAGAAAGAAGAATGAAATGGGGACCCTCGCTATACATGGGGGATTCACGGGGCCGCACCTGTTGCGGCTTTTTTTTTGCACGGGCCGGCTTCAGCCAGTCCGGCCGGGAATCAACCCAAAGTAGTATGCGGCCATCAGCATCAGGAACAGCGTCACCGAAAAGCCGACCCGGATCGCCAGCGCACGCGCCATGCGCGTGCTGTTGTTTCGGTCGGTGACCATGTAGTACAGGGCGGAGCCCAGACTGGCGAGTATGGCGATCAGGAACAGGATGACAATGATGCGCATGAATGGGTGGCCGACGGATGATTGATTCGCGACTATAGCAGTGGCAATCATGTCGAGTGGTTCCAAGCACTACCGCTTCCGGCCGCACCTGATGCCAACGCTGGTGATGCTGGTCATTGCGGTGATGACCGTGCTATTGGGTAACTGGCAGACGCGGCGCGCGCAGGAAAAACTCGCGTTGCAGGTGCAGCAGGACTCGCTGGCAACGGGCCCCGTAGTCACGCTGCCATCGGTGCCGGTTGAGGGCGCCGAGTGGGCTCGCCGGCGCGTTTCCGTACGCGGGGAATTTGTCGCGTCGCGAATGATCCTCGTCGACAACAGGGTGCGTAACGGTGTGGCCGGGTACCACGTGGTGATGCCCTTGCGCATTGAAGGCAGCACGCTGCACGTGCTGGTTAATCGGGGATGGGTGGCGGCCGGCACGCGTCGGGAGCAGCTTCCTCCTGTCGTTACACCTAGCGGGAGTCTGACCATTGAAGGAACCGCCATGGTTCCGATGCCTAATCCCTACGAGTTGTCCCGGGTCCCTGAGGGCAACGCAAGTGCCAGCCCCCTCCGCCAGAACCTGGTTATTGAGCGCGTTGCCGCAGAGCAGGGCATGGCCTTGCAGCCGATTGTGATACTGCAGAGCAGTCCCTCCAGCGACGGACTAATGCGTGACTGGCCGCGTCCCGACGCGCGCACCGACAATCATCGTGCCTATGCTTTCCAGTGGTATGCCATGGCCGTGGTTGCGGTGATCCTGTGGATCGGATTCAATCTCAAGAAAGCCGAGAACAATGAGCCCTGATCAGAGCCGTCCCCGTAGCCTGCGCACGCTGTGGGTGCTGCTGGCCGTTTGCCTGTTTCCATTTGTTGCATCGATGGGCCTGTATTATTTTGCACCACCCAAGGAGCGCATGAACTATGGCGAGCTGCTGGTGCCGACGCCGTTGCCGGAGATTGCGGGAACGGATCTCGAGGGTCGGCCGGCGACCTTGGGGGGGCTGAAGGGAAAGTGGATTCTGCTGCATATCGACTCCGGCGCGTGTGACGAGCGATGCGTGGCGAAGCAGTACAAGCTGCGCCAGGTGAGACTGACCCAGGGAAAGAACATGGAACGGGTTGTGCGGGTCTGGTTGCTCGCTGACAAGCAGCCCGTAGGTGCCACCTTGTTGCGTGATTACGACGGAACCATGTTGATTCGGGTGCCAGAAGATCTGCTGAAGAACTTTCCCGTGCGCAGTGGCGCGGAGGCGCGCGATCACATCTGGCTCATCGATCCTCTGGGAAACCTCATGCTCAGATATCCTCCGACGGCCGACCCCAGCGGCATGAAAAACGATCTCCTGAGGTTGTTGAAGCTGTCGAGAGTCGGCTGAACCTCACCGGCGATCAGCGTTTCATGCCGGCGGGACGGCACGGCCCCCGTGATAAAATCCGAGGCAGCGACGCCATTCCTTTTCCACGAGACGGCGCCGTCTTCGCGTCCAATCAGATCACTCCGAGATCTCCCACGGCGAACCCGATGCTCCTCGCTTCCCACTCCATTACGGTGCAATTGTTGCGGTTCCTCGCGCTGACCAAGCCGCGCGTGGTGGCTCTGATCGTATTTTGTGCCGTCATCGGCATGTTTCTCGCCACACCGGGTGCGGTCCCCGCACCAATCCTGTTCGCAGGGACGGTTGGCATCTGGTTTGTTGCCGGTGCTGCCGCAGCAATCAACTGTCTGGTCGAACAGAAGATCGATGCCATGATGGCGCGAACGCGAGGCCGTCCGTTGCCTCGAGGGGAACTGTCTTCGGTGCAGACCTTGCTGTTTGCCGGCGTGGTCGGTGGGGTCGGCCTCTGGGTGCTGTACCGGTATGTCAACCCACTGACGATGTGGCTTACGCTCGCAACCTTTGTCGGCTACGCCATCGTCTATACCGTGGTGCTTAAGCCACTGACACCCCAGAATATCGTCATCGGGGGTTTGTCGGGTGCCATGCCGCCATTGCTGGGGTGGACCGCCGTGACCGGCGAAGTGGCGCCTGAAGCGTTGCTGCTGGTGCTGATCATCTTCGCCTGGACGCCGCCCCATTTTTGGGCGCTGGCGCTCTACCGAAGCCACGAGTACGCGAAGGCCGGTCTGCCCATGCTGCCCGTTACCCACGGAAACCGCTACACGCGCTTGCAGGTGCTGCTCTACACGATCATCCTCTTCGGCTGCTCGCTCCTGCCGTTCGTCCATGGCATGAGCGGATTCATCTACCTCTTTGTCGCGGTGTTGCTCGGAGCAGTGTTTCTTGGCTACGTGATTCGCCTTTACGCTCACTACAGTGATGAACTTGCGCGCAGGACCTTTCATTATTCCATCACTTATCTCGCGCTCCTGTTCGCTGGCCTGCTGCTTGATCACTATGTCGTGCTTTGAGGCATTGAAGCGCGCCATGGTTTGCGCCGCGCTGCTGCTTTTTGTCGCGGCCTGCGGGCCGGCTAAGCCCTCGTTCAGAAACACGGATATCACCGGCGCTGATTTCGGTAAGGAGTTCGCGCTCACCGACCATACGGGAAAGCCGCGAACGCTCGCGGATTTCTCCGGGAAGGTGGTGCTGATGTTCTTCGGCTACACGCGCTGCCCTGATGTCTGTCCCACCACCATGGTAGAACTCAAGCAGGTGCTCGGCAAGCTCGGGGGCGATGCCCAGCGGGTGCAAGTCCTGTTCGTCACAGTGGATCCTGAACGCGATACGCAAGCCTTGCTTGCGCAGTATGTGCCCGCGTTCGACGCGTCATTTCTCGGGCTCTATGGCGACCTGGCGGCGACACAAAAAGTGGCGCGCGAATTCAAGGTTTTCTTCCAGAAGGTGGCCGGATCGAAACCCGAAAACTACACGATGGACCATACCGCCGCAAGTTATGTGCTTGACGCGAAGGGGCGGTTGCGCCTTCTCGTGAAGAGCGGCAGCGGCGGCGACGCGCTGGTGGAAGACCTGAAGTCCTTGCTTGCCGCACAAGGCTGAGCGAATCATCTGGCCGGGGAATCGGTTCGCGGCCCCCAATGAAAACGCCGCATGAATGCGGCGTTTTCATTTCCGATGAGTGATGCTCAAGCCGTTGCGAGCACTTCCTTCATTTTTGCCATCGCCTTGACTTCGATCTGCCTGATGCGTTCTGCCGAGACCTTGAATTCGGCGGCCAGGTCGTGCAGCGTCGCGGTGTCCTTCTCGCGAAGCCATCGTGCCTCGATGATGCGCCGGCTGCGCGCATCCAGCGCCGACAAGGCAGATTCCAAGCCCTCAACCTTCAGCCTGTCATTTTCCTCGGCTTCAACCAGCTGCGCGGGGCCGGCTGCCGGGTCGGCCAGGTAGGCGATGGGCGCGAAGCTGTCCTCGTCCTCTTCCTTGGGCTCCAGGGCGATATCCTGTCCCGAGAGCCGTGTTTCCATTTCCACGACTTCCTCGGGTTTGACGCCGAGCGTCTTGGCCATGCCGCGAACTTGGGTGGGCGTAAGTGTCTCCAGGCCCGGCTTCATGCTGCGCAGGTTAAAGAACAGCTTGCGCTGGGCCTTGGTCGTTGCAATCTTCACCAGACGCCAGTTGCGCAGGATGAATTCATGCATTTCCGCCTTGATCCAGTGGATGGCAAACGACACCAAGCGCACTCCGCGCTCCGGATCGAAACGCTTGACCGCCTTCATCAGCCCGATGTTGCCTTCCTGAATCAGGTCTGCCTGCGGCAGGCCGTAGCCTGTGTAGCCGCGCGCAATCGCGACAACCACGCGCAGGTGCGACAGAACCAGCTGTCGGGCGGCTTCAATGTCGTCCTCGCTTTGGAACTTTCGTGCAAGGCGCAGTTCGGCCTCCGGCGTCAGCATGGGGAACCGGTTCACGGACTGGACGTAGTTCTCGATGCTTCCGACACCAACCGGCACCGGTAACGCTGTGGCGTGTGCCATTCGAAACCTCCTTTGCCGTTATTGGCTCGCTGGCGGTCTTGCCAGCCAAGCCAGCTAATTCACTCTTGATTAAATTTTAGCACTCCAGAGGTTAGAGTGCTAATACCGCTGATCGTTCGCGATGCCGCGAAATATTCTCAGCTAAGACTTGCCCTATAAGGAACCATGAGTATGTAAGTGCCGGCTAACTGATAAGTATGTGCCGAGCCAGCCAAGGATTCCGGCGAAGAGTAGAAATGACAGGGAATCCGGCAGTGCCAGCAGTCGCAAAACCGGCAGGATCCCGAAGATGGGCCCGAGCAGGGCGAGATCCGCTTTGAAGACCAACATGGCACCCTGCACGATGCATAGGGCGATCGCGCCCCCGGCAACCCCCAGCGCAACCCCCTGGTAGAAGAAGGGGCGACGCACAAAGGCATCAGTTGCACCGACCAACTTGCTGACCTCAATTTCCTCTCGCTGGGTCAGGACCTGCAGGCGAATAGTATTGAAGGTAACGGCCACCAGTGCCAATCCAAGCAATAACGACAGCATCAGGACTGCGGAGCGGGCGATGCGCATCAAAGACTCGATGCGGCGTACCCACTCCGAGTCCACCTGGACGGTGCCGACACCGGGAAGGCCGCGAAACTGCGTTTCCAGCCGGACTGAGACATCCGCATCCGAAGAGGTCAAGGTCACCACGAACGCGTCCGGGAGCGGATTTTCGCGCAACGATGCGATAACGTCGCTGAGCCCAGGCAATCGCCTGAGCGACGCCAGAGCAGTGTCCTTGGGCACAAAGCGCACCGAGCGCACACCCTCGGCATTGCGCAGTCGCGCCTCCAGCGAGGCCACGTCAGCTCGACCGGGTGCCGTGGAGAGAAAGATGCTGATCTGGGGCTCGGTCGGCAGGGACCCTGCATGGAACTGGAGGTTGGACAGCAGCGCGTAGGCTCCCAAGGGTAGGGCCAGTACCACACCCACCACGACAATATTGGCGCAGGATGCGAACGGGGTCTCGGCAAATCGCCCCAGCGCGTACTGCAACGATTGCCAGTGATGACGTAGCCACGCGATCATGGGGTAATCCTGCCGTGGCTGAGCGTGATGACTCGCCCGCGTTCGAGCCGTTCCCTGTCATGTGTCGCAATCAGCACAGTGACACCAACCTGATTGAACGAGTGAAACATCTCCGTGATGGTTTGCGCATACTCGGTATCGAGGCTGGCGGTCGGTTCGTCGGCAATCAGGATGCTGGGACGATTGACCACGGCGCGCGCGATGCAAAGCCTCTGCTGTTCGCCGCCTGAGAGCGCTATCGGCTTCGCCTTCTCGCGATCGAGCAATCCGACCTTGTCGAGCGCGGCACGCGCGCGACGCATCGAGTCGCGGTATGGCTGGCCGGTAACGATAAGCGGCAGCATGACATTGTCGAACACGCTGCGATCGAGCAGGAGTTTCTGGTCCTGGAAGATAAGTCCCAGGTTACGTCTGAGAAACGGGATGCCCCGTGGAGATAGTGCGGAAACGTTCTGCCCGGCGACCAGCACGCTGCCGCTGGAGGGGCGCTCGATTGCCGCGAGGAGCCGGACTAACGTGCTTTTTCCAGCGCCGGAATGACCGGTAAGGAAAACAAATTCGCCTGGCTCAATGTTGATCGAAATGCCCGACAAGGCCTCGAGTCCGCCAGGATATCGCTTGGTGACATTCCGCACGCTGATGATGGACTGGGTCACGTGTGCGCAGCCCGTCGATCAGTCAAGGGTTGTACGTCATGGGCCATTGGAAGGGCCGAGGATCAAGCATCGCGATGCGCGCATCCGAACTAGTCCAGGAGTGCGGCGACGAAATCGCTTGCCACGAAGGGACGCAAGTCATCCAGTCCCTCGCCGACACCGAGGTATCGGATCGCCAGGGGGCGCGGCGCAGCAAGCTGCTTGCGCGCATAGGCAATTCCTGCCAGCACGCCGCCCTTTGCAGTTCCATCGAGCTTGGTCAGTATGAGCCCCGTCAGACCCAGGGAATCGTCGAATACTCGCACCTGGTTCAAGGCATTCTGTCCGTTGTTGGCGTCCAGCACCAGCCACACTTCATGCGGCGCGGAGGCATCCGCCTTGCCGATGACGCGCTTGATCTTGCGCACCTCCTCCATGAGGTGTTGCTGTGTTGGCAGTCGGCCGGCGGTGTCGGCAAGCAGGATGTCGATGTTGCGTGCCCGCGCGGCGTGCACGGCATCGAAAATCACTGCGGCAGGATCGCCACCTGACTGCGAGATCACTGCGACGCCATTCTTGTCCCCCCAGGCGATCAGCTGCTCGCGGGCGGCCGCTCGAAAGGTGTCGCCTGCCGCGAGCAACACGGTGCGCCCCTGATCCTGGAACAACTTGGCCAGCTTCCCGATAGAGGTCGTCTTGCCTGCGCCATTGACACCGGCCAGCATGATGACGAAGGGTTGCGGCAGCTTCTTCGGCGCCAGGGGGTCCAGGGGGTCAGGTTGTTCAAGCGGTGCCAGCAATTCTGCGAGGATCTCCCGAAGCAGCCCCTTCAGTTGCTCGGCCGTCTCCACCCGCTCCTTGCGGGCCCGCTCGCGCAATTGTCGGAGCAGAAATGTCGCCGCATCCATTCCTGTGTCAGCGGAGATGAGGGCGGACTCCAGGTCTTCGAACAGCGACTCATCGAGCTTTCGCCCGGCAAATAGACCGGTAAGTTGCGAGCGCGTGTTCTTCAGGCCCTCCTTGAGGCGGGCAAGGAAGCTGGTGCGCGCGGCCGGGGTTTCCGGCTTTGCGTCTGGGGCGGATTTCTTGAAGAGGCCGAGCATCTGGGTGCCAAAAGTTGGAGGCGTGCCGCGCGCTGTTCGGTGCGTGTGCAACACGCGGGAGCGCACCATGAAAGGCGCTAAGATAGGTGTGAATTCTATCAGCTTCGCCTCTTTGGCCTCTTTGGCCTCTTGGTATATGGAGATGCATTCATTGAAGTTATTTGGGCCTGTACTCGTGGCATGGCCGACCCCCGGGTCGCCGCGAGGCTTGTTCATGCCGGTTTTCCAGTGAGCCGAAAACGCACCCAGCCCGGAGGGGAGGTCAGGGTCATCGCGGGAGAATGGCGCAGCCGGCGCATCGCTTTTCCGGAGTTGCCGGGGCTTCGCCCGACGCCGGACCGGGTCAGGGAAACGCTGTTCAACTGGCTAGGCCATGATCTGGAGGGATTCCGCTGCCTCGATCTTTATGCGGGTTCCGGCGCGCTTGGGTTCGAGGCACATTCGCGCGGCGCATCGCAAGTGATCATGGTCGAAAACAACCCGGTGGTCGTGCGTGCGCTTGAAGCGAACGCCACCCGTTTTTCTGCGAGCCGTCTCAAGATCGTGCGTGCCGATGCGTTAGAATTCCTGCGCCGCAGCGCCAATGGCGGAGCGGTTGGCGAAACTCGATTCGATGTCGTTTTCATTGACCCGCCGTTCGACCAGGGGGTGCCTGACGAGGTTCTGTCACTGCTGCCCCCGCTGCTTGCAACAGGCGGGCTCGTCTACATGGAAGCCGGTGTGCAAGCCGTAGTGCCGCAGTCATGGAAGACGGAAAAGCAGGGCAAGGCAGGTCAAGTCCATTTTCAATTGATGCGATGGGAACCATAGTGACGATTGCCGTATATCCCGGAACGTTCGATCCGATTACCAGCGGGCACGAGGACCTGGTCCGGCGTGCCTCCGTGCTATTTGAAACCGTGGTGGTGGGTGTCGCAGACAGCCGCGGCAAGAAGCCGTTTTTTTCTCTCGACGAGCGCATTGACCTCGCGCGCCGTGTGTTGTCACAGTACAAGAACGTCACGGTGCTCGGATTCAGCGGCCTGTTGCGCGACTTCGTACGCGAGCACAAGGCCAAGGTCATCATGCGTGGCTTGCGAGCCGTGTCGGATTTTGAATTCGAGTTCCAGTTGGCTGGCATGAATCGGCGCCTGATTCCCGATGTCGAAACCGTATTCCTCACGCCCGAAGAGCACCATCTCTTCATTTCCGCCACGTTGGTCCGGGAAATCGCCACCCTGGGCGGCGATGTCGGGCAGTTCGTGCACCCTCTGGTACAGCAGGCGATGTCGGAAAAGGTGCGCGCATCGCCAAAGTGACGCGCCGTTGATGCGCGCAATTCTGCTGCGCTACCTCTGGCAGGTCGGGCAGTGGAATGTCGAGCGCTGCCCCATGCGGCTCACACGGATCGGACCGCCGCAGACGCGGCAAGGTTCGCCGGTTCGACCGTAGACAAAATACTGCTGTTGAAAATAGCCTGATGACCCATCAGAGTGGACGAAATCGCGCAGGCTGCTGCCGCCTGCCTTGAGCGCCGCTTCAAGCGTTGCGCGGACTTCGGTCGCGAGCCGATCATATCGGGCGGCGGAGACGCGCCCTGCCTGGGTGGCGGGCCGTATGCCCGCTCGAAACAGGCTTTCATTTGCGTATATGTTTCCCACGCCGACGACCACTGTGTGGTCCATTAATAATTGTTTCACGCTCGAGCGACGGTTACGCGCCGCGGCGTAAAGCACGTTTCCGGAAAAAGCCGTTTCCAGGGGCTCGACTCCGAGGTGAGCCAGCAAGGGGTGAGAAAGCACATTCGTTCCGGCGTGCCACAGGACGGCACCGAATCGGCGCGGATCGCGCAGCCGCAACGCATGGCTCCCGAATTGCAGGTCGATATGGTCGTGGACACCTGCGGGCTCATCCGATTTTACGATGCGCAGGCTCCCGGACATGCCCAGATGCAGGATCAGCCAGCCACCTGCCGCCTCCAGCAACAGGTACTTCGCTCGCCGTTGCACGCTGCGGATCGTCTTGCCGGCGATCAAAGCCGGCAGGCGGCGCGGGATGGGCCAGCGCAGCCGCGGGTTGCGCACCACGACGCCGGTCACTTTACGCTTGGTGATGGCCGGCGCAATGCCGCGGCATGTGATTTCGACTTCCGGAAGTTCAGGCATCTGTGATGGACCGCTAGGGTGTATTTCGGTGCACGACTATATCGAATCCACGTGCCTGACGGGAGCATGACGGGCCACTTCGCCGACAAAGCGCCATTCTTTGTCTGCGGAACGGCAGTTTTGCTTGCGGCGCAAGGCGCTGCTCCCTAAACTGTGGGATCGCGATTCTACCCTCGTCGCCTTCGCCGAACTGGATGCAAAAAATTCACTATTTCCCTTTGCGTTTTTCTTTGCGCGCGCCACTTGCCGGCATCTTGATCCTGCTGTTGTCGTGCTTGCAGGCGTGCTCTCAAGCACCGCAAAAACCGGACGCGACTGTAGCGCAGGGCGATGCCCGCCCGCCCGACGCAGTGGCGCAGCAGTCTGCGGCGGCGAGCCCTTCGGTACAGATTCCACGCGCCAATGCCCGGCCCCAGGACCCGCCTCCGGAGCTGCCGGCGCAGGATTTGACCGAGACGATCCTCTATGAATTCCTGATTGCCGAGATCGCCGCGCAGCGCGGAGATATCGGACTTGCCGCGCAGGCGTATGTCGATCTCGCCAAGCGCACGCGCGACCCGCGCATTGCGCGCCGCGCCACGGAAATGGCCATGTTTGCACGCATGAGCAATGCCGCCGTTGAGGCGGCGCGCATCTGGCGTGACGCAGACCCGCGGTCCACACGTGCGCTGCAGGCCCTGGTTGGACTGCTGATCGCCGTCAATCGATTCGATGAAGCCGAGCCGCACGTGAAGCAAATGCTGTCTGCGCCGGGCGCCGATGTCGGGGAAATGTTTTCCCAGGTGGGTCGCACGCTGGCTGGCGCCTCCAACAAGGCCGGTGCGTTGCAGCTGGCACGTGCGCTGGCGGCGAGCTATGCGGACAATGCCCAGGCCCATTTTGCAGTGGCCCAGGTTGCGCTCTCGGGTGGAAACGAAGCCGTTGCGCTCGAAGAGATCCGCCGCGCCCGCGAACTTCGCGCCGACTGGGAGTCGGCCGTCCTGTTGGAAGCGCAGATCCTGCAGCGGCGCTCCAATATTGAAGCGCTGCAGGCCATGCGCGGTTTCCTCAAGGCCAATCCGGCTTCACGCGAGGTGCGCCTGGCCTACGCGCGCGCGTTGGTCGCCGACAAGCGCCTGCCTGAAGCGCGCAGCGAGTTCCAGGGACTGCTGGCGTCCTACCCCGACAATGCCGACGTCATTTATGCAGTTGCGCTGCTGTCCCTGCAGATGAACGACCATGCCGTCGCGGAAACCAATCTGAAGCGCCTGCTCCAGCTCGACTATCGGGACAAGGACGTGGTGAGGCTGTACCTGGGCCAGATTGCGGAAGACCAGAAGCGACTGCCCGATGCGCTGACCTGGTACAACGCGGTGGAGCCCGGCGAGCAATACCTGCTGTCGCGCACCCGTTACGCACAGGTCCTTGCCAAGCAAGGGCAGCTCGAGCAGGCGCGAGCCTGGCTGCGGGCGAGCGAAGTGACCGACTCGCAGCAGAGCACTCAGTTGCTTCTGTCCGAAGCGCAATTGCTGCGCGACGCCAATCAGTCGCAACTCGCATTCGACCTGCTCTCCAGGGAGCTCGATCGGCTGCCGAACAATCCCGACCTGCTGTACGACCACGCCATGCTGGCGGAAAAGATCGAGCGCCTGGATGTCCTTGAGTCCAGCCTGCGCAAGCTGATCGGCATACGTCCGGAACACGCGCATGCCTACAATGCCCTGGGCTATTCGCTGGCCGATCGCAACCTGCGCCTGTCCGAGGCGCGTGACTTGATCGAAAAGGCGCTGAAACTTGCGCCGGAAGATGCGTTCATCATCGACAGCATGGGCTGGGTGCTATTCCGGCAGGGGCAGTTCGCGGAGGCGATCCAGTATCTGCGCCGGGCGTTCGCGGCCCGGCCCGACGCCGAGATCGCGGCGCACCTGGCCGAAGTGCTCTGGGTGAGCGGTGAGCGCGCCGAGGCCGAGCGCATCGTCAAAGACAGCTTGGATAAATTTCCCGGCAACGACCAGCTGCTCAACACGCTCAAGCGCATCAAACCCTGATCCGGGGCGCGCACGCGGCTCTATTGCGCGGCGCCTCCGACTGCAATCGTCGTTGCCAACGCAAGTGTCATTCGTGAAATCCACGCTACTTACCGCCTGCCTGTGTCTCTTCCAATTCCTGCTGTCGGGCTGTGCAAGTCTGCCGGAGATCCTGGGCGGGCGGGCAGACATCGAGTTCGAGCTCGAGGGGCGCGCTGCTGTGCGCTATGGTGAGGAAGGTGGAAGCACACGCATTTCGTGGCGGCATGGCGCATCGAGCGATGATGTGCTGATCACCGGCCCGCTGGGCCAGGGCATTGCGCGCATTGTCCGGCGCGGCGGCGAGGCCTCGCTCACCACGGCGGAGGGCAAGGAGTACCGCGCAGGGGATGCCGAGTCCCTCACCGAATCAGTCCTCGGATGGCGCCTCCCGCTGACGGGTATGCCCGACTGGGTGCGCGGGCGCGCTTCGGTGGGCAGGGCGGCCCAGGTGGAGCGCGATGAAATAGGGCAGGTCAAGGAAGTGAAGCAGGATGATTGGCGCATCGAATACCTTGCCTGGAACGATGCGCTCCCCAGCCGCATGACGCTGTCGCACGAGGGGGCGCGCGGTCGCGTGGAGCTGCGCATCATCATCGACCAATGGAAAAAGGCGCCGCAATGACGAGTGCGCCTGCGGATCCGGCTCTGTGGGCGCGCACCTTTCCGGCCCCGGCCAAGCTCAATCTGTTCCTCCACGTGACGGGGCGGCGTCCCGATGGCTATCACCTCCTGCAGACGATGTTCCGCCTCATCGACCTGCAGGACAGCCTGCGGTTTTCCCGTCGCGCGGATGAACGGATTTCGCTCGTTGCCGACATTGCCGGGCTGAACGACGCCAACGACCTTTGCGTGCGCGCGGCGCGCGCCCTGCGCGAGGCGACCGGCCGGGGTACGGGGGTGGATATTCACCTGGACAAGTGCATTCCGATGGGGGGGGGACTTGGTGGCGGCAGTTCGGATGCCGCAACGACCCTGCTGGCATTGAACCGCTTGTGGGGACTCGGGCTGGAGCAGCCGGCACTGATGGCCATCGGGTTAAGGTTGGGGGCCGATGTCCCGTTCTTTCTGGGTGGGGGCAATGCGTTCGCCCAAGGCGTTGGGGAGCAGTTGACGCCGGTCGACCTACCGGCCGCCTGGTACCTCGTTCTCGTGCCGCCGGTATCCGTGCCGACCTCAGCCGTTTTTGCCGATCCCGAATTGACAAGAAATTCAAAAACCATCACAATATCAAGCTTTTCGGAAGGTCCAGATGGGGTTTTCGACCCCTCAAACCCGGTAGGGAAAAAGGTGCATCATGCGGCCACGAGTGGACGCAATGACCTTCAAGGCGTGGTGTGCCGCAAGTACCCCGCGGTTGCCGGGCATCTGGAATGGTTAAGGAGCAATGGCGGAAGCGCGGCGGGCACGGCGCGGATGAGCGGGTCCGGGGCCTGCGTTTTCGCTGAATTCGAGACTGAAGTCGAAGCGCGCGATGTGGCCAAGCGACTGCCCGGCGATATGCGTGGATTGGTAGCACGGGGATTGGAGCACCATCCGATTCTCGAAGTACTGGAAGACAGATGAATTTGGGGAGTCGCCAAGCTGGTTAAGGCACCGGATTTTGATTCCGGCATGCGAAGGTTCGAATCCTTCCTCCCCAGCCCCGATTGGAATCGAGTCGTGAAGCAGGACAGGCCTGAAGCCTGACGAACGGGTGTGACGCAGCTGCATGAATGTGAATGCCGGGCCCACAACAGGTCAATTGCTGAACGTCATCGGATGGCAGACAGCGCGGAGCGATAGATGGCATACGAAAGCCTGATGGTGTTTACCGGCAATGCCAACCCCCTGCTTGCGCATGGGGTGGTGCGGCGGCTGAACATCCCTATCGGGCATGCCACGGTGACGAAATTCTCCGACGGCGAGGTCAATGTCGAGATCCTGGAGAACGTGCGTGGCAAGGACTGCTTCGTGTTGCAGTCCACCTGCCAGCCGACCAACGACAACCTGATGGAAGTGCTGTTGATGGTCGACGCGCTGAAGCGCGCATCGGCGGGGCGGGTTACTGCGGCGATGCCGTATTTCGGTTACGCGCGGCAGGACCGGCGCCCCCGATCGGCGCGGGTGTCGATCAGCGCGAAGGTGGTGGCCAACATGCTGCAGGCTGTCGCCGTCGATCGCATGCTGACGATGGACCTGCATGCCGACCAGATCCAGGGGTTTTTCGACGTGCCGGTGGACAACATCTATTCGGCGCCGGTGTTGCTCGGCGATGTGTGGAAGCACGGTTATGAAGACCTGATCGTGGTGTCGCCCGATGTGGGTGGCGTGGTGCGGGCGAGGGCGCTGGCCAAGCGCCTCGACTCGGACCTCGCCATCATCGACAAGCGGCGGCCGAAGGCCAATGTATCGGAGGTGATGAACATCATCGGCGACGTGCGCGATCGCACCTGCGTGATCATGGACGACATCGTCGATACGGCGGGCACGCTGACCAAGGCGGCGCAGGCCCTGAAGGACGAAGGCGCCAAGCGCGTGGTGGCGTATTGCACGCACCCGGTGCTGTCGGGCGGCGCGGTGGCGCGGATCGATGAGTCGTCGATCGACGAGCTGGTGGTGACCGACACCATCCCGTTGTCGAAGGAAGCGCAGGCATGCAAGAAGATCCGCGTGCTCTCGGTGGCGGGCCTGCTGGCGGAAACGATCCTGCGCATCAGCAACGAGGATTCGGTCAGCTCGCTGTTCATGGAATAGGGTGTGGCAGGCAGTAAAGGGAAATGAGGGGTAATGAGGCAGCGAGTCGCCTTTGCTTGAATGGCGGTCCGGTGTCGTGTTGCAAGGAGCAGTTTTTTCAACGGATGTGCCTGGTCGCGGGTCGTCCAACATTTGGAGTTCATCATGGCATTGGAAGTTCACGCGCAAACGCGCAAATTGCAGGGCACGGGTGCGAGCCGCCGCCTGCGCAATGGCGGAAAAGTCCCCGGAATCATCTACGGCGGCAAGAAGGAAGCAGTCAATATCGAGCTCGACCACAACGCGCTGTACCACGCACTGCGGAATGAAAAGTTCCACGCGTCCATCCTGGAAATGACCCTGGACGGCGCAAAGGAACAGGTCCTTCTGCGCGCGGTCAACATGCATCCCTTCAAGGTGCAGGTGCAGCACATCGATTTCCAGCGCGTGAGGCCGGACCAGAAAATCCACATGCGGGTGCCTCTGCACTTCACCGGGGCAGAAGTATCGCCCGCAGTGAAGCTGTCTTCGGCGCTGGTCAGCCACACCATGAACGAGCTGGATGTTCGCTGCCTGCCGGCGGACCTGCCCGAGTTCATCGAGGTCGATCTGTCCCAGATCACGGTGGGTCACTCCATCCATGTGCGCGACCTGAAGCTGCCGCAAGGCGTGGAGGCGATCCTGCGGCCGAAGGAAAACCCCTCTGTTGCTTCGGCGCAGATCCCGCGCGCTGCCATCGCCGAGGAAGAAGCCGCTGCAGCCGCTGCAGCGCTGGTGTCAACGGCAGCAGCCGATGTGCCGGCCGTCAAGCAGAAGGCGCCCGAGGCCGGTGGCGACAAGAAGGACGACAAGAAGGACGACAAGGGCGGCAAGAAGTAACGTCGCTCCGATGCAGCGCGGCCGCCTTGGTTTCAATGCGGCCGCGTTTTTTTTGGCGTGTTGAATCGATATGGCCCATCCACCGATCAGGCTGGTTGCAGGGCTCGGCAACCCCGGGCGGCAACATGAACGGGACCGCCACAACGTGGGGTTCTGGCTGGTGTCGCGCCTGGCCGAGGCCGAGCGCATCCAGCT
>CANJRC010000005.1 GCA_947476535.1 Betaproteobacteria bacterium
GCGTACGGGCTCAGCCATGGCGCTGGGTTGGGTCGGACTGGTGCAAATCGCGCCGGTCATCGTGTTGTTTCTGCCCGCCGGCCAGATCGCCGACCGGCATGACCGACGCAACATCATCATTGCGAGCCTTGCGCTCGCCGTGTTGGCGGCCGCCTCGCTCGCCTACGCCGGGTTTTCAGGTGCCTCGGTTGGATGGCTTTATCTTGCCTGCGCCGCAGGCAGCGCCGCGCAAACCATCAACCGCCCCTCGAGGCAGGCCCTCCTGCCTAGCGTCGTCCCCGTTCCGATGCTCGAGAACGCGATGACCTGGAGCTCGGGGGCTTTCCAGCTAGCCGCCGTCGCCGGACCGGCACTGGCCGGCATGCTGATAGCCAGCGCCAATAGCGCGGCCGCAGTCTATGCGGTGAGCCTCGGGCTGCTGGGACTTTCCCTGCTGTTCGCCACGCGCATCAAACGTGCACCCATGGTCGCAAGGCCTTCCGAGCGCACTTGGCGCGACCTGTTCGCAGGGGTGGTGCACGTCTGGAAAACACAGGTCATTCTGGCCGTCATCTCCATGGATTTGCTGGCCGTCCTGTTTGGCGGCGCCACGGCGCTGCTGCCGATCTACGCCAAGGACATCCTCCAGGTTGGACCGACTGGCCTGGGTTGGCTTGCGGCGGCAACGCCGGCGGGCGCATGCCTCATGGTGATCGCGCAAGGGCATCTGCCGCCCTCCAAGAACGCCGGCGCAAGGTTTCTCTGGGCAGTAGCGGGTTTCGGCATTGCCACCGTCGTGTTCGGACTATCGACGACGTTCTGGCTGTCCATGCTGGCGCTGGCCGCCATCGGGGCCCTGGACAACATCAGTGTCGTCACGCGACAGACCGTGGTGCAGTCCTACACGCCGGACGCGCTGCGCGGCCGGGTTTCGTCCGTCAACAGCGTCTTCATCAGCACCTCGAACGAGCTAGGCGCATTTGAATCGGGGCTGGTCGCCTCACTCACTACACCGGTGTTCGCGGTGGTGTCCGGCGGCATTGCCACGGTATTGCTCGTGGCCGCCGGTGCGAAGGCATTCCCCGAGCTGCGACGCATGAAATCCCTCATCCGCCCCGGCACCTGACCGATACCCGTCTTGCGCTTCCTGCTGCCCTACAACACCACGCTGTCAACTGCGACGTCTTCGTTTTACAGCGACTTTCATCTCGGTATCGCTGAAGCCGCGCATAAACTCGGACACGACACGCTGCGCTTCGACATTGCGGACGGGGCCCAAGCCAGCGCAGTGGAGCGCGATACCCTCTACCGCGCGCTGGCCACGAGCCCCTGCGACACGGTGATCGACCTGTGCTGCTGGGGTCTGGGGCTGTCTCAGATCACCGTATGGGACGGATCCACTCGGGGCGAGCCGCTGTTCGACTCCCTGGACATGGACTACGTAGCGCTACTCATCGACCAGCCCTGGTTCCAGCCCCTGCCCGGAGTGCACTCGGCACGACTGCATGCCGCCGTACCCGACCGCGACAATCTCACCGACATTCCAGCGATCTATCCAGAGCTGCGGCTGCGCGGCATGGCATTTGCGCCGCCGGCCATACGAATTGCCAACGATCACTCACAGCCCTGGGGCGCGCGTGACCTGGACGTCCTCTTCATCGGCCATTTGCAGCATGCCGCACTTGCGGCGGCCGACAACTGGCCTAAAGAGTGTGCCGACCTTTGCGAGGAAAGTGTCGCACAAGCACTCGCCACCCCTTCCGAATCACTTTATCGCGTGGTGCTGCGCGCTGCCGCGCAACTGGAGCTGCCGGTCGGAGGAAGCGGCGGTGCATCCACCGTTTTCACGGTGTTGCGAGCGGTCGGGCACTACCTTCGTGCGCGCATGCGCCTGGATGCAGTGCGCGCCGCCGCTCAGAGCGGCGCCATGGTGCATGTCGTAGGCGAGGGCTGGGACTCGATTGAAGTTCCCGACAATGTCATTTGCCACGCCCCGACCGCGGACTATGAAGGCATGTTTTCACTCGCGGGACGCGCGCGCATCTGTCTCGATGTGTCGAGCTACCCGAGCGGGGCCAACGACCGGGTGTTCAGCTATAGCCTTAACCGCGCCCTGTGCTTGTCCAATGCTACCGGCTACCTCGGGGAGGTCTACCGCGAATCGGGCGGCGTGCAGTTCTACTCGGTCGCCGCACCCGGGGAGCTCGCGGAAACCATCGCTCGCTTGCTGGCATCCCCCAGACGGTTGCAAGAGCAGGCCGACGCCGGGCGACAAGTCACTCTGGAATCACAGAACTGGCTCGTACGCCTGGAGACGATCCTCAACTGTCTGAAACCCTGAGCGCGGCAAAGCCCGTGACGGGCGTCGCTAGCGACAGACCAGATTCCCGGCCGAAGCATCGATGGGGCGGGTGCAATCTTGAACTTGCACTCGTGGTGGGGCGATCCGGGCCTGCTCGGCAACCGCCGCCGACACGGGCGTGCGCCGCCCCCCGGGTGATTGCAGGAAATAGCGGATCTCTTCGGCAAAAAGTATTGCCACAATAATCGCGGCGCCCACCACAGAATCCGTTGCCAATTGCACCTGGGTCGTCGTGCTCGTGACATTGCCCTGCGTGCCGCTGCCTGCGCGAACATCGATGCTGGCGCAGCCTGGGAGCAACAAGCTCAGCACCAATGCAACCGTCGGCAACAGCGCTTTTCTTCTGCGATCAGAAGAACCATAAATTATTATCATTTCCGATTTATAGCCCTTACCATTCCTATATAAAATAAAGCAATGTATTCATTTTGTAGGCTGACATAGCGCCGCCCCGGAACCGGCATCAGGCGCCGTCTCGAACGAACGGGTTGCTCTCACGCTCCTCACCGAACGTCGACATCGGGCCATGCCCCGGAATGAATGCCACGTCATCGCCCAGCGGCCACAGGCGCGTGCGAATCGAACGCACCAGCGTGGCATGGTCGCCACGCGGAAAATCCGAGCGGCCGATCGAACCCTGGAACAACACGTCTCCTACCATAGCGAGACGATGTTCATCGTTGTAAAAAATGACATGCCCGGGCGTATGGCCGGGGCAATGGCGCACCTTCAGCCTCACGTCGCCAAAGCTCACGGTATCGCCATCCTCAAGCCAGCGATCCGGCTCGAAGGCATCACAGTGCGGCAATCCATAGCGAGCACAACTATCCGGTAATTGTTCGATCCAGAAGGCATCTTCCTTCTGCGGCCCTTCCACCGGGATGCCCAGGCGCTGGCGCAATTCGCTGGTACCCCCGCAATGATCGAGATGGCCGTGGGTCAGAAAAACTTTCTCCAGCACCGCGCCCTGAGATTCCACCGCGCGCAGAATCTCCTCGATGTCTCCGCCCGGATCGACCACGGCAGCACGCTTCGTCGTTTCACAAATGAGCAGTGAACAGTTCTGCTGGAAAGGTGTCACGGGAATGATGGTCACTTTCATCCAGTGGATTATAGCGATGACAAGGTACCTGCCAGTCGCACGAATACCCCTCCATGGGATAACAGTTCCGCAGGAATGTTACGATTCTCCTCAGTTCGTCGCGCACCCCTACTAAAATCACCCAGGAGTTTTCGCATGAAGATCGGCGCCATCTTTCCGCACAACGAAATCACCGCCGACCCCGCTGCCGTGCGCGATTACGCGCAGGCAGTCGAGGACCTCGGTTTCAACCACATCCTCGCCTATGATCACGTGCTGGGTGCCAACGGGGCGACCTACGACCAGCAGCGGCTGCCCGGCCCCTATCGCGAAGGACATTTGTTTCATGAACCCTTTGTCCTGTTCGGCTATATCGCCGGCTTCACCAGCCGCATCGAACTTGCCACGGGCGTCATCATCCTGCCGCAGCGCCAGACGGCACTGGTGGCAAAGCAGGCAGCCCAGGTCGACGTTTTGTCCCGCGGGCGCCTGCGCCTGGGCGTAGGCACAGGCTGGAACTGGGTGGAGTACGAAGCACTGGGAATGAATTTCAACGACCGCGGCGCGCGCCAGGCAGAGCAGATACGCCTGCTGCGCGAGCTGTGGACCAAGCCGCTGGTGACCTTCGAGGGCCGCTTCCACAAGGTGACCGATGCCGGTATCAATCCGCTGCCGGTTCAGCGCCCCATCCCCATCTGGCTGGGCGGGATGGCCGATGCGGTGTTGAAGCGCGTCGGCGAGGTGGCCGACGGCTGGTACCCCCGCTTCCATCAACTGGACCCGCTGATGGTGTCGCATCGCCAGAAACGTCCGGAAGAACCGGCGGAACTGGTCGAGCGCATGCGACAGCACGCGAGGAACGCCGGTCGCGACCCGTCCAAGATCGGCATCGAGGGATTCGTCGCGCATGCAGGGCGCACGCCGGAGGCATGGGTGCGCGATGTGGAAGGCTACCGAGCAGCGGGCGCCACGCACGTGTCGTTCAATACCATGTACTCAGGATTGAAGTCACCAGCAGAACATATAGCCGCAATTCGGGCCTTTCGCGGCCTCTTCTAGATTAAGTTTGGAGTAAGGGGGGATCTGTCGCAGACCCAAGTACAAAATCACGCAGATTCACGGTTGCTGCGCACTCAATCAAGTAATGCACAAATCTAGCTGAAGCGATCTTTGCGCTCGAACAGGGTTTGCTGTTCTCGGCCGCGCCCTGCCCCTCCCGTGAGATGAGTGTCGGCACTGGATCGATTACAGTCGAAGATCATCGCGCGCAGTTGATGGAGCAAACGAGCAACTACCGCCAATCAGCGCATCAGTTCACGGCACGCGCATACGGCGGCGAAGAATCAACGGCGTCGACGCGACAGCACTTCCGGATTGACCAGGCACGGCGGCACCTTGCCGGCGAGCGCGCGCCTGAGGTTTTCAATGGCGAGCCTCGCCATGGCGAGACGCGTGGCGCGCGTGGCGCTGCCCATGTGCGGCGCCAGCACGACATTGTCCAGGGTGAGGAGCTTCGGATTGACATTGGGCTCACCGTCGAACACGTCGAGCCCTGCGCCGGCAATCCGATCATCGCGCAACGCCTCGGCCAACGCATCCTCGTCGATCAAGCCACCGCGCGAGGCATTGACAAGGATGGCAGTGCGCTTCATCGCGGCCAGTTGCGCCGCGCCGATCACATGGCGGTTGGCATCGGTATAGGGCACGTGCAGCGATAGGAAATCGGACTCGGCAAGCAATTCATCCATCGACACGTAACGCGCATTGGCTGCGCGCTCCAGAGCGGGCTCGAGGCGCGTGCGGTTGTGATAGATCACACGCATGTCGAATCCGGCCGCCCGGCGCGCCACGGCTCGCCCTATCCTCCCCATGCCGAGGATGCCAAGCGTGGCGTGATGCACATCGCGCCCAAAGCGGTCGCTGAACTTCATGCCGTGCCAGTTCCCGGCGCGCAGCCAGCGATCCGATTCGGCGATGCGCCGCGCCGCGGCCAGCAGCAGCGCCCAAGTCATGTCAGCGGTGGTGTCATCGAGCACGCCCGGCGCATTGGTGACGAGAATGCCGCGCTCGGTGCAAGCCGCGACATCGACGTTGTTGTAGCCCACCGTGATGTTGCAGACGGCCTTCAGGCGTGGTGCCACATCCAGCGTGGCCGCATCGATGCGGTCGGCGAACAGCAGCACGCCGTCCTTATCGGCGAGGCGCGTGCGCAGCTCATCCACGGAATGTGGGCCGTCGTGCAGTTGGCTGTCGTCGACATCCCACGTCGCTCGCAACTCCGCAATGAGCTCATCGACCAGCGTACGCGTGACAAGAATGCGATGGTTCATCCCTGCTCGTTCCCCTTGCATTTTGAATCCAATGCGCGCCGGACCCGCGCCCGCCCTCCTTCCACAGTACAGCTACCACCGGCGTGGACACCGCCAGCGCCGGTGTCGGCTTGTATGGGCTGCCGAATCAGCTATGAACCACGATGATTTGCACCCGGCATGGCCTGAGCGCACCGTTCACGATAGCCCGCTCGATATAGCCTGCACGCAACGGCCCGGATATGAAGTTGACCGCACGAATCAGCTCGTTAGAGAAATTCATCTGCACATTGTAAGGCAGCTTGTCCCGCGCCCATCCTTTGCAGGTGCGAATCATTGTTCAGCTTCAAAGATGCTGAACGAACCACTCTGCCTGGCGTGGCGAACGGGTTATAAGGAGAGACGTCCCCACTCCGCACTACAGTGGGCTACACCCGTTGAATTCGCCCGACGTAGCAGGCAATTGCCTGCTACGTCGGGCACTAAAGAGCCGGATATTTCTGCAACTGAGTGATACGGAAACGGGTACAGGGTCAAGGACTGGGACCCACTACGCCGCTACGTGGCTCCTTTTGGGTCCGCCATTCACAACCAGTTTTTTACACCAGCTACTTTTCGCCGTGGAGGCTAATACGAGTTTCTTCGTTCGTTTTCGATCATAGGGACATAGAGCGCAGCGGCCAGTACTAACATTCGTCCCTCGTTATCAAGGGAGTTGTCATGGAATTCAACCCTGACTTGTAAAAAGGCTTTGAAAAAACTTGACAGGACTCCCCCCCCGGATTTGCTACTGACCGACGCGACTTTTTTTCCGTCAGTCGTAAAAACAAGCGGTGATAATCCCCAAATAGGGGACTCCACTTCGATGATGGCCTCCCCATCGCCGTTCTCGATGCTGAACTTGGTTGTCAGGAGGGATCGCATCGAACGGATCGCGCCAATCCCCAGCTTTTGAGAGTCGTAAATTAAAAAGTAAGAAGAACCCATCCAAGGAGAGACATTCACTGCGTGAAAAACAGTCTTCCCGACAAGGTTAAAGAAATGAAGTTCAAATTGAAGGCTAGAGTCACCCTTCTTGGCCGCGTAGCCTATGGGCCTCCCCGCCGTCCCCGATATCCTGTAAGGATTTTTTGTTTCGATCGGGAGTAACTGCACTACCTCGGACTTCTGTCCGATCAAGACTTCCCGGCACGCCATCAGATCAAGGCCAGCAACAGCAGGCCCGCTTAAAGTACGACCACCGATATGTCGTTGGGGCTTCGGCTGCACCTCCACATACTTGAGATAGGCTATTCCACAATTGGGGCACTGCCAGTCAGGAACGGTTTCGGCCGCAGCACGCACGTATGCACATTTCGGACAAGGTTTTCCTGCGTAGCCACTTTGCATGAGAGGGGGAGACCTTGGCAATTGAAGGTTAGAGCGGGTGGCAAAAACGATGATGCGGCTTTTTTGTATTGAAGCATAGTAGGCCGAAGAGCATGGATAAATGCAGCCGCCTTGGAGCAATGTTCATCCAATGGCAAGGCCGCAGCATCCCTGTTTATCTTGAGAAGTAACCACGGCTGGCCGAAGCCCAAAAGAGGGCGTCCTCGGAAATAAGCTGCTCTATCTCCCGGGCTGCCCTCAAAGTCTCGCGCGGGTTACCCCGAAAGCCATTTTCGGGCAACGATTGCCTTGCCCTCGGTGGTTTTTGGGCCAGTGCTTTTTTCCCATGGCCGCCACCGCTTGATGAGTTCCGCGCGCAGTCGCCGATGCTCAGGAGTCCGGATGTAGGTCATACTGAGCTCTGAAAGATAGGAATGGGGTAATTTTACCGGTGCCGGGCCTGACGATTTCAGGTTTATTAAACCAAAAGGAGTTTGATATATGGTTCCCATGAAAAGTTTCTGTCTGCTTACTTTTATTGTGGCCGCTAGTTTTCCGACATTCGCCCAAGTAGGTTGGGTGGGGCAGGATGGAATTTATCGTCCGCCACCTGCCCCGGCGGCAAATCAAGTTCAGCCATATGTGCCGCCTTCTCGAGCAAGTTCTTACGGCGGGTATCCAACTCAAACACCCTACGCCCCACCACCAAACGCCAGTTCTTACCAAGTGGCTCCGACGTCCCCCCGCTCTGAGTAGCGGTTTGGTTTTCGGACGATCTTGGACTCCAGCAAACGTAACCCCGGTGTAACGCCAAGGCACAAAAGCAAACGGCCCTCCTCTCGGAGAGCCGCTTGGATAATGGTGCCGGGTAAAGGAATCGAACCCTCGACCTTCTGATTACAAATCAGCTGCTCTACCAACTGAGCTAACCCGGCTATGTTGGAATTATACGGGTCCGCCAACGGCCTGGGACTCGCAGGCGCCCGGCTTGGGGCGCGCCTCCGATTCAGCGCAGCGACGCGTTGATCTTTTCCAGTGCTGCAGATCCGGGGCAAAGTTCCTTCGCGCCAAGCCGGTTCAACGCAACATCGGCGGTATTCAGGTGCGCGTGCAGGTCTTCCGATTCCGGGTTGACATAAAGAAGACCAGTGACAATTTCCCCGGCGGCCTCCTGCTGCAGAAGGTAATTCATTGCCTTGAGTCGATCCGATGGGTCATATTCGGCATGCAGCTTGCGCAACCTCAATACCGACCCGTCATGCTGCACGACATCCTTGACGCTGCCCGGCTCGTAATCGGTGGTGATAGCTTCACGACCGGGGAAGAAATCGATGCGATTGACCGCCTCGTTGTGCTCACGCACATAGTCGTAGCTGCGCGTCGAGCCGGTATGGTTGTTGAAAGCCACGCAGGGAGAAATCACGTCGATGAACGCCGAACCCTTGTGCTCGATCGCTGCCTTGACTAGCGGGATCAGTTGCTCCTTGTCACCTGAGAAGCTGCGCGCAACGAAAGTTGCGCCCAACTGCAGCGCGACCATCACCATATCGATCGACTCGTCGGTATTTACCACGCCGCGCTTGGACTTCGAGCCTTTGTCCGCAGTGGCCGAGAATTGGCCCTTGGTAAGGCCGTACACGCCATTGTTTTCCACGATATAGACCATGTTCACACCACGCCGAATGCTATGCGCGAACTGGCCGAATCCGATGGATGCCGAGTCACCATCGCCCGACACGCCCAGGTACAGGAGATCACGGTTGGCAAGATTGGCACCTGTCAGCACCGAAGGCATGCGGCCATGAACGGTATTGAACCCGTGCGAGCTGCCCAGGAAATAGTCCGGCGTCTTGGAACTGCAGCCAATGCCCGACAGTTTCGCGACCTTGTGCGGTTCAATCGCAAGCTCCCAGCAGGCCTGGATGATGGCCGCCGAGATGGAATCGTGCCCGCAGCCGGCGCACAAGGTGGAAACCCGGCCTTCGTAGTCGCGCCGGGTATAACCCAGGCGATTGGTTGGCAGCGTCGGGTGGTGAAGCTTCGGTTTTGCGAGGTAGGTCATGTTTTTGCCTTGAAGGTGCTGGGGTTCGGCGCGCCGGATCAGGCAGCCTTGCCCTTCTTGATCGGCTTGACGTTGAATGCGGACAGGCGCTGCGAGATTTCAGCAACAATGAATCGCGCCGTGATCGGCGTGCCGTCGTAATGCAACACCGGCATTAACTTGGCCGGGTCGATCGCGCCCTCGTTGACCAGCAGGCAGCGCAACTGTGCATCGCGGTTTTGCTCTACGACAAAGACATGGTCGTGCTCGCTGATGAAGTCGATGATGGACTCATGGAACGGGAAGGCCTTGATACGCAGTGCGTCCACATGCAGCCCTTGTTCCTCCAGTCGATCCAGGCATTCGGTCATGGCCGGGCTGGTCGAGCCGTAATAGATGATGCCGAACCGTGTCGCCTTTCCAGCCTTGCGGACCACCGGCTTGGGGACGAGCTCCTTTGCCGTTTCGAATTTTCGCAGCAGCCGCTGCACGTTGTACATGTAATCAGGGCCAGCCTCGCTGTACTGAGCGTAGGCATTGCGTGTCGTGCCGCGCGTGAAATACCCCCCCTTGGTCGGATGGGTTGCGGGCAGCGTGCGGTAGGGAATGCCATCGCCATCGACATCAAGGTAACGCCCGAAATCCTTGCCAGCTTCGAGCTCCTCAGCCGTCATGATCTTGCCGCGATCGTAGCTGTGGCTATCGTCCCATGCGAACGGTTCGCACAAGCGCTGGTTCATGCCGATATCAAGGTCGGTAAGGACGAAGATCGGCGTCTGAAGGCGGTCCGCCAGGTCGAGGGCGGCCGCGGAAAACTCGAAGCATTCGCGGGGGTCTTCCGGAAACAGCAGCACGTGCTTGGTGTCGCCATGCGAGGCATAGGCGCAGGAAAGCACGTCGGACTGCTGTGTGCGCGTGGGCATTCCAGTCGACGGCCCTCCACGCTGCACGTCGATGATGGTGCAGGGAATTTCCGCAAAGTACGCCAGGCCAAGGAACTCCTGCATGAGGGAAATTCCCGGGCCTGAAGTCGTTGTGAATGACCTAGCCCCGTTCCATCCGGCACCGACTACGATGCCGATCGATGCGAGTTCATCTTCAGCCTGAACAATGGCGAACTTGTTTTTCCCCGTTACCGGGTCCACGCGCAGTTTTTCGCAATACTTGATGAACGCCTCTGCCAAGGACGAAGACGGCGTAATGGGATACCAGGCGCAGACGCTGGCCCCGCCATAGACACAACCGAGCGCAGCGGCCGCATTACCCTCGACGAGAATCTTGTTTCCGACCTTGTCCGCCTTCTGGACGCGCAGGCCGATCGGGCACTTCAGGTTGTTCTTCGCGTAGTCATACCCGAGCTGCAGCGCATGGATGTTTGACTTCAGCAGCTTTTCCTTGCCGCGGTACTGGTCGCCGATAACTCCCGCGATCATCTCGGTATCCATGTCCAGCAAAGCCGCCAAGGCTCCCACGTACATGATGTTCTTGAACAGCTGGCGCTGGCGCGAATCGGTGTAGGTCGCGTTGCAGATTTCCGTCAGCGGCACGCCAAGCACCGTGATGTCATCGCGGAACTTCGACTTGGGCATCGGCTTGGACGAGTCATAGACGAGATACCCGCCCGGCTCGAGCTCCTTCACGTCGGCATCCCAGGTCTGCGGATTCATCGCCACCATCATGTCGATGCCGCCGCGCCGACCGAGATAACCCTCTTCGGTCACACGCACCTCGAACCAGGTGGGCAGGCCCTGAATATTGGACGGAAAGATATTGCGCGGGCTGATCGGGACGCCGTGGCGCAGGATGGACTTAGCAAATGTCTCGTTGGCCGAGGCAGACCCCGAGCCATTGACATTGGCGAACTTGACAACGAAATCGTTGACTGCCGCTATGGGTTTCATCGTTGGGATCCGCTTTTTTCGTTATACGCGTGGGGCTCGAACCGCAGCTGCGGCAGGTTTCAAGCCGCCTGTTTGACGGGAATATACTTGTCGCGACAGGAAGGCCCTGCCTTTGTCATGTCGATCAGCGTCTTCTGCATGTCCCAGGCCCCCGTGGGGCAGCGCTCGGCACACAGGCCGCAGTGCAGACAGACGTCCTCATCCTTCACCATGACTCGCTTGGTCTTGAGCTCTTCGGACACGTAGAGGTCCTGAGTCAGGTTGTTGGCCGGCGCCAGGAGCTGCTTGCGAAGGTTGGCCTCCTCTGCGTTCGGAGTGAAGGTGATGCAATCCATCGGGCAGATGTCCACACAAGCATCACACTCGATGCAGGCATCCTTCGAGAACACCGTCTGGACATCGCAATTGAGGCAACGCTGGGCTTCCTTGAACGCCGTGGACGGATCAAAGCCCATCTCCACTTCGATCTTGATGTTCTTCAGGGTGATCTGCGTATCGCGCCATGGCACCTTGAACCGAATGTCATTGGAAACCTGGTTATCGTAGCTCCACTCGTGTATGCCCATTTTCTGCGACATCAGGTTGACCATCGGTGGCGGACGCTTGCCGATGTCCTCACCGTTGCAGAACTTGTCAATGGATATTGCAGCATCGTGGCCGTGCGCCACCGCCCAAATGATGTTCTTCGGCCCGAATGCGGCGTCGCCACCGAAAAAGAGATTGGGAATTGTCGATTGCATAGTCTTTTCGTCAACCTTCGGCATGCCCCATTTGTCGAGCTCAAGTCCGATGTCTCGCTCGATCCAAGGAAACGAGTTTTCCTGGCCGACGGCAATAAGCACATCGTCACATTCGAAATGCTGGTCCGGCTCCCCGGTTGATACGAGGTTCCGGCGCCCCTTTTCGTCGTACACCGCCTTCACCTTCTCGAAGGTCATCCCCGTCAGCTTCCCATTCGTGTGAACGAAACTCTTGGGAACGAGGAAATTTAGGATGGGGATGCCCTCGTGGATCGCATCCTCTTTCTCCCACGGCGATGCCTTCATCTCCTCAAAGCCGGAGCGCACGATTACTTTGACATCGTCACCGCCCAAGCGCCGCGAGGTACGGCAGCAATCCATCGCGGTGTTGCCGCCCCCCAGGACGATGACGCGCTTACCAATCTTGTCGATATGGCCGAAAGAAACCGACGACAGCCAGTCAATGCCCAAGTGGATGTTCTTGGCGGCCTCCTTGCGACCCGGAGCCTCCAGGTCACGACCCCGCGGCGCTCCCGAACCGACGAACACGGCATCGTAGCCTTCTGCAAGCAGCGATTTGAGCGAGTCCACATGATGCCCCGCGCGAAACTCGACACCGAGCCCCAAGATATATCCCGTTTCCTCGTCGATGACTTCTTCCGGCAGACGAAAACGTGGAATTTGCGAACGAATCATTCCCCCCGCGCGCTTGTCACCATCGAAAATCGTGACGCTATATCCCAGCGGCGCAAGGTCGCGCGCCACGGTTAGCGAAGCTGGACCCGCACCTACGCACGCAATCCGCTTGCCGTTCTTTATCTTGGGAACTTCGGGAAGTCGCGCAGTGATGTCGTCCTTGTAATCTGCGGCCACGCGCTTGAGTCGACAGATTGCGACGGGTTCCTTCGACTCTTCTTCTTCGACACGACCGCGTCGGCACGCCGGCTCGCATGGGCGATCACAGGTGCGGCCAAGGATTCCCGGGAATACGTTGGATTTCCAATTGATCATGTATGCGTCGCTGTAGCGACCATGCGCGATCAAGCGAATATATTCAGGTACGGGGGTGTGAGCCGGACAGGCCCATTGGCAGTCCACGACTTTATGGAAGTAACTGGGGTCACCGATATCAGTAGGCTTCAAAAGCGAATCTCCTAGGGCGCATAGCCTTGTCCATGCCTAAAAATGGGCGAAATGAAAGCCCTGGCAGCGGAATGGCGCACATGGTACCGCGTGGCGCCAACACTGAAAAGGGCTTTGTTTTCAAAAGTTAGGGCTGAATTCCTGCTTTGATCACGAGGTCATTGCAGCCGGTCGCCATCCTCTTGAGCAACGACTCTTGTGCTCGTGATACCTGCGCCAGAAAAACTATCACCCCTTACCCGAATAAACCTAGTCATTCAACGTCTTGGAAAACCTTCCGACTCCCCATCCATTACCGAGGGGTAAATCTCTCTGGGTTCCCGTGCCGAATCAGTAGTGTGAGACCTGAGTCGCGGGCGCTACAGCAAGCCTCTGGTAGTTCGTAGCCAACTCAAGATACTGGTCAATCCTACTTAGAATCCATGTACACAAACGAGGAAGATACCCCCCCATTCCGGCAATTATGCAATGGGCACTTACTTGACTCTGCGCAAGGTCGGTTTTCCTGGTTTGGGTGGGGGAGTGGGTTCTTCCGTTGCGTCGACCGAAGGGTCGATTGCCTTCAAGTGCGGTGCCACAGCATTCGAGACAGGGCCAGGGCTTGCTCCCACCTCAAAGGACATGCCCTGTCCGTTTTCGCGTGCGTAGATCGCAGCCACCTGAGCGACAGGTATTGACAATTCGCGAGCAACGCCTGCGAACCGGGCCGTGCATTCGATGGATTCATTGCCCATCGTAATGCGGGACGTTGCCAACGGACCCATGTTGAGCACGATCTCGCCGTCCCGCACATACTCCATCGGCACACGCGTGGAACTGTCGACGATAACCGACAGGTAGGGCGTGAATCCGTTATCCACGCACCACTCATACAGGGCACGAAGCAAATAGGGTTTAGTGGAGGTCGCCTCAGCCATGTCGCCCTTGCAGGAAATGATTTTCCTGCCCCTGTTTGACCACGACACATGTCGGAAGGCAGGGATGAAAGATCAGGCTACTTTCGCATGACCTTTTCGGAAGGGGTCAGCGCCTCAATGAAGGCTGGTCGAGAAAACAGGCGCTCAGCGTATTTCATGAGCGGCGCAGCCGATTTAGGCAACGATACGCCATAGTGGTCGAGCCGCCAAAGCAACGGCGATATGGCTACGTCTAGCATCGAAAATTCCTCGCCAAGCATGAATTTTTGCTTCTGAAACACAGGCGATAGTTCGGTCAGGCGATCCGCCACCTGTTGTCGGGCTCGGTCCTGCTGCTTCTGGTTTCCGTGATCTAGCGCATCGATCTGGCTGAAAAGCTCGACTTCGAAGTTAAACAGGAACAAACGCGCCCGGGCCCGCATTACTGGGTCAGCCGGCATCAGTTGCGGATGCGGAAAACGCTCATCGATGTATTCGTTGATGATGTTGGACTCATACAAGATCAAATCTCTTTCGACCAGTACAGGAAGACGGTTATACGGATTCATCACCGCAATGTCCTCTGGCTTGTTGTACATGTCCACATCGATAATCTGGAAGTCCATGCCCTTTTCATACAGCACGATCCTGCAGCGCTGGGAAAAAGGACAGGTCGTACCGGAATACAGGTTCATCATGACGGTCTACCTTGTGCCATTGCTATGGCTGGGCCGAAGCCCAGAAGAAAAAGGCGCGGCGCCTCGCCGGGCCGCGCCTGACTAATTGAAGGACGTCAGTGGACGTCTTTCCAGTACTCTTTCTTGAGCAACCAGGTCAGCAGGATCAGGATACCAAGTACGATCAGTACCCAAAAACCAACTTGCTTGCGCAAGATCTGATTGGGCTCGGCAACCCAAACCAGAAAATTAACCAGATCCCGCACGAGAACATCGTACTCCAGAGTCGACATCGAGCCCGGTGTCACCATCTCAAGTTTTAGCACCTTGCGGACACCACCATGGCCGTCACCAAGATCCTTGCCCGAAGGGTCCTTGAGGATCACTTCGGTGCGCACCCTCTCGCCCTGAAGAGTCCACAGCACGTGCGGCATAGCCACGCGGTCAAACGCAAGGTTGTTCCAGCCGGTCGTCGTTGAGGGGTCTCGGTAAAACCCGCGCAGATAGGTGTAGAGCCAGTCCGCGCCGCGCGCGCGCGCAACCACCGACAGGTCGGGCGGTGCTGCGCCAAACCACTCCTTGGCGTCCTTCTTGCTCATCGCAACGTTCATCATTTCCCCGACCTTGCCAGCCGAGAACAGCAGGTTGTCCTTGATCTGCTCTTCGGTCAGGCCGATGTCTTGCAATCGGCTGTGACGCATCAAAGATGCTGAATGACAATTCAGGCAATAGTTCACGAACGCACGTGCGCCAGCCTGCAGGCTAGCGACATCGTGCGTATCGATCGGTGCAGGATCAAGCTTGAGCGACTCCGTAGCTATTGCAAACTGCGATGACAATGCAAGCGCTGCAATCAATGTGCCAAGCAGCTTTTTCATCATGACGTCACCCTTTCCGGCTCAGCCAGTACCTTGTCCATTCGCGAATACCACGGCATCAAGATGAAAAATGAAAAATAGATCACCGTGCAAATTCGCGCCACCACCGTGGCGCGCTCCACCTCACCCAGCCAGGGTCCGAATTGACCCCACACATTCGTCGGCTCGGTGCCGAGATAACCCAAAAGGAGAAATACCACAACGAATGCCGCCAGCCAGCGCTTGTAGATCGGTCCGCGATACCTGATGGACTTGACCGGGCTACGATCGAGCCAAGGCAACAGGAAAAGAATCATGGTTGCAGCCCCGAACAGTGCAACCCCCGGGAACTGCGAGTCGAACATCGGAGGCACAGCGCGCAGGACAGAATAGAACGGCGTGAAGTACCAGACCGGCGCAATGTGCAACGGCGTCTTCAGCGGATCCGCGGGGATGAAGTTGTTGTATTCGAGAAAATACCCGCCAACCTCCGGGGCAAAGAAAACGACGATCGCGAAAATGAACAGAAACACGGTCGCGCCAAATGCATCCTTCACCGTGTAGTAAGGATGGAAGGGTATTCCGTCGAGCGGAATGCCAGTCTTGGGGTCCTTATTATTCTTGATTTCAATGCCATCAGGATTATTTGACCCCACCTCATGAAGCGCCAGGATGTGCGCCGCAACCAGTCCTAGCAGGACCAGCGGAATCGCGATGACATGGAAAGCGAAGAATCGGTTCAGCGTAGCATCGGAGACAACGTAGTCGCCGCGGATCCACTCAGAAAGATCCGGCCCGATGAACGGGATGGTCGAAAACAGATTGACGATGACCTGAGCCCCCCAGAAGGACATCTGGCCCCAAGGCAGGAGGTACCCAAAAAAGGCCTCGGCCATCAGGGTGAGATAGATCACGACGCCAATCACCCAGAGCAATTCACGAGGCTTTCGATGCGACCCGTACAAGAGCGCACGGAACATATGTAGATAGACCACCACGAAGAAGGCCGAAGCACCCGTTGAGTGCATATATCGGACCAGCCAGCCAAAAGAGACCTCTCGCATGATGTACTCAACCGACGCAAAGGCCAGATTGGCATCGGGCTTGTAATTCATGGTGAGAAAGATTCCAGTCACGATCTGCAATGCAAGCACCAGCATTGCCAAGCCACCCATGAAGTACCAGAAATTGAAATTCTTCGGGGCGTAGTAACGGGAAAGGTGCGCCCGCCAGTTCTCGATCAGCGGAAACCGCTCGTCCACCCACGTCAGAATGCCATTGAGCGGACCGGCTCCGGTGACGGGTTCTTTTTGCGTTGCAGCCATGAATTAGGCCCCCTTCTTATCGTCGCCGATGAGTATCTTGGAATCCGACAAGTATGTGTAGGGCGGAACCTCAAGGTTGGTTGGCGCAGGAACGCCTTTGTACACCCTGCCTGCAAAATCGAATTTGGATCCATGGCAGGGACAATAAAAACCACCGCCCCAATTGGCGCCCATCTCAGCTTGCGCATCGGAAGTCTTCATCTGCGGTGAACACCCCAGATGGGTACACACGCCAACCAGAACTGCGAATTCATCCTTGATCGACCGAAATTCATTCTTGGCATATTCGGGCTGCTGGGGAACCCGGGAATTGGGGTCGGCCACGTTTGCATCGCTCTTCTTGATGCCCTCAAGCATTTCCTTCGTGCGACGCACGATCCAAACGGGCTTCCCTCGCCACTCCAGAATCTGCATTTCGCCTGGCGCCATTGAGCCTATATCTGCCTCAACAGGGGCACCGAGCGCCTTGGCTCGATCCGAGGGAAGCATCGTCGCAGCAAACGGCAACGCAGTTGCAACCGAAGCCACACCACCTGCCGTCACGGTCACAGCGAGCAAACTCCGTCTGCCGCCGTCCATTTCATTGGTCTTGCCTTTGGGATTACTCATCTAGAAACCTTGTTCGAGGGAGAGGCACAGAGGGGGAGGCAAATAGCCTTCCGATTATACCGGAAGGCATGAGCACTCTTCAAATAATCATGTTCAATTACATGATTATTATGGTGAAAGGGATGGGGACGCCAAAAAGAGGAGAAAGCCTTCTTGGGCCGATCTCCCAGGTTTCAGCAATAATCCTGCTGCCGGGAAATACATGCCTCGTCATGCGGGTACGCGACAAAGTGATTCACCCCTCGACGGCGGTGCAGTCCCCCTCAATGCACATACTCACTCCGGGTCGCCTTAAATGTCGTTACGTAACACTTGGATCCTGTTTGCCCAAACCGTCACGGTGGCGCTGGCACTACTATTCGTCGTTTCGTCCCTGCGCCCGGAATGGCTCTGGAGGAATGACCACCCCGAAGTCAGGTGGCCGGCTGTTAGCCCTCAAGAGTCAGCACCCAACCCAAGCGTTTCAGCTCAGCAGAATTCCTATCGCGAGGCCGTAAGTCGGGCGGTTCCTGCGGTCGTCAACATATTCAGCCGCAAGGAGGTCAAGGGAGGCCGCAATCCACTTTTCACCGACCCTTTGTTTCACCGATTTTTCGGAAACCGCTCAAACGACAGGGCTCAACAGGTGCAAGGCTTGGGATCTGGTGTCATTGTCAGTACCAGCGGCCACATCCTCACCAACCAACATGTGATTGAAGCGGCCGACGAAATTGAAGTTGCATTGTCCGATGGGCGAAAGGTTCGGGCAAAAGTGATCGGATCGGATCCGGAAACGGACCTCGCGGTCATACAAATAGATGCCAAACCCATTCGTCCCATTCATTTCGGAAACGACTCGGCGCTCCAGCTCGGTGACGTCGTTCTGGCTATTGGAAATCCATTTGGGGTGGGTCAGACCGTCACCATGGGAATCGTCAGCGGCTTAGGACGCACGCCAGGCATCAACACCTACGAAAACTTTATACAGACCGATGCCGCCATCAACCCTGGGAATTCGGGAGGGGCGCTGGTTGATGCGCAAGGCAACCTCGTGGGAATCAATACCGCGATATTCTCCCGTTCGGGCGGATCTCTGGGCATCGGCTTTGCAATTCCCGCCTCCAGTGCTCGTAATGTTCTGGAGTCGATCATTTCGACAGGTTCCGTCAGCCGTGGCTGGATCGGGATTGAAACCTCGGAGCTGACGCCAGAAATTGCCGATGCACTGAAGCTCCCTGCCAAGACCGGCACATTGGTTTCAGGTGTCCTGCGCGGCGGGCCGGCGGAAAAGTCCGGTGTAAAGCCCGGCGACGTATTGACAACGATCTCTGGTATGGCGATCAAAGATCAGGCCGCCATGTTGAACCTGATCGCCGCCCTGCCTCCGGGCAAGAGGGCGGCATTGACCTTGATCAGAAATCGGCAGGAAATCGAACTGCTTGTCGAGGTCGACCAAAGGCCACGCCCTCGGCAACAGTCCCCATAAATAACGCCTACGTCCCCTCGCCATCGCCCTCCAACTTCAGTACCCCCGGCTTTACAAGCAAGGCAGCAACGATGATGCCGAGTTCGTACAAGATGCACAGTGGGACGGCCAACAACAATTGCGACAATACGTCAGGCGGGGTGAATATCGCCCCCACGACAAAAGCGCCAACGATCACGTAAGGGCGAATCTCCCTCAGCTTGGCCACCGAGACCACCCCCATCCTCACAAGGACAATGACCACTACCGGAACCTCGAAGGTCACCCCAAAAGCCACAAACGTGGTCAATGCAAACGACAGGTACTTCTCAATGTCGGTCATCCATGCCACGCCCTCCGGGGCGATCGAAGCCATAAATTTGAAGATCACTGGAAAAACGACAAAATACGCGAACGCCATTCCCACAAGGAACAGAACGGAACTCGCAGTCACCAACGGCAAGACCAACCGCTTTTCATGGACGTACAGCCCTGGCGCAACGAAAGCCCATGCTTGATAAAGCACATAGGGCAGTGCAATCACGAAGGCAACCAGTAGCGCTACCTTCATAGGGACCAGAAATACGCCCACCACATCCGTCGCAATCATCTGGCCACCTTGCGGGAGCGCGAGCAACAGGGGTCGTGCCAACAACGAGTACAGGTCCTTAGCCCACGGGAAGAGGCACAAAAACACAAGTACCACCGCGAGAATGGCGCGTAGAAGCCGGTCCCGAAGCTCGATGAGGTGTGAAATCAGGGATTCCTGATTCTCACTCACGATGCCTTGCCCGTCACATTGGGAGTTCCGGAGCTTAGTTGCACATGCTCAGCGGGAGTGGCCACGTGTTCAACGGCATCCATGGAAACCACCTTGTCTGCTGCTGCGTTTAATTCGGCCTGTGTGCCCTGCAGCTCGCCATGAATAGTCTGCTCAATATTCTGGGCAGAGCGCTGAAATTCGTCCTTCAGCTTGCGCAGTTCCTCAAGCTCCATTTCGCGGTTGATATCTGCCTTGACGTCATTAACATAACGTTGCAGGCGACCGACCAAATGCCCCAAGGTGCGTGCAACCTTCGGCAGCCTCTCCGGGCCGATGACCACAAGGGCAACCACGGCGATCACAATCATTTCGGAAAAGCCGACGTCAAACATCGAAGTAGCCGTCGAAATGAGTTAGCTTGACCGGGCCGGTATTGCCCAAGATCGGGGACGCGATACGGCTAGAACGGCTCACACCCTCGTCTTTTCATCAGCTTTTCCTTCAATGGCACGGCCACCAGTCGTGCCGGGCCCTACGGCTGATTCCGACCCAACATCCTTCATGCCGTCCTTAAATCCACGGACAGCCCCGCCCAGATCAGATCCGATGTTTCGAAGCTTCTTCGTTCCGAATACGACAACCACAATGGCAAGAACGATCAGCCAATGCCAAATGCTCAATGTTCCCATGCTTGCTCTCCTCAGGAACGCGCAATATACGCAGCGCCACTACTCTGCCAGGCGGGGATGTCCCGCTGGGCAGATGACGACGCAAATGATACACCTCCTGCCAGCCCACTCGCGTAGCCCTCACCATCGCACGACACTAGCCAGAACTATCTTTGCTAACTCCTTTCCTCGGGCTTTCGCCTGCTCGAGTCGGCGCGCGCGCAGCTTTTTCATCGATTCCCGAAATCCCCTCCCTGCGCCTTAGCTCCATCAAGACGTCTGACGGCCGCAGCCCGTAATGGGCGAGCATGATCAAGCAGTGAAACCAGAGGTCTGCAGTCTCCTCCACGATTCGCAGTCTTTGACCGTCTTTTGCCGCCATGACGGCCTCGGTGGCTTCCTCACCAATTTTTTTCAGGACCGCATCTTCTCCCCGGGCCAAAAGGCGCGACACGTACGATGCCTCCGGATCCCCGCCCTTGCGACTTTCAATTACGTCAGCCAATTTCTCCAGTATGTCGCTCATTTTTCGTAAATTTCCGAAGGGTTCTTCAGCACCGGGTCCGCTACAACCCATTTACCGTCGACCAGTTTGTGGAAGAAACAATTGTGGCGCCCGGTATGACAGGCTATTCCACCGGCCTGCTCAACCTGCAACAGCAGCACATCCTCATCGCAATCGAGGCGAACTTCCAGCACTTTCTGTACGTGACCCGACTCTTCGCCTTTTTTCCAAAGACGCCCCCGTGAGCGGGACCAGTAGACGGCAACGCCAGACGTGGCCGTAAGTTGTAGCGCCTCCCGATTCATCCAAGCGACCATCAGCACCTTGCCTGAACCGTACTCCTGTGCAATCACCGGTATCAAACCATCCGGGTTCCAACGCACTTCGTCCAGCCAGGTCATCGCCCACGCCCTCCGCCGAGCGCTGCTCGATTTGGCGTGAACCTTGCGCTCCAGCATCGTTGCCGGCTCACCTTCGCACCTCGATTCCTTTTTTCTCTAGAAAATCCTTGGCTTGTCCGACCGAAAACTGACCGAAGTGGAAAATGCTTGCTGCAAGCACGGCATCAGCCCCCCCGCGCACAATTCCATCTGCGAGATGTTCAAGAGTCCCGACACCCCCACTGGCAATCACGGGGATGTCCACCGCGTCGGCAACGGCCCTGGTTAGCCCGATATCGAATCCTTCCCTGGTTCCGTCACGATCCATACTGGTCAGTAGGATCTCACCAGCACCCCGGCGCTGCATCTCGCGTGCCCATGCAACCGCATCGAGTCCCGTTGCGCGACGCCCACCATGCGTGAAAACCTCCCATCGATCACCTTGGCGCTTGGCATCGATTGCAACCACGATGCATTGCGAGCCGAAGTGACTGGATGCGTCCGAGACCAACTGCGGACTCTGAACTGCCGATGTGTTGATGGATACCTTGTCCGCCCCGGAATTCAATAAACGCTGCACGTCTTCCACTTGCCTGACGCCCCCACCGACGGTGAGCGGGATGAACACCTGTGCCGCAACCTCCTCGATGACGCGAAGCAATAATCCGCGATCGTCCGAGCTCGCCGTTATGTCCAAGAAGGTCAGTTCATCCGCGCCTTGCTCATCATAGCGACGAGCAATTTCCACTGGATCGCCGGCATCGCGCAAGGAGACAAAATTGACCCCCTTCACGACGCGCCCGCTAGTCACGTCAAGACACGGAATAATTCGCTTTGCCAGCGTCATGGGGTCGGGATGGCGTTTGAGGGAATCTGGACAGCACCCAGACTCATTTCAAATGCGCGACCATCGAAAGCGCCCGCTCATTGCTTGCTGCCGGCAATCTTGTCGGCCGTTTCCTGCGCCTTCTTGAAGTCCAGTGTGCCTTCATAAATTGCGCGACCTGAAATAACGGCCGCAATCCCTTCCGACTCCAGCGCGCACAATTGCTCTACATCGGCCAGCTTCGTCAATCCGCCACTGGCGATAACGGGAATACGAAGTCCTCGCGCAAGTTTCACGGTCGCATCTACATTGACCCCAGACAACATTCCGTCACGTCCGATATCGGTGTAGATCACAGCCTCGACGCCATAGTCTTCGAATTTTTTTGCGAGATCCGACACATCGTGACCGGTCATCTTCGACCAGCCCTCTACGGCAACCTTGCCGTCCTTCGCATCTAGTCCCACAATGATGTGGCCCTTAAAAGCAGTACAGGCATCTTGCAGAAATCCGGGATTCTTGACCGCCGCCGTGCCAATGATGATGTACGAGACACCGAGATCGAGGTAGTGCTCAATGGTGTCCAGATCTCTAATCCCCCCTCCCAGTTGGACGGGAATGCTATCGCCAATCGCCTTGACGATCGATCGGATCGCGGGTTCATTTTTCGGCTTTCCCGCAACCGCTCCGTTGAGGTCGACGACATGCAGTCGCCGCGCACCTTGCCCGAGCCAGTGGCGGGCCATGCTGAACGGATCCTCCGAATAGACCGTTGCATCGTTCATGTCACCTTGCTTCAGGCGAACGCAATGGCCTTCCTTGATGTCGATTGCAGGGATGATCAGCATGTCAAATGAGTAGTGGTCTGGGGCACGATGTGTAACTGCGGCGAATTGCAGATATCAAGGATTCCATTCAATGAAGTTGGATAGCAGCTGAAGTCCGGACGATTGGCTCTTCTCCGGGTGAAACTGTACCGCAAAAATGTTTTCCCGCGCTACTGCCGAACAAAACGCCAATCCGTAATGGGTTGCACCACACATCAGCCGATCTTCCCCAGGAATTGCATAGTAACTATGAACAAAGTAGAAGCGTGTACCATCGGAAATCCCCTGCCACATGGGATGCTGCGCGGTCTGCTGCACCCCGTTCCAACCCATGTGAGGGACTTTATATCGACCAGCGCCCATATCTTCGGAGCGAAAACGCCTCACGGCTCCATGGAACACCTGAAGTCCGGACACGTCCCCCTCCTCGCTTCGTTCAAACAACATCTGCAGCCCGATACAGATTCCCAGAAACGGCCTTCTTCTCGTGCACTCAATGACCGCTGCGCGCAAACCCCGCCGATCAAGCTCTCTAATGCAATCAGGCATGGCACCCTGGCCGGGGAAAACCACCCTGTCCGCCATCACCACCTGATCAGGATCAGAGGTCACCACGACTGTAGCTCGCGGGGCAACGTGTTCCAGCGCCTTCGAGACAGAGCGCAGGTTTCCCATTCCATAATCGACTACGGCGATCTTCATGCGTCTTTCAGCGCCCCACCGATGCAACTGGCGTTCCACAGGAATTGCTCATATTCAATATCGAACCCTGCGGACGGATAGACCTACAGGCTGCCCTTGGTTGAAGGTACGGAATCAGGGATCCGGGGATCGCGCTCTACAGCCATGCATATCGCTCTTCCAAATGCCTTGAATATCGTTTCGCACTGATGATGCGCGTTATCACCACGAATGTTGTCGATATGGACCGTCGCCAGTGCGTGGTTCGTGAAGCCCTGGAAAAACTCGTGCGCCAGATCCACGTCGAATTCACCGATCAATGCGCGCGAATAGGTCACCGCGTAGACCAAGCCTGGGCGCCCCGAAAAATCGATGACCACACGAGATAGGGCCTCGTCCAGAGGAACATAGGCATGCCCATAGCGCCGAATGCCTCGCTTGTCACCCAACGCCGCCGCTACAGCCTGCCCCAGCACAATGCCGACGTCTTCGACGGTATGGTGACCATCGATATGCAAATCGCCCTTCGCCTCGATCTGCAAGTCGAGCATCCCGTGACGCGCCACCTGATCAATCATGTGGTCGAGAAAGGATATGCCAGTCGCGATACTGGATTTGCCAGTGCCATCGAGATTGACGGTAACGCTTATTTGCGTCTCGTTGGTCCTGCGCTGCTTGCTTGCTGTACGCATTTCATTGCCCAAAGGTCATAGCCTCGTTAGCCTACACGAAGCTGTGGTGGCACGCCATTGCCTCGGTCGTCCAGACATGCGGAAAGCGCGAAGAGCAACTGCTCGTTCTCAGACGGCGTACCAACGGTAATACGCAGGCACTGCTCGAGTACCGCGTGAGCACCATGGAGATTTTTGACCAAAACGCCCCTGCGCTTGAGCCCAGCGAAAATCGTTGCCGCATCGGGCACACGAACAAGGAGAAAATTGGCGGCACTTGGATAGGCAATTACTTCTGGGAACTCGCCCAGTCGCGCAATGAGGGTGGCACGGTCAGCCCGAATAGCGGCTGCCTGATGTTCCAGCACATCAAAATTCGCGAGGACGCGCTCCGCCACCAATTGCGTCAGGGAATTGACGTTGTAGGGTGAACGCACTTTGTCCAGTTCACGCACCCATTCGGGGCGAGCTACCGCATATCCAAGCCGAATTCCCGCGAGACCAAGTTTTGAAAGTGTTCTCAGCACTAGGAGGTTCGGATAGTTCCCCAATCGATCCAGAAACGAACTCTCTGCGAAGGGCTGGTAAGCCTCGTCAACGACCACCAGTCCGGGCGCCTCTTCAAGAATGGCGGTCATGGCGTCGCCTGAAAAGAGGTTCCCGGTCGGATTGTTGGGATATGCAATCAAGACTACCGATGGTCGATGTTCCCGAATCGCCGCGATCATTTTGTCTGGATCAAGCGAAAAATCCGCCTCCACCGAGACCTCGACGAATCGCAGGCCCGCTATCAGCGAGTACATTCGATACATCACAAAGCCCGGGCTCGGCGCAAGCACGGTGGCGCCGGGCCGGGCACAGGCATTGATGATAATTTGCAGCAATTCGTCCGAACCGTTGCCAAGCAACACGTCAAACGATTCCGGGATTTGCATTGCCCGTCGCAGGCATTTCTTGAGCTGAATGGCACCCGCATCCGGATATCGGTTGAACTCGACCGACGCGAGCATCCGTGCAATCTCCGCCCGCAGGGATTCCGGGAGGGAATAAGGATTTTCCATGGCGTCAAGCTTCACCAGCCCCGCAGCGGATTGCACATGGTATGCAGAGATCTGCTGAATCTCGTCGCGAATAACCTGATCCGGCCTCAGTCCCTTCATTGATTGTCCAAACGGTATTCGGCGGACAGGGCGTGCGCCAGAAGCCCCTCGCCCCGCGCCAAGGTCCCGGCAATACGCCCAAGACGCTGCGCGCCCAAGCGAGAAACCCCAAGGATGCTCGTGCGCTTCTGAAAATCGTAAACGCCCAATGGCGAGGAAAACCGTGCCGTTCCAGAGGTCGGCAGGACATGACTGGGCCCCGCGCAGTAGTCCCCGAGCGACTCGGACGAATATCGGCCCAAAAATACCGCTCCGGCATGACGAATCGATCCGAGGAGCGCCTCAGGATCCTCAACTGAAAGTTCAAGGTGCTCCGGGGCTAGCCTGTTCGCCAGTACGCACGCCTCTTCCAGGCTTTCCACCTCGATCAATGCGCCTCGGCCAACAAGAGACGCGCGCACCGTATCCCTGCGCGGCAGGGAGTCGATCAAACGAGACATACTCGCTTCCACACGGTCGAGAAAACCGGTGTCAGGCGACATCAGAATGGATTGCGCCAATGCATCGTGTTCGGCTTGTGAAAAAATATCCATGGCAATCCAATCAGGCTCCGTCTTGCCATCGCAAATCACGAGAATCTCCGACGGGCCTGCAATCATGTCAATGCCAACACGGCCAAAAACCTGTCGCTTGGCGGCAGCCACATAAGCGTTACCCGGCCCTACGATCTTGTCCACCTGCGGAATCGTTTGGGTGCCATATGCGAGTGCTCCGATAGCCTGTGCCCCACCGATTGCGAAAACCCTGTCAACTCCAGCCAATGCCGCCGCGGCCAGTACGAGTGGATTACGATCGCCGCCTGGCGTCGGAACTACCATCAAGATTTCTGAGACACCGGCAACTTTTGCCGGTAAGGCATTCATCAACACGGACGATGGATAGGCCGCCTTGCCACCCGGCACATAGATACCGACCCGATCAAGCGGGGTAACGCGCTGCCCCAACACCGAGCCGTCATCGTCGGTGAATCGCCAACCGGCAACCTTCTGTCGGTCATGAAACGACGTTATTCGAACGGCCGCTGCTTCAAGTGCTGCACGTCGTTCGGATGGAAGGCTCTCGAGTGCCGAGAGCAGCTCCGCCCGCGGAATTTCCAGATCAACGAGGCGATGCGCATCGAGCCGGTCGAAGCGATTCGTGAACTCCAGCACCGCTGCATCACCTCGCAAATGCACATCCGCTAGGATCTCCCGAACGGTAGCGTCAATGCGCTCGTCCTGAACTGAGTTCGAGCTTGATAGAGCGGCGAAAGCTTCAGTGAACCCGGCGCCTTGTGAACGCATCCTACGGATCAAGGTGCCCACGTCATGCCCGCCGAGTTGTCGCTGCAGCAAAGGCGTCCAGCAAGGGCTGTACCCGATCTCGCTTGAGTTTCAATGCCGCTTGATTGACGATCAGCCTCGCGCTGATTGGACGAATTTCTTCCACGACACGCAGGTTGTTCGCGCGCAATGTGCCACCACTGGATACCAAATCGACGATGGCATCAGCCAACCCAACCAATGGCGCAAGTTCCATGGAACCATATAGCTTGATCAAGTCAACATGAACGCCCTTACTAGCAAAATGTTGCCTGGCGGTCTGAATGTATTTTGTCGCCACGCGTATCCGCGCGCCCTGTTGCACCGCGCGCGCATAGTCAAAATCCGCCCTGGCAGCAACCATCAACCTGCAGGTCGCAATCTGCAGATCCTGAGGCTGATACAAGCCGGTGCCGCCATGTTCCAGCAACACATCTTTTCCGGCGATCCCGAGCTCAGCAGCACCATATTGAACATAAGTAGGGGTATCTGACGCTCGCACGATCACCAGACGAACATCCTCCCGGTCGGTCCCGATGATCAGCTTGCGGGATGTTTCGGGGCTCTCGCGAGGCGTAATGCCGGCAGCCGCAAGTAGCGGGAGCGTTTCGTCAAAAATTCGGCCTTTTGACAAGGCAATGGTAATCACGTTGAACACGCCTATAAAACGACAATTGTACTGCCGCAAAGACAATAGTGCCAGTAAAAACAATATCTTGCGAAAAACTTCAGACACAGAAACTACTTGATAGGATATTTTCCGATGCCTCGAACCTTAGTTGGCCCTTCGAATACGCGCACCGACCGACGACAGCTTTTCTTCGATGCACTCATAGCCGCGATCCAAATGATAAATCCGGTCGATAACGGTTTCCCCGTCGGCAACTAGTCCCGCGATCACCAGACTCGCTGAGGCACGCAAGTCCGTCGCCATGACGCGCGCCCCCTGCAAGCCCAGCACGCCACGTACCACCGCCGTATTCCCCGAGGTTTCGACTTCAGCGCCCAGTCGCTGCAGTTCAATCGCATGCATAAAACGATTCTCGAATATCGTTTCTGTGATGACCGCGGTCCCCTTCGCGATGGCATTCAATGCCATGAATTGCGCCTGCATGTCCGTCGGGAACCCTGGGTAGGGAGCCGTCCTCAAGTTGACGCTATTTGGCCGACGCGCCATGGCCAAGTGGATGCCTCCATCATCCGCACTGACATCTGCACCAGCTTCGCGAAGCTTTTCCAAGACCGAATCTAGTATCCGGGCATCTGCCCCTATCAGGCGGATACTTCCCTGAGTGGCGGCCGCCGCAACGAGAAACGTACCCGTCTCGATCCGATCCGGCATCGTCCGATGGCTGGCGCCATGCAAGCTGTCGACGCCCTGTATCACGATCACGTCAGTCCCCGCCCCGAAAATATGCGCCCCCATGGCGATGAGGCAATGGGCAAGGTCGACCACTTCCGGCTCTCGTGCAGCGTTCTCGAGCGTCGTCATGCCCTCGGCCAGGCAAGCCGCCATCATCAGATTTTCGGTGCCCGTTACGGTTACGAGATCCATGACGATGCGCGCCCCCTTGAGCCGGCCCGCACGCGCAAGAATATCCCCATGCTCCACTCTTATTTCCGCTCCCATGGCCTGGAGGCCCTTGAGATGTTGATCGACCGGGCGAAGCCCGATCGCGCACCCCCCCGGAAGCGACACCCGCGCCTCACCAAATCTCGCCACCAGCGGTCCCAAAACAAGCACCGAGGCACGCATTGTTTTTACCAACTCATAGGGTGCGACTGGATTGACCACGTCGCCTGCCCGCAGTTCGACGCCGGCTCGATCATCGAGAGACACTTGCACACCCATCTGCCCGAGCAGCCGCAGCATCGTGGTCACATCACGAAGGTGGGGAAGGTTAGATAACGCAAGCGGCTCTCTACTCAGGAGGGATGCGCACATCAGCGGCAACGCCGCATTCTTGGCCCCGGAGATACGCACCTCGCCACTAATCGGAATTCCGCCCTGAATGAGCAGCTTATCCACCGTTGAGCGCCCACTCTTCCGGGGTCAGGGTCTTCATCGACAAGGCATGCACTTCCTCTCTCATCCTGTCGCCAAGCGCAGCATAAACAACCTGATGTCGTTGCACCCGGTTCTTGCCCTGAAACGCAGCACTGACAATGACAGCCTCGAAATGCTGGCCATCCCCCACAACTTGCAGGTGTTCGCAAGCCAGAGCCCCGGCGATATAGCCTTGCAATTTTTCCGGTGTTACCACGTGATTCCCCTTGATTGATGGACCCGCTATTGCTCATACCCATGAATTGGCTTCGTACTTTGTCGTCACAAAACCAATTGCGACCATCTCATATCGGCATTGCAACTATGCACGAAAACAGCCGATCTCTCGCGGTGGCATCACGCGCGAAGCTTGTGCCCCCGTGCAACCAGAACATAGGCAATGGAAAATATCGTCGCAAAGCATGCAAGCGCGATCGAGATGCTGATCTGAGGTGCCACATCCGAGACACCGAAGAAACCATAGCGAAACCCATCAATCATGTAGAAGACCGGGTTCAAGTGAGATGCTTTTTGCCAAAACTCCGATAGCGAATGTATCGAAAAAAAGACCCCAGACAGAAACGTCAGCGGCATAATGACAAAATTCTGGAACGCTGCCATCTGGTCGATTTTGTCCACAACCAGCGCGGCAATGAGCCCGAATGCACCGAAAGTTCCCGTACCCACAACACAGAATGCGACCAGCCAAACCGGTTCTCTGACGGTCGGGGCCCAAAAAGGAACCGCGACAAGCAATACGCCGGCACCAACGACGATGCCGCGCAGAATTGCCGCAAGAACGTAGGCACCGAGGAACTCCAGATGCGATAGAGGCGCAAGCAAAACAAAAACAACGTTACCCGTCATCTTCGACTGAATTAGCGACGAGGATGAGTTTGCAAACGCATTCTGCAAGGCAGACATCATGGCAAGGCCAGGTATCAAGAACATCGCGTAGGGAACACCGGGGTAGACCTCAAGTCGTCGGTCAAGCAAATTGGCGAATATCAGCACATACAGTAACGACGTCAGCACAGGCGCGGCAACAGTCTGCAAAGCGACCTTCCAGAACCGCAGCACTTCCTTGTAAAGGAGGGTGGGGAAGCCGGTCATCATGGCAGCCAAAAGAAATAAATCCGGCCCAATCCCGAACGCGGCATGCTCTTTGTGACGAAAAGACAGCGCGAATTCTGCATTCAGTGGTCCCGATTCATCAGATGGATGAATACGTCTTCGAGGTCGGGCTGCTGGAGGTCGAGTTCGACGATTCGACAACCGCAGGTCCGAAGCACGCTGAGAGTGGGCTCCAACTCGTCGTAGTCGCGCAACGGAATCACGTGACAATCTCCCAGACTTGCAACGCCTTCAATTCGTAGCTGCGCTGGTAACACCCCCTCTATTCGCACCTTTAACTGCAAACTATGCAGGGTACGGACCAAATTGGCAGCTGAATCCAGAGCGATCACACGACCCGCCTTGAGCATAGCAATACGCCCGCACAAGGTCTCGGCCTCTTCCAAGTAGTGCGTCGTCAGGACGACGGTATGCCCATCAGCATTCAAGCGCTTGATGAAAGCCCACAACCCCCTGCGCAACGCAACATCCACACCTGCAGTCGGTTCGTCGAGCACGATAACAGGCGGTTTATGAACCAAGGCCTGTGCCACCAAAACCCTACGCTTCATGCCCCCGGACAATGCGCGCATGTTGGAATCTGCCTTGGGTGTCAGATCGAGGTTGTACATCACCTCCTCAATCCAGTCATCGTTCTGCCGGAGGCCGAAGTACCCTGACTGTATTCTAAGCGCTTCGCGAACAGTGAAAAAAGGATCGAATACCAGTTCCTGGGGTACGACACCGAGCAATCGGCGCGCCAGCCGATATTGCGTGCGTACATTGTGCCCAAGTATTTTCGCGACGCCAGAGTCCGCACGAGCGAGGCCGGCCAGGATACTGATCAAGGTGGTCTTGCCCGCGCCATTCGGTCCCAACAGCCCGAAAAACTCGCCTTGCTGGATCGTAAGGTCGATATCGGCGAGCGCCTGAAGCGTTCCAAATTGCTTGTTGACGCCTGCAAGTTCGATTGCCGCAGTCATGCTGAGGCTAGCGCTGGCGCTGCTTGTGGCAGATATGTTTCAGTCCCAGCAATTTGATCAGGCCGCAGACGGCGTGATCAAATCCGTCACGCCATAGAGGTTGGCGAGATTCTGCAGCGTCTCCGGAACATTGAGGAATGACATTGGCAGATTACGCGCAGAGGCTAGCCGCTGCCATTCGAGAGCAAGGGCGACTGCCGCCGAGTCGACCTGTGTCACCTTGGAAAAATCGACTCGTCGTACACCCGAGTTCAGCAACGAAGGAATCTGCCCAACCAATACCGGGACAGTATGAATGTTCACCGGCCCTTCGAGAATCAGGGCTTCCCCTTGCGTCATGTACGGCTGCGGCTTTCCGCCTGGCGGTTTTTCCCGCTGAGGGTCTTGATCAAACCATCCAACCCTGCGTCGCGCACTTGATTGGAAAACTCTTCTTTATAGGTGGTTATTAGGCTGACCCCACCCACCTTGACATCGAACACCTTCCAACCAGAGGAGGTTTTTTCCATCTCGTAATCGATGGTGACGGCCTGCGCGCCTTTTTGCTTGACCTCTGACCTTACCGTAACTTCGGTATCCTCCGCCCGCGCCCGGAGCGGCTTGATTTCTATTGCCTGATCTCGATAACTTGACAAGGCGCTGGAATAGGTACGAACCAGAAGCGCTCGAAATTCCTGCGTGAGCGATTTTTGCTGCTCGGGGGACGCCTTGCGCCAGTTAACCGCGACAGCCAACTGCGTCATGCGCTGAAAATTGAAATGGGGGAGAACTTTTGCGTCGACAAGCTCCGCAATCCTCCTGGAATTGCCGGACTGAATTTCCTTGTCCTGCCTGATGATCGACACGACTTCCTGGGTGATCCCCCTCACCAAGGCGTCAGGCGCAACCTCTTGCGCAAACGCCGGGGCAACAAAAAGGCAAATCAGCAGTTGAAAGTACTTCATGCTTTATTCACACGCTATTGTTGGGTGGAGATCGGCAATCCCGCCAGTGGAGTTGAAGGTGCTGGAGAATCAACCGAAGTCTTGTCATCTGGGACTGTGGGAGGCTCCGAGACCAATGCATTATCCACTTCATCACTGTCCAATGATGACTGTGAGTCGCGCGGAGGATTGCCGTCGTAGACCAGGCTCTGGCGGCGCTGCAGATACGCGTCGCGCGTAAAAGTGTACTTGTCGAGCGCGGCCTCTTCAACGATCCGGGAGGCGTCAAGGAGATTCGTCCTAAGGTTGATGGTACGCAGTGCAAACGCCGTGTTGCGCGCCGGCACCCTCCGGTGCTGCCGGACCAGATCGGCGTGAACATCCACCAGCCCATGGCTAAGCGCATCCCTGAGCGTGCTGGACCCCAAGAACGGAATCACCAGATAGGGGCCGGTACCTACGCCCCATGTTCCGAGGGTCTGTCCAAAATCCTCGTTGCGCTTTTCCAGCCCCAAGTCGCTCGCAATATCAAACAACCCAGCTATGCCGATTGTGGTATTCAAAAACAGCCGGGTCCAATCGTCCAGCGCCTTGGCGGGCTTTCCTTGAATTAAGTCATTGATTGCAATCCAAAAATCTTCTAAATTCGAGAAGAAATTGGTCACCCCGGTCCTGGCAAAGCTAGGAACCGCGGAACGATAGCCCTCGGCCACAGGCTTTGCAATCGCCTTATCGAAGCCATCATTAAAACTGAAAATTGCCCGATTTACCGGCTCCAGCGGATCCCGCGGATTACCGGCCGTGGCACAGCCAAATAGGGTAACCACTGCGCCAATGGCCACAATCCGACGCACAGCGGTAAGCGTAGAAGCCCGTTTCAAGCGGATTTTCATCGAATTCTTATTTCTTGTTGTCATTGGTGCCGCCGTCGGCAGCCTTACTATACAGGAACTGACTAATCAGGTTCTCGAGGACCACGGCGGACTGCGTAATCTTCAACGTATCTCCAGTCTTCAGGTTCACGGAGTCCCCCCCGGCCGACAGGCCAATGTATTGCTCACCCAGCAATCCAGAGGTCAGTATCTTTGCCGATGTATCGCGTGGGAATTGGTACCGCGCATCCACCAAAAACGTGACTGCCGCCTCGAACGTCACATTGTCGAAATGCACGTCGCTCACCCGCCCCACCACTACGCCAGCCGCCTTGACAGGGGCTCGGGGCTTTAGGCCACCAATATTATCGAACTTGGCCTTGATCTGGTAAGTCTCGGATGCCGAAAATGAGGACAGATTGGCCACTTTCATTGACAAAAACAACAGCGCCCCAATCCCGATCGCAACAAATACGCCAACCCACAGGTCCAATTCCTTGCGTGACATCATGGTCAAACTCCTCGAAACATCAATGCCGTCATCACAAAATCAAGTGCCAAGACCGCCAAGGATGAGGTCACCACGGTTCGGGTCGTCGCCCCGGAGACCCCCTCCGCGGTTGGCGGGGCGTCGTAGCCCTCGAAAACTGCGATCCAGGTAATCGCAATTCCGAACACGAAGCTCTTTGCCACCCCATTCATCACGTCTTCCCTGAAATCGACTGCTGCTTGCATCTGCGACCAAAATGAACCTTCGTCCACGCCGATGAGACGCACACCAACGAGATAGCCGCCGAAGACCCCCATCGCGGAAAACAAGGCAGCCAACAACGGCATTGAAATGACCCCGGCCCAGAAGCGTGGTGCCACGACCCGCGCGATGGGATCCACAGCCATCATTTCCATTGCCGCCAGCTGCTCCGTGGCTTTCATCAAGCCAATTTCTGCGGTAATCGCCGACCCGGCACGACTCGCGAATAGCAGCCCCGCAACCACCGGCCCCAGTTCCCTGATCAACGACAACGAAACCAAAACCCCAAGCGCCTCCGACGAGCCATAGCGTACCAGCGTGTCGTAGCCCTGCAATCCAAGGACCATGCCGACAAACAGCCCCGACACCAGGATGATCACCAGGGACAAGACACCTGCGAAATATACTTCGCGAATTATCAGATGAAACCGTCGAAAACTGGTTCCCGAATGCGCAATGATCAACCAGAAGAAGCGACTCGCAAACCCGAGCCTCCACACCCAATTGGTGACCCGTGCACCCATGGTTCGCAAAATCTCCGAAACTCTGGACATCAGTGCACGCTCTCAAACAGATCTTGGCGATATTCAGTTGCCGGATACTGGAATGGCAACGGACCATCCGCTTCACCATATACAAACTGGTGAACGAACGCCTCCTTGGAGGCGCGGATGTCGTCTGGCGTTCCATGGGCAATCACGGCACCGTCTGCCATGAAATAAACGTAATCGACCAACGCTAGCGCTTCAGTAACGTCATGCGTGACAATGATCGAAGTGGCGCCCAATGCATCGTTCAAACGCCTGATCAACTGCCCGATTACACCCAGTGAAAGGGGATCCAGGCCCGCGAAGGGCTCGTCGTACATCATCAGCATCGGATCCAGCGCTATTGATCGCGCCAAAGCCACTCGCCTTGCCATGCCACCCGACAATTCGGATGGCAGCAGTTGTGCTGCACCGCGCAGACCCACTGCCTGAAGCTTCAGCAGCGTCAGGTCTCGAATCTGATCCTCCGACAGAGCCGTGTGTTCACGCATCTGGAACGCCACATTCTCGAACACCGTCATGTCGGTAAACAGCGCCCCAAACTGAAACAACATCCCCATTCGGCGCCGCAGGGAAAACAGGGCCGCATGATCCAAATGATTTACGACTTCGCCATCCACCCTGACCTCGCCTACGCTGGGCCTGAGCCAGCCACCGATCAGGCGCAATAGGGTTGTCTTGCCGCACCCGCTCAAGCCCATGATTGCCACGACCTTCCCGCGTGGGATCGTCATGTTGATGTCCCGTAAAACGGTCCTGTTCCTGTCGTACGCGAATGTAACGCCATCCACCTGGACGAGATCGGTTGGGCTGTTGGAGACGCTATTGGCCACTGAGGATCGTCAAAAAGTGCGAATTGTATCGCACAAACGACTCGACAACGCCCACTACGATCCGTCGCTAGGCGGCCCCCCTTGATCGCTTGCGCTATCATGACAGCGGTTACATTCAATTCGCCACCATGAACGACGACGATCAACCGGCCCCGATTGTTCGATTCGAGCGGGTATCAAAGAAATTCGGGACAACCCCGGTTTTGCGCGAAGTCACGCTTGACCTGATGCCAGGCATGCTAGCCGGCCTGGTCGGCGTAAACGGCGCAGGCAAAACAACAATGATCAAGTGTCTTCTGGATTTCTGCAGTTTCGAGTCTGGAAGAATTGAATTGCTGGGATTGCCGCATTCACAGCCGCAGTCGCGCCAACAGCTCGCGTTTCTTCCCGAGCGATTTGTGCCCCCGCATTTTCTGACGGGAAGACAGTTCATCAAGGCCATGGCCGGCATCGCAGCGCACCCATATGATGAGGAGCTGGTCCTCGGCACTTTCGGGGACCTGGATCTTTCCTCTGACGTCCTCGACAGACCGGTACGCACACTTTCCAAAGGCATGACCCAAAAGCTCGGCCTCGCGGCATGTCTATTGTCAAAGCGTCGTTTCTTTGTCCTCGATGAACCAATGAGCGGCCTCGACCCCAAGGGTCGTGTCCGCGTCAAGCACAAGCTCAAACAATTGAAGCAGAACGGCAACACGCTCCTAATGACATCCCATTCGCTCGCAGACATCGAGGAAATCTGCGACCATATGCTGGTGCTTCATAATGGGCAGATTGCGTTTGCCGGCGCACCTGCGGAATTCCGTTCACGGTTCGGTGCAAGCAACCTGGAGCAGGCGTTCCTAAGCTGCATAGAAAGTAGCCATGGCTGAAAAACCGAGCCTCTTGATCGTCGACGACGATCCGCTGATCACCGACACGCTGTCCTTTGCGCTCGGTAGGGACTTCGACGTGCTGACCAGCGATTCGCGAGCACACGCCATCAGCCTGCTGCGGCAACTGGATCACCCCCCCCAAGTTGCACTAGTGGATCTTGGCCTACCGCCAATGCCCCATCGCCCCGACGAAGGTTTCAATTTGATCCAGGATCTGCTGGCCCATTCGCCAGCGATGAAGATCCTTGTTCTATCCGGACAAAACGACGCGTCCAATGCTCGTCATGCACGAGCGCTGGGGGCCACGGAATTCGTGGCCAAGCCTTGCGACGCAGACAACCTGAAGAAGGTACTCTTGCACGCGCTCCAGTTCCGCGCAGCGGAGATGGAGGGTTCGGGAATTGCCGACGGCGACTCGCTGATCGGCAGAAGCCCGGCCTTGCACAAATTGAAAAGCCAGATCAGCCAATATGCGGACTCACCGTTTCCCGCGCTGATTGCCGGCGAATCCGGCAGCGGCAAGGAAGTAGCTGCAAGCCTGTTACACAAGCTCTCGATACGCAAGTCCAAACCGTGGTTTGCGCTCAATTGTGCAGCCATCGCCCCGACGCTGGTGGAGCCCACGCTATTCGGTTACGTCAAAGGGGCATTTACCGGGGCGACCCAGAACAAATCCGGGTATTTCGAGGATGCCGGTGAGGGCACGCTGTTCCTCGATGAAATAGGGGAGCTGCCGCTGGAACTGCAGGCCAAGCTGTTGAGAGTGCTTGAGAATGGCGAATTCCAGCGCGTCGGGGAAACCCAATTGAGGTACTCGCGAGCCCGCGTTGTGGCTGCGACCAACCGGGACTTGCGCGCGGAGATCAAGAAGGGAAACTTTCGCGCCGACCTGTACCACCGGTTATCGGTGTTTACTATTGAAGTCCCGCCCCTTCGTGACATGGATGACGACAGCGTGCTGTTGCTGGAGCATTTCCGGAAATTCTATGCCGAACAGGCTCGGCTCGCGCCCTTCAGCCTTGACGAGTCCGGCATTCGCGCTTGGCGCGGATACAGCTTCCCCGGGAATGTTCGTGAGCTTCGCAACATCACCATCCGGCTCACAACAAAACACGCAGGGCAGCGCCTTTCCTCGGCAGAGGTTGAGCCGGAGTTTGACTCCACTTCAGAACCGCAGTCCGGCCAAGCGCTACCCGCAGACGCCGGCGACCTCGTTGAGCAGGCGCGGCGACACCTGGAGCGAGAGCGCGGATTCAATCTAGATAACATCCTTCAAGCTTGGGAGCTGGGCTACATCGAGGCCGCGATGAAGATTACTCGCGGCAATGTCAGCCAGGCCGCAAAGTTGCTTGGCATCAACCGGACAACACTGTATTCACGCATGGAGTCAGCGCAGAAGCAGACGTAACGACAACAGACTGAATGAGTACCCCACAGTAACATCTCCATGTTATCTGATAATAATTATGCGGTTAACTCCAGTATCATTGGGATGATCCATGGAGAATTGATAATATGTACCTCAGCCACTTCGGCCTCAATGAGCCGCCGTTCCGCATCACGCCGCATACCGATTTCTTCTTCGGTGGCGCCAATCGCGCAGCAACGCTTGAAGCCTTGCTCTACGCAATTAGCCACGACGAGGGCATTGTCAAGGTTAGCGGGGAAGTTGGCAGCGGCAAGACCATGCTCAGTCGCGTCCTCATGGAGCGACTCCCGCCAGAGGTCGAGACCATCTACTTGGCAAATCCGTCCCTGTCTCGGGAGGAGATACTGTACGCCATTGCCGATGAACTCAAGCTCGAACTCACTGCGGAGCGCACCACTCGTCTCCTCAAGGGATTGCTGGATCATCTAATCAAGCTGTACGCATCGGGCAGGCGCGTCGTGGTGTTGATCGACGAAGCGCATGCGATGCCCAAAGAAACATTGGAGGAAGTCCGCCTACTGTCGAACCTGGAGTCGGGACGCCACAAGCTGCTGCAGATCGTCCTGTTCGGCCAGCCGGAACTCGACGAGCAGCTCAACGCCGCCGACATGCGGCAACTAAAGGAGCGAATCACCCAGAGCTTTCGACTCGAACCGCTGGTCCGTGACGACATTGCCAGCTATATCGATTTTCGCATGCGGGCGGCCGGCTATCGGGGACCCAACGTGTTCTCCCCCAGAGCAACGCGATTGATCGCCATCGCGTCCGAGGGACTGACACGGCGCGTCAACATCCTTGCGGACAAGTCGTTGCTGGCGGCGTTTGCCCACAACACGCATGGCGTCACCGAAAAAGAAGCGAGGGCAGCAATCCGCGACTCGAATTTTTTCAAGCCGCAAACCCGTTGGAGGCGCTGGCAGCTGATCACTTTGGGCGTTGTCGCCGGCTTGGTTGCAGGCCTTGCCGCCGGCTGGTTCGCCCAACGATCTGGGATCGAGTCGCGTGTTGATCTTCGCACACCCGCGGCATCGGTTACCGCGAACGTCCCGTCCCAATCAATAACCGCGGCCAATTCAGACAACCCAGCGACGAATGGATCGGCCCCTGCGACCCCCAGCCAAGGAAATTCGGCCCCCTCAGTGCCCTTGACGGCGTTAATGCCGCAAGCAACGCCGGCATTGCCGTTGAGCACGGGGGAGCGTGCTGGGTCAACGACCCCTACCGCTTCTCCTGCTCGCACTCAACCGCTGGCCGAACGCCCTGTTGGCGCCGTCAACGACAAACGACAGAATGCCGACGCAAAGCTCGCGCCCGGCACGCCAACAAGGGACGCAGCGGCCAACACGGTGCCGCCACAACAGGGAAAACTGTTCACGACCCGCTATGAGTCCACTCAGGAATGGCTCAAGACGACACCTGGTGGCATTCAGTCAATTCAATTACTTACGGTCAAGGAAGAGCAACTTCCCCGGATGGAACGTTTTCTGCAGCGCGCCACGACCTTGGTCCCGGCAGACAAATTGCACGTCTATAGCGTCAAAATTGACGGGCATCAGCATTACCGGGCAGCCTATGGGGAGTTCGCGGATGCGACTCAGGCGCGGGCAGCCATGGCTGAACTTCCACCGCAACTCAAGTCACAGAGTCCGTATATTCGATCCGTTGCACGGATGCAAAGTCAGAATCGGCAGTGAAACGATATTATTTCAATTAAAATCATGCTCTTATATGATAATGTTATACTTTGTTAAGGTTCTATAAGGGATTCTGCCTCACATGCCTAAACCGGCTCGCAGCTACACGCGCTACGCACCTGTCTTGCTGGTGCTTGCGGTCATGGCATGTTCGACACCGCCGATGCGGCGGTCAGAAAACCACGTTACCCAAACGACGACACCGCCGAGCGGGACCATTCCTTCGCCGGTACAGGTACCAGCCAATCTGCCGCGCCCCAAGGTCATCCAGAAGCCGGAAACTTACAGTGTGGTGGTCAACAATGTCCGCGTCCAGGAGCTGCTGTTCGCCTTGGCTCGCGACGCGAAATTGAATGTAGACATTCAGGCGGGGATCAATGGCACGGTCACCATGAATGCCATCGACCAGACCCTCCCCCAGCTGTTGAGCCGCGTTGCAAGGCAGGCAGACATTCGATGGGAACTCAACGGGCCCAACCTGTCGGTGATGCCGGACTCACCCTACCTACAGGTCTATCGTGTTGATTACCTGAACATGGAACGCTCCAGTACCAGCACCGTCAGCGTCACCGGGAACATTGCCTCTGGGGGCGGTGGAGGTGGCAACGCCTCGAGCTCTTCGGTCACTAACCGGGTCGATAGCCAGTTCTGGAAAGTCCTCGTCGACAACATCAAGAGCCTCCTTCAGGAAACCGACAAGATTTTTCCAGTAGGCGCCGCGCAGCCTGCGCCAGCTGCCGCGGCCCAAGCCCCCGCCCTACCCGGTGCGCCAGGGCAACCGGCACCCGCTGCGACGGGAAGTGCGGCTTCAACACCGAGCGCGACATTCAGAGAAGCCGCATCAGTCATTGCCAACCCAGAATCCGGGGTATTGAGCATCCGTGCCACCGCCCGCCAGCACGAAAAAGTCCAGGAATTCCTGGATCAGGTGATTGCCGGTGCAACGCGCCAAGTGCTGATCGAGGCCACGATCCTCGAGGTGACCCTGAACAACGACTATCAGCAGGGCATTGATTGGTCGATCCTTAGCCGCGGGGGACCGCGAATCCCGTTCAGCATCACCCAGGGGTCGGCCGCCGCGCTGCCCGGCTCACCGACGGGTGCGTTCTTCAACGGAACCATTTCCGACCCAACCTTCAGCCTGGGCAACGTTTCGGCAACCGTCAGGCTGCTCGAATCCTTCGGCAACGTGCGCGTCCTCTCTAGTCCGAAGCTATCCGTGATGAACAACCAGTCGGCGCTACTGCGAGTTGTCGATGACATTGTCTATTTCAAGATCGACTCGACAGTCGTGCCGGCAACGGTGGCAGGCGCGGCGCCCACGGTTTCCTTCAACACGACCGCCAACACCGTTGCCGTCGGCTTCGTAATGAGCATGACACCACAGATCGCCGAAAACGATACCGTGCTACTCAATGTGCGCCCGTCGCTCACCCGGATTCTCAGCTTCGTCAATGACCCCAATCCCAACATCCCCGCCGGAAGCCCCAATCGCGTGCCGCAACTGCAGCGCAGGGAAATGGAATCGCTGATCAAGGTGAACAACGGACAGATCGCGGTCATGGGCGGCTTGATCCAGGACGAAGTGCGCGAGTTCGATGACTCGATTCCCGGTGCAAGTCGTACCGGCTTCGGCGCGCTTTTCGGCCAGCGCTCACGGACCAATGTCAAAACGGAACTTGTGATATTCCTACGGCCCTTGGTCATCAGGGATCCAAGCATCGACGGCGACTACCGCGCATTCCGCGCCTTGCTGCCCGACGAAAATTTCACGTCCCGCCCCAATCCGGCGAGACCAGCCCGTTAGCCCGAACTCATGAGCCTGCTACTTGAAGCGCTGAAAAAGGCCGAGCTTGCCAAGCAAAGCATCAAGCCGGCACGGACGGAAAACCCGGACCCTCCACGGACCCAACCGGTCATCACACGGGAAAATCTCCCAGACATCACGCTGCCGCTAGAGATTCTTGCCCACGACCTGCCCTCAGCCTCATCCGCCCGCGCGCCACAGCCTGAACTCAGCCTGGCCGAAGCGGCGAGCCCCGCTTACTCGGCAAGTCCATACGCGAGCCCGCTTGAGCAGCGAGCCGCGGAGGCTGCGACAGGAGACACAATGCCCCCTGCAGCAATGCAAGCCGATAGCGCCCCCCTTGACCGGCTAGGCGACAACAGTGCCCCTTTGGGTGCCAACCCGTCCCAGGCGGCTGCGCGCCAGATGTTTGAAGTCAAGGAGATGGACTATAACCCGCGACGGCCGTTCTATATCACCTTAGGTGTTCTGGTGCTCTGTGGTGCCGGATACGGGGGCTATGTCTGGTGGCAGATGCAGCCACGCTCTCTTTACAACGCGGCGGCCGCCAAGACTGCGCCCAAAGGCGTTGAAGAAACACCGTCAGCAGCCCCCCCCGCGAGTCCAGCGCCGACCGCGAACGCGGAAGCCGCCTCACCTGGATCTGCGACGACAACGGCAGCCGCTGCAGGCGCCCAGCAATCGCCCTCGACGCCTGCAACAACACCGGCCCCGCAAGTTACTGGCCAACCGGCACCAGCGCCCTTGCCCACTGGCAAGGCTCCAACGCAACCCGCTCCACCGCAGCAAACGGCACCCCAACCTGGGAGACCGCCCGTGGTTGCTGGGAATGCGGATCTCACTGCTGCACAGGCAGCACCGGTTGCCCCGGCCGGCACGCCACGCCGTACACCCACCGGAGATGGAAGCACGAGGGGAACGCGCTCAGCGATCACGGTGGCTCCTCCGAGGAACATCGTCGATCCGCAGATCGAACGGGCCTACACAGCCTTTCAGAAAGGCGACCTTGCCACTGCGCGCGATCAATACCAGAAAGCCTTGCAGCAAGAACCCTCGAACCGGGACGCGCTGCTGGGGCTGGCTGCCATAGATACCCGGACGCGCGATTTCGAGTTGGCCGAATCGCGCTACATCAGACTGCTTGAAAGCGACCCGCGCGACGCGTATGCAATGGCCGGACTCATATCCCTGCGCGGTAATATCGACCCGATACAAGCGATAAGCCGCCTGAAAACCCTGATTGCATCGCAACCCGAAGTAGGTCAACTTCACTTTACGCTGGGCAACCAATTTGCCGCCCAGCGTCGCTGGCCCGATGCGCAGGCCGCCTATTTCAAAGCCTATTCGCTCGAACCGGAGAATCCGGACTTTGCCTTCAATCTGGCCATCAGCCTCGATCAAATGCATCAGACCAAGCCCGCGCTCGAATACTACCGCCGAGCATTGACTCTTTCCGAGGCGCGAGCATTCAGTTTTGACAAGGATCTTGCTTCGAGGCGCATATCGGAGCTTGCAAGGCAATGAACTCCCCACGCCCGGCGACTCAGGCCGGGGCCACTCAGGCTAAACGGCACATCGGTCAGATTCTCATTGCCCAGGGAATTCTGACCGAGGACCAGCTTCGCATCGCCCTGCTTGAGCAGCTCAAGACGAGCCAACCCGTTGGAAAGCTGCTCGTCAACCTCGGCTTCGTCTCCGAGGCGACCCTTCGGGATGCGCTGTCCGAAAAGCTCGGCCTGCAATCGGTCGACTTGACCCAAATCGTCGTTGATTCGGCGGCGCTCAAACTGATCCCCAGGGATTTCGCCAAGCGCCACAATATTTTCCCGGTCGCGCTTGACCGCGAGCGTCGCCGCTTGATTGTCGCAACCTCCGATACCCACAACATCGTTGCGCTTGATCAGGTGCGCGCCCAATTGCGCGGCGAAGTAGAAATCGAATCCCGGCTGGCGGGCGAAACAGAAATTGCCAGGGCAATCGAGCAGTACTATGGCCACGATTTCTCAATCGACGGGATACTGCATGAAATCGAAACCGGCGAAATCGATTTCCAGAGCCTGCAAACCTCGGGGGACGCCTACTCCCAACCTGTCGTCCGCTTGATCTCGGCACTGCTCGCCGATGCGGTGGAGCGTGGGTCATCGGACATTCACTTTGAACCCGAGCAGAATTTCCTACGAATCCGCTACCGAATCGACGGCGTGTTGCGGCAGATTCGAAGCCTGCACAAAACCTACTGGCCCGCCATGGCAGTGCGCCTCAAAGTCATGGCGAAGATGAACATCGCCGAGACGCGCGCCCCGCAGGATGGCAGGATTTCATTGAATCTTACCGGTCGCCAGGTGGACTTTCGCGTTGCATCCCAGGCCACAACTCACGGCGAGAACGTGGTACTGCGTATCCTGGACCGGCAGAAGGGTATCGTCGCGCTGGATGCTCTAGGCCTCGAAGCAAGTCAGCTTGCGCTGCTGAAGAAGATGATTGCGCGACCCGAAGGCATCATTCTCGTCACGGGCCCGACGGGCAGCGGCAAGACCACGACGCTCTACTCGGTGCTAAACCACATCAACAATGACGGCCTCAATATCATGACGCTCGAGGACCCCGTCGAGTACCCGATGACGCTGATCCGGCAAACGTCCGTCAACGAGGCCGCGAAGATGGATTTCGGCAACGGCATCCGGTCCCTGATGCGTCAGGACCCGGACGTCATACTTGTCGGCGAAATCCGCGACCAGGACACGGCGACCATGGCCTTTCGTGCCGCCATGACGGGCCATCAAGTCTACTCAACCCTGCACACCAATTCAGCCATCGGCAGCATCCCGCGCCTGATCGATATCGGCATTGTCCCGGACATCCTGGCCGGAAACATCATCGGCGTCATCGCCCAGCGCCTGATCAGGCGCTTGTGCAAGCAATGCAAGCAGCCGTACGAAGCCACCGTAGCCGAAGGCCGCCTGCTGGGAGTCAATACCGACCGCTCGCCAACCCTGTATCGGGCGGTAGGCTGCGACCATTGCGACTACCAGGGATACAAGGGTCGCGTCGCGATCATGGAGATCCTCAAGCTGGACGGGGAACTCGACGAGCTGATTGCGCATCGGGCGACCGTGCGTGAAGTCCTGAAGGCGGCGATTTCAAAAGGATTTCGCACGCTGGCGGACGACGGCATCCGTCGCGTCCTCGACGGATCGACATCGCTGGAAGAACTCATGCGCATTGTCGACCTGACGGACCGAATGTAAATTCACTCGAAGTCCCGCGGAAAGCCACGATGGCACGCTTTACCTACAAGGCAATTGACGCGCATGGCAAGGCGATCATGGGTCAGATCGAGGCCCTGAATATCGTCGACCTGGAGATGCGCCTGCAGCGCATGGGGCTAGACCTCATCACCGGCGGGCAGGCGCGCCGCGATGTCAACCCCTTCGGCGGCTCGCCCGTCACGCGCACCGACCTGATCAATTTCTGCTTCCACCTCGAACAGCTGACGAGCGCAGGCGTGCCTCTCGTCGATGGACTGACGGATCTGAGGGACAGCGTCGAGAACGTGCGCTTCCGGGAGGTCCTTTCAGGGGTGCTCGAGAGCATCGGCGGCGGAAAGAATCTATCGCAATCGTTGTCCGACTATCCGAATGTGTTCGCCCCGGTATTCAACAGCCTCATTCGCGCAGGCGAAGATACGGGGCAACTGCCCAAAGTACTCAAGGAGCTGGCAGAGAGCCTGAAGTGGGAAGACGAACTCGCTGCCCAGACCAAGAAACTCATCATGTATCCGGCATTCGTCGGATCGATCGTGCTGCTCGTCACATTCTTCCTGATGATCTATCTCGTCCCGCAGATGGTCGGCTTTATCAAGAACATGGGGCAGCAGATTCCCTTGCAGACAGTCATCCTCATCGAAGTATCCACTTTCTTCGTCAATTACTGGTGGGCGATCATCATCGTGCCCGTCATCGTCGTCGCAGCACTCAAGATCGCCGCAAAGCAATATACGTCAGTGCGTTACAACCTTGACCGCTTCAAACTGGGCCTGCCTCTTATCGGGCCGGTGCTGCGCAAGATCATCCTGTCCCGATTTGCCAGCACTTTTGCATTGATGTATGCGTCCGGGATCACTGTTCTGGATGCCGTTCGAAGCTCCGAGGAAACCGCAGGCAACCTGGTCATTCAGCGCGCGCTCCAGTTGTCCGGGCAGCAAATTGCCGACGGCAAGAACGTGACCACCGCATTTCAGGACGCAGGCATCTTTCCGCCGCTGGTCATCCGGATGCTGCGGATCGGCGAATCCACAGGCGCGCTCGACACCGCCTTGCTCAACGTCTCGTACTTCTACAACAGGGAGGTCAAGGAGTCGATCGGTCGCATCCAGGTCATGATCGAGCCCGCGATGACGGTCATACTGGGTGCAATTCTCGGATGGGTCATGCTCTCGGTTCTGGGCCCAGTGTACGATGTGATCAGCAAGATCAAGGTTTGAGCCGAGGATCCATGGCCGCCAAGCACCTACTCTACTTCACATCGCAGCAAGTGTCGGTTTTTCAATGGATGGGCGGCACGCTGTCGCTGGACAAGATCCTCTCTGCGAACGAGGAGGGCGCAGCCGCCTTCGGGGAATACGCCTCGGTCCGCACCAGCAGCCTGTTCTACATCCTGGCGGACCTCGTCGAAGAAGACTTTTCCCAGGAAAACCTTCCCGCGGTCCGGGGCAAGGATCGACGCCAGCTGATTCAGCGCAAGCTGGCGCAACGCTATCGCGACACTAGTCTGGCACTCTCCCTGTCACTCGGATTTGAAAAGATCGGGGATCGGCGGGAGGAACAGATCCTGTTCAGCTCATTTACGAATACCCAGCAATTCCAACCGTGGCTGGAAGTCCTTCGCGCGCAGTCGGCGCGACTCGTGGGTATCTATTCCATGCCACTTGTTGCCCCGCTGGTCGGCAAGAAGCTCGAGCTCAAGGGCAGCGAATACCTTCTCATCAGCCTCGAAGGCGCCGGGCTGCGACAGACCTACGTGCAGAACGGACAGATTCGTTTCTCCCGATTGGGGAATGCAGATCGTAGCGATCCGCAGGCCATGGCCGAGACCTGCGCCGCGGAATCCAGCCGCATCCACCAATACCTGGTGAATTTGAGGGTTATCCCGCGAACGGCCACCTCGCTTGACGCGATCGTCCTCGTACCGCAGCGCTACAAAGAGCAATATCAAGCCGCCTGCAAATCCACGGCCAATTTGCGATTCAGGATACTGGATCTCAACGAAGCATCCGGTGTCTCGAAGCTCAAGCGAGCCCCCGAAGAGTCCGAGGCGGAAGCACTGTTCCTGCACGTGCTTGCCGGCGCCCAACCAGCCGCGCAGTTCGCCACCGATGACCTGCGACGCTTCTACCATCTCTGGCGCGCCAAGATTGCGCTACTGACAGTCGGGGCGGCGGCGTTCATGTTTTGCATGCTGCTATCCGGCCTGAAACTCATCGAACTCTACAACGTCAATCAGGACGCGGCGCTCGACATGAGGCAGGAGACGGTCTCGGCGCAGCAGTATGCGCGCATGCAGGCGACGTTTCCCCAGACACCGGCGCCCAGCGAAAAACTCAAGGTGATTGTCGACAACTACGATGTCGTGCTTGCACAGCCCAACAGTCCGGAGCCGATGCTTGTAATGATCAGCAGAGCATTGGCGGCGGTGCCGCAAATCGAAATTGAGCGCATCGATTGGAGTGTCAACGCCGCCTACAAGAAGGATGCGCCAAAAGCGGCGACCCCTGCTTCGAAATCAACGCCAGCCGCCAAGGCCGGGCCCGCGGGAGTCGAGCGGGAATCGGCCCAAATTTCCGGACGAATCATTTCCGGACAGAACAACGACTATCGCGCCATCACGCTGATCGTCGACCAGTTTGCAGCGGCACTTCGCACGCAACCCGGCATTGAAGTCGTCAGCCGACAACTGCCCTTCGACATCAATGCTCAAAAGGCCCTGTCCGGAGACATCGGGGCCACGCGCCAGGCAGAAATTCCACGCTTCACATTGGTACTCAGCAAGCGGGAAGTGCAATGATCGTGGGAAAGGGCGATATCAAGCGACTGCGCTGGCCGATCATCGGTGCCGCCATCCTCATTGCCATGGGCGTTGCCGCAATCACGGCCTCGGAACGGTATGTCGACGTTGCCAAGGAAAGCCGCAAGGGAACCCTTGCCCGACGCACCGCTGCGCAGGAAAGACTGGCCAGCGCCGCAGAAGAGGAAAAGCAGATTCGGGCCAATCTGGTCTACTACCAGAAGATGATCGACGCCGGAATAGTGGGGCCCAAGGATCGTCTCGACCTGATCGAAAAGATTGCCGCAATCAAGACTGACCGGAAGCTCTTCGAGATCAAGTACAACATTTCCCCCCAGCGTGCGCTGGAGTACCCCGGCATCCAGCCCACCGGGGCCTGGGATTTCGTCAACAGTCCGATGCGACTGGACATGACACTACTCCATGAAGACGACTTGCTCAATTTTCTTGCCGACCTGCAGGCCAGTAAGCAGACACATGTCGTAGTACGAAAATGCGTGTTGCAGCGGATTCCCGGTGCTGCCTTGACGCCGACCACTGCGGCGCCGATGCTTCAATCGGAATGCCTGGTGGACCTGATCAATCTCATGGAATCGAAGCCCTCGTGATCAATAGCGCACCGCGCCAGCGCCGCAACCTCCAAGGAGCAGTGGCTGCACTGTTGGTGACTGCGGCATTGATTCCCGCGACGTCCGCGCTGGCTGCAGAAGAGCTGGGACGCCTGTTCCTGACGCCTCAGCAGCGCCAGGACCTGGAGCGGCGGCGTGCATCGAACGTGCCGGCAGTCGCCGCCCAAGCTGCCGTGGTGGAGAGCCTGATTACCATCAATGGTCATGTGAGGCGTACCGGCGGAAACACCACGACGTGGATCAACGGCCAACCACAACTCGATTTGCCGAAAACCGGCGATCCCGCCACAGTGTCGCTCAGCCAGGGAGAAGGCGACGCCACGATCACCTTGCGTGTGGGACAGACCCTTGACAAGGGCAAAGGCGAGGTGCGTGACGGACTCAATGGGGGCGAAGTCAAGGCACCTGCGCGGCGAGGCCGATGAATCCGTTTAAGCGTTCCGCTGGGCGAGTTCTATCGCCAATAGCTTCCAATTGGGCCCCACAACCTGGGCTGCTCCCAGCGCGGTTGAATCGAGGATTCGCGATGATCGCGATGATCACGATGGTCGCCCTGATCAGCGCTTTCCTCCTCGCCAGCGCCTTGAGTCGAACCAGTTCCGAGGTGCGCCTGGACAATGACCGTCGCACGCAGCTGGCGCTACGGGAAGCCAAGGCCGCACTGATCGGATATGCCGCATCGCTTGCCTGGGACAACGATCCACCGACCAATGCCTGGGACGTGCAACCCGGGGCGCTCCCCTGCCCCTCGTCAAATGAGAGCGGCATCGCAGCAAACTCCTGCACAACCGCGACAACCCGTGTGGGCCGGCTGCCTTGGAAGAAAATCGGCTCAGCCGACCTGCGTGATGGCGGCGGCAACATTCTTTGGTATGCCCTTTCAGCCAATTTCGTGAAGAACCCCGGCACCACGGTAATTAACAGTGATACCCAAGGCACTTTAACTGTTAGCGGTGCCATGTCCGCGACCAACGTGGTGGCCGTGGTGATTGCGCCGGGTGCCGCTTTAACAGGACAAGCAAGACCCATATTCAACAGTGATGGCATCTACTCCTCGGGAACCGCCCTCCCCGCCATCAGTGCCTACCTCGAGGGGAGCAATGCCACCAACACGGACACGTTCGTGACGGCCACTTCTTCGTCCGACACCTTCAATGATCAATTGATCACCATCACCCAGGCTGAACTGATGGCGGCCGTAGAGCCTGCCGTGGCCGCGCGCATCGAGCGCGATGTCACGCCCTACCTGACCAGCTACTACACGCTGTGGGGACGCTATCCGTTTCCGGTGGCGTTCAGCCCCGGCCCCGGAACCAGCGGCACGCGGGCACAAAGCAGCTACGTCGGCAGCTCGAGTGCCACAGAGGGGCTCCTGCCTGTTATCTACACGCCCACTTATGCGTGGGGCACCGGATTGGGGGCCGTGACCAAAACCGGCGGCACCGGGACCATCAGCGGCACGCCCTCATGCGCATTGTCGGGCACGAGCTGGCGGTGTTCCTTCAATGGCACCGGCGCCAACTGTGGCTCAACCGCTGGATGCGCATTCACCATCACGGTCAATGTCGATGGTCAAGTGACGAATGTCGGCAATACCCTCGCCAAATACACCACAGGACTGAATGTAGACGATTTCATGCACCCCGCAACTAGCGTGACCACGACCGGGACAACGTCAGTCTCTTCAGCGAGCATCGGAATCTCGTTACTCAGCAGCGGCAATGGACGCGTGCGGTACAGCGCAACGCTGGGTTACACCGCCCCATGTGCTTCTTCTTTTTTCGGATTCTGCGTTTCGTTGGGAACCCGTGCTATCACGGTGACGATACCCTCCGATCCGGCCTACATTTATACGTCGGGGGCATCGAGCACAGACCCGAATTCCGGCTGGTTTATCAAGGGGCAATGGTACCGACAGGTCTACTACTCGGTTGCTCCCGGATACTTGCCGGGCGGCAGTGGAAGCTGCACCGCTGGGACAGATTGCCTGACCGTCTCCGACCTGTCGTCCACAACCTACCCGACCACCAACGACAAGCATGCAATCCTGGTCTTCATGGGACGCACATTGAATGCATCGGCGCGACCATCGGCAACGCTCTCCGATTACCTGGAAGGCCTGAACGCCACCACCGGTGATCGCAGCTTCCAGCACACGTCGGCAGTTTCACCGTCGATCAACGATCGGGTGGTGGTCGTTGCGCCCTGATCGTGACCTCCGACCCCGACGCCAGCGCGGCTTCACGCTCGCAGAACTGGCCATCGGCTTCCTGATCATCGGCCTGCTGCTCGCCGGCGCCTTCATGCCATTGTCGTCGCAAATCGAAGTGCGCAATACCGCAGACACGCGCAGGACCATGGACCAGATCAAGGAGGCGCTGATCGGCTTCGCGCAGTCCAACGGGCGCCTGCCCTGTCCCGCTCGCGGGGCAACGGCCGCCGGCACAACGGACAGCAGTTGGGGCGCGGCCATTGCCGCAGGTGTCGAACAATACAACACAGCGACGAAGAGCTGCTACATCGCCTTAGGCGTTGTACCGTGGTCCACACTGGGCATAACGGAAACCGATGCCTGGGGAAGACGCATGACATACCGGGTCGCCCCAGCCTTTGCCGACGATACCACCCTGACCACCTGGAACTCGCGACTGAGCGCGCCTGGCGGATCACAATCAAGAGCTTTACCCCCCCCCTACAGCCCTGCGGACCAATCCCCCGCTTGTCCCAGTACAGGAGCCAGCAATGCGCCGACACCCACTCCGACACTGTCGTCCTTCGCCCTGTGCACGCTCGGGGATATTGCCGTCCTCACGCGCAGCGACTCGGACCACAGTGTCGTCACGCCGCTGGGGACCGGACTGCCTGCGGTCATCGTCTCCCACGGCAGGAATGGCAACGGCGCCTGGCAGCCAACCGGGATTCAGCTTGTTGCGGCGGCCGCCAGTAGCGACGAGTTGGTCAATTCCGGCGGCACGACGACGGCCACGCCGTCAGGCGGTTATTTAAGTTATATCTTCTACAGCCGCAATTACTCACCCAGCGCTACCGGCTGCAGCGATACCTCCGGCACCTTGTTCTGCGAGTTCGATGACATTGTCGCAATGATCTCCACCAACACACTGGTTGCCCGAATGATCAGCGCGGGTCGGCTGCCCTAGCGAGCCAGCGAGCGCCACGCCGTCCGAGATTCCGCTGCAGAGGGCATGGGTACAGCCCACCTCCCAAATTCCTGGCGGATGCAAGGTGCGTTTCGCAACCACTTCTCCCCCCCCCGGTCGCCCAACCCACGTCGATTTCGGCGATTGAAAGTTCCGCAGGGAGTCCCACCAAGGCGACAGTGCTGGCGTAGAATGCAAAAGGTGGAGACGCTACACATTTCCAGACTCAGAAGCCCAATTACGCCACACCTTCGTTGATGTCTGCCCAGTCCAATTTCTTCGCCCGGCTTCGCAGTGCGGGCGTAAGCCCCGGCGACACGGAAGACATCAGGATTCGCAAGTCCATTCTTGTCTTTGCCATGGGGCTGATGACAGCGGCCCCCATGTTCTGGCTCGCGTTGTACTGGTTGATGGGATTGCAGTTATCCGCGTCACTGCCGATGGCCTATCAGCTCCTTTCGGTGGCGACATTCCTGATCTTCGTCAAGACCGGCAATTTCATCTTCTTCCGCTATGCACAACTGGGACTGTTCCTGTTCTTCCCGTTCATCGTGCAACTGGCAATCGGCAATTTCATTGCCGCAAGCGGGGTCGTTCTGTGGGGCATACTCGCACCGGTCGTTGCCGTGCTCGTCCTGAGCGGTCGCGAGTCCATTCCATGGTTCATTGCCCACATCGTGATGCTTCTGCTTTGTGGCTATATCGACTTCGAACTTGTCGGCACTTCACAACCAAGACCGAACGTTCCGCTACGGACCAGCGCAACGTTCTTCATGCTCAACTTCATCGCAATATCGGGCATCGTGTATTTCCTGATGCGATACTCGGCAAAGGAAAAAGATCGTTACGAAGCCGACCTCGAGACTGCGCACGGATTGCTGAAGATTGAGCAGGAAAAATCGGAACGGCTCCTGCTGAATATCCTGCCTAGACCGGTTGCGGAACGGCTCAAGGCCAGCAACAGCACCATTGCTGATGGCTTTGCGGACGTGACGGTGATGTTCGCGGACATCGTCAATTTCACCGCCATTGCCGAAGGGATGTCCCCGAGCCAGATCTTTTCGATGCTAAACAAGATTTTCTCGACATTCGATTCACTCGCCGAAAAGCACGGCCTTGAAAAAATCAAGACGATCGGCGATGCGTACATGGTCGCGGGCGGGCTCAATGACGATGCCGGCATCAACTATTCGGAGGCCATCGCAAACATGGCACTGGACATGCGCGACGTCCTGGCAAACGACACAACCATCAACGACATGCGGCTGGAAATCCGCATGGGAATTGGTACCGGTCCCGTGGTCGCCGGAGTGGTCGGCACCAAGAAGTTCATCTATGACCTGTGGGGCGATACCGTCAATCTGGCCAGCCGCATCACCTCGGAAGGAACGCCCGGCACCATTCATGTGGATGCAACGACCTGGCGCCGCCTGCGTTCACGCTTCGCCTTCGATGCGCCCCAAACTATCCGCCTCAAAGGGAAAGGGGAGACGGTGGTCTACCGGTTGATTGGCCACTCCGAAGCCGGACAGCCCGGTAGCGGTGGACTGGACAGATCATGAATCGATCGCAGACCGTTGTGCTCTCGGTGGCAGCGGTGAATCTCGCGCTGCTATTGCTGTTCCCCCCCTTCGACTCGATCGTGATCGGTCGGGGAATCAGTACGCTCGATGCTTTCTATTTCGTGTTCGACAGGCAATACAACAAGGTCGTCAACACGGACCTGTTATTCCTGCTTCTCGGTTGGGTGCTCCTGAATGCCGGCATTGGCTGGTTGTGGGCAAAAAGCTCAAAATCCGGCGTGCCCCTCCTGAGCGGAAGAAATGCTGTATTGGTCTTCGCCATTGGAAACCTCATGGCAATATTGCTATTTCCGCCATTCGAGAATTACGCATCGATGAGCAGGCTCAGCGGAACCTATTTTGACGGCTTCTACTTCGTCTTCGGTGACAAGTGGCAGCGCCGGTTTTATGTGCCGCTGCTGTATATCGAGATACTCTGGGCACTGATCAACAGTGGCGTGCTATGGCTCTTGTTTCAAGAGCAGAAAGAGGAAGCGCCGACAGCCGCGTGATCGAAGTTCGTAACCGAGCGCAAGGCCTTCTCAGCCTGTCTACCTGTTGCTCGCGCGAGGAATGTCCCCCTTTAGGGTAAAACATACGTGGCCACGCGCATTTTCCGTCAATTGCAGTGAATAGCCCGACACCTCGGCAAGACGAGCTGCTTGATACAGGCCAATGCCGAACCCCGACTCGGAAGGGACAGGCCCGCGCAGCAGGCCCTTGAGGACTTCAGGCGCCACTGGCGCGCCGCTGTCGCAGACCCGCAGCTCGATTGCGGCTCCGCACGAAAACCCGGCCCGGATCGATACTCCAGGATCCTGTTTCTTTTTCCTCACTGCGTTCTGCAACAGATTGTCGGATGCGCTGTCGAAGAGCTCCTTGGGCAGTAGCAACGATTCCGGTATTTCCGCCGCGTCGAACTGAATCTCATGGTTCTGGTAGGTACGCAGCAACCCCTCCCACCAGAGGCGCGCCTGAACAAATCTCCCCGTGTCGGTCTGCGGTTTTTGCAATTTATCCACCGTCTGCTGCAACCGCTGGGTGATTGCAGGCAATTGCCGGCGAATCAGCGCAGCCAGCTCCGCTGAGTCCTGCTCCGAATCGCGCGCAGCCGCCGCACACAGCACGTTCAACGACTGGAGCAGGTTCTTGACGTCGTGCGTCATCCGCGCACCGGTTTCATGTACCGCCTGCACATAGGTCTGCTGCTGCAACTTTTGTTCACGAATCTTCGCAATGTAGAACTCACCGAGCAATTGCCCCAGCAGATGGAAATGCCACTCCAGAGACGGGCTCAGCTTCTGGCGGGTAAATACACGCAGGTGCAGCTCCTGGTTCGTATACTCGATGGAGTGCTTGGACACCTCTCCGAATTCACCCGCCTCGGTCGCCGATTGCCAGAATCCGCCTTGTACCCATGGCAATCGGGAAAGTCCATGGGTCGCCTCCTTGAGAAAGCGTTCCGGCTTCGATTCGAGCTGCGACAACTCGGCAAGTATGAACAGCCATTGCTCGAATGGCATCCCGATGGATAGCAAATACCTCGAAAAGTACATCGACAATCCTGAGAATCCCGCCCGAGGATCCCATGCGGCCGATAAGGCCATCAGCACGGCGGCCAAGATCAGCAGGCTGTACATCAATGCATAGACATAATCGACACGCCCTATCTGCATGAACGCAAATGCCCCCAGCACCAGCACTACCAACAACAGGAACAGGACCGTTGCATAGAAAAAGTCCACGATCTGCGGCGTTTCCGCGGAATCCGGTTCAACCGGAATAATGAGCATCACCGCAAACAAGCAGGGCAGGCCGAACTGCGCCAACATCGTGACTTCATTTTGCATTCGCGATGGAATCACCGCGTTGGGAACGATCCAAAGCAGCAACAACGCAACCAGGTAAAAAAGCACCACAAGATAGAAGCGGCGCAACCCGCGCGCCTGGAACAGGAATACCTTTCCACCGACAATTCCCGAAAGAACGCTGACCCACAGGACCAGAAGCCACCAATTCAGGTAGAAAAGGATTCCGAGCGAGACAATGGCTATGCCGAAGATCTGGGTCGGACTCAGTCGTTGCTCGCCCCGCATGAACGGCTGCCAAGTGATAAACAAGCCGAAGTGCGCCAGCATGAAAGCCCGCGCCCAAAAATCCTCGGCGCCGCGCAAGGCAGCTACGTGGAGCAGGACCAACATGATGAGGAATAACACCCGCCAGTAGCGGGTAATCGCCATTTGTGACGCGCCAATCAACGTGCTTGGAGCCATGAAGGACCTCAATTTATGGCGGATTGCGACGAACTGACTGCTTGCAGCCAACGGCCCTTGGCCTTAGGCTATGCGACGCACGTTTCGTACCATACTGATATGCGAAATGCGATTTTCTTAATGTTTGGCCTCAAGCGTCCGAGCGCGCCTACCAAAATTACCGTTTGGCGCCCTGAAGTAGGGGAGTTTGAGGGGGAGTATCCCCTCAATTGTGTTGGGTACTCTGAGAGAATCGGTACGGAATCATGGCCTATTTCAATACAGTCATCCGACTCATCCTGATTGAAGCGGTCAGGTCGCGACTTCCCTGGCTGCTTTTGATCGTGATTGTTGTCTCGTTCGGCTTGTCTCAATTTCTGGGGCAGGTAGCCATCATCGAAGCAAGGGAAATCCAGGCGACCCTGCAAGGGGCCTTCCTTCGCGTGACCGCAGTCTTCATCATTGCCACATTCGTGATCACGAGCATGGTTCGCGAGGCGAATGACAAGGTTACCGAACTGCTGCTGTCGCAGCCTGCGCCAAGAGCCGCCTACTATTTCGGAAAATTGGCGGGGTACACAACGGTGGCAGCATTCGTCGCCATAATTTTTTCGCTGCCGTTGATCTTCTTCGCTCCGATACCCGGCCTGCTGGCTTGGACATTTTCCCTCGCCTGTGAACTGTCGATGATGGCGGCAATGAGCCTGTTTTGCGTCCTTTCCCTGACGCAAATACTGCCCGCCATCTCCGCCACGGCAGCGTTCTATTTGCTAGGGCGATCGCTTGCCGCGATGCAGCTCATTGCTACAGCGTCCGTGTCGAAGATCCCGTCGTTTGCCGACCTGGCAATCAGCACCCTGGTCAATGTGGTATCCCTGGTCCTTCCAAGCATCGATCAAATGACCATTTCCGAGTGGTTGGTCCATGCACCATCATCTGAGAGACTGCTTGCGTCCTCAGGTCAGGCCTTTCTCTGTGTCGCCTTGCTGGCCGCTGCATCCCTATTTGATGTTTATCGAAAAAATCTTTAGAAAGTCATCCGAGCGCAGCATCCAGGCAGTGCCGAAAGCGGTCCTGCTTGGACTGGCGATTACCCTGGCCCTGCAGATTTCAGTGAAAATCTACAGTCCTGCACCGCGCGCGGGCGCATCGGATCTCTCGAGCCTTCCTTCTGGTGCCATCCTCCACCTGGCAGCGGCAGGAGATCCCTCGCCGCTAGCGAAGCTGCTCATGTTGCATCTACAGGCCTTCGACCTCAATGCCGGCAATACACTGACGTATCCAGCGCTTGATTACGCGCGACTGATCGACTGGCTAGGAAAAATACTTGAGCTCGACCCTGCCGGGCAATATCCCCTGCACGCCGCCAGCCGCCTCTATGCGGAAATACCCAATCAGGATAAGCAGCGAAAGATGCTCGACTTCGTCTATCAACACTTTCTTGCCGACCCGAACCGGCGCTGGCCGTGGCTGGCGCATGCTGCGGCCATTGCCAAGCATCAACTGAAGGACCTTCCCTTGGCGCGCCAGTATGCGGCCGCGCTACAGGTGCATGCGACTGCCCCCGGAATTCCACTCTGGGCCAAGCAAATGGAAGCATTCATTCTCGAGGACATGGATGAGCTCGAAACCGCCCGGGTCATGATTGGCGGATTTGTGAACAGTGGCCAGGTAAAAGACCCCGGTGAACTTCGATTCCTGGATCAGCGCCTGAAGGCAATCGAGGCGCGTATTGCCACAAAAAAGAAGGGGAAGTACGCAGGTCAGTGAGACGAATATGCCGTCAGCATTTCATCACTACCGTCGAATAGTCAACAAGATAGAATCAGTCTATTGATTTCTGCTGCAGTTTTCTCCCCATTTAGTCAAAAAAGAGTCAAATCCGTCCCGAGGCTCTTGGTACGAATTTTGCGTATTTGGGTAAACCTATTTTCGCCAATGGCGGAGGAATGATGAAAAATCAGGTTATTACATCCCTGAACCTAAGCAAGAGTCTGGGAAAACGTCAGGGCGGTTTTACACTGGTTGAAATAGCCATTGTGCTGGTCATCATCGGGCTTCTGCTGGGCGGCATCCTGAAAGGTCAGGAAATGATCACCCAGGCCAAGATCAAGAATGTTGTCAATGACTTCAATGGCATTACGGCTGCATTGAACTCCTATCAGGATCGCTATCGCGCCATTCCCGGTGACGATCGTAACGCCTCCACGCGCTGGACCACTCAAAGCCTGCCCACGGCGGGCAGCTTGAACGGCAACGGACAGATCAGCGGCACCTACAACAACTCCTTGACCACGCTCGCTACGGCTGGACAGGAGTCCAACCTGTTCTGGTGGCATCTGCGGCTGTCGGGGTTTGTTGCCGGCCCGACTTCCGGCACCGCTGCCGGTATCCAGCCTAATAATGCGGTGAACGGCATCATGGGCGTTACCACGGGCAATGGCTCTGGATCGCTTGGATTCGCGTCCCTCATCATCTGCACTTCCAACCTGCCGGACAAGATTGCCATCGCCGTTGACTCGCAAATGGATGATGGCGCGCCGGACACCGGCCAGGTGCGTGGCATGTCCCAGACGGGGCCCAACCCAAATGTTGGTACTGCAGCGACGGGTTATCAGGAGACCGGCACCAATCAATACCTGCTCTGCAAGAACCTGTAGGGCTGCTAGGGTCGGGAAGGGTTGTTATCCGGCGCGCGTTTTTTCTGTCCGCGAAAGCGACAATAGAAAGACACGCTCCCCGGAAACTCTTCATAGATTGCAGGCTCGCGAAAACAACGTTTTCACTACTGCACATCAACAAATGGTGGAGGAATCATGAAATATCAAATTCTTAGACATGCCATTTTGCACAGCAAGAAGTCGCAGCAGGGATTTACGCTGGTCGAAATCGCCATTGTTCTGGTCATCATCGGGCTGTTGCTTGGGGGAATTCTCAAGGGCCAGGAAATGATCACGCAGGCCAAGATCAAGAATGTCGTCAATGATTTCAACGGCATCACGGCCGCGTTGAATTCCTACCAGGATCGCTACAGAGCCATTCCCGGCGACGATCGCAATGCCGCCACGCGTTGGACCACGCAAAGCCTGCCCGCAGCAGGAACGATCACGGGGAACGGACAGATCACTGGCAAGTACAACGCCTCGTTGACGGCCGTCGCGGTGACAACGCAGGAGTCGAACCTGTTCTGGTGGCACCTGCGCCTTTCCGGTTTCGTTGCGGGTCCGACCAGCGGTGTTGCTGCCGGCATTCAGCCAAACAATGCGGTGAACGGCATCATGGGTGTTGAGACGGGCGCCGGCGCTGGAACCCAAGGGTTTGCCTCGCTGATCATCTGCACATCCAACTTGCCGGACAAGATCGCCATCGCCGTCGATTCCCAGATGGATGACGGCGCCCCTGACACAGGGCAGGTGAGGGCTCAGTCCCAAACCGCACCCAACCCGGATCTTGGCGCTGCAGCAACGGGCTATCAGGAAACGGGCACCAATCAATACCTGCTGTGCAAGAACCTGTAGGGTTAGCGCACCGTTGCTGAAAAAGCCCGCTTCGGCGGGCTTTTTCTTTGCTGCGATCCAACATTACATGGCCACGCAAATACCAGAATCCAAAGGTGCCTTGCCACGGTACATGGAACTGCCTTCTCTAATCGCAGCGTCGATTTGCGTGCTGCCATTCCTGCTCCCGCACCACGCACTGCCTCTGCCCAGCTTCCAGGCAGAGTGGCTGGCATTTGCCTTGGGAACTACTGCAGTAGGTTTGGCTCTGATTAGCAATGCTCGACGAATGTCACCCCTTGCTCCCCTGCCCGGACTCTCACTAGCGTTGTTTGCGCTCGCCGCGTTTGTCGCCATTCAAAACCTCGCGCATCCCGGAGCCTACGCTTCGATTCCAATCTTGGCCATGGCCTATATGGGGTTTGCAGGCGCCATGATTTGGCTTGGCAGCCAAGTGTCCAGAGCACTTGGCCAGGAAAAGGTTCTTGGCCTGCTCGCAGGCTGGCTTTTCGCAGGCGCACTCATTACCGCCCTCCTGGCGTTTGTCCAATACATCGGCAGGCCGGTATGGCTGGAAGAGTTTGTCGCAGGGCAGGCTTCGGAGCGTGCCTACGGGAACATCGCCCAGTCCAATTTGTTTGCCAATTACATCGCTTTGGGTGAAGCGTCCCTGATATATCTTTGGGTCAAACGCAGTGTGAGCACGCCAGCGGCAGCAATGGCTGCCGTGATGCTCGCTGGTGCAGGGGCACTTTCCGGAGCACGCAGCACCTTGCTCTTCGTCGCATGCTTCGCTGCGCTGGGCATGGCATCAGGATTGCGCAGAGCGAACCCCACATCCAAGCGGATGCTGGCCGCGTGGCTTGGCATGGCGTTTGTGATGCTCGCATGCACCTTTTTTGCGCACTGGATAGGAAACCTCATCCCCACCGCAGGATCACTGGCCCGCACGCTCGATGGCGTTGGCCTGCAAGGGGAGCCCCGATGGCAGGCATGGCGCCTTGCGCTGGATATTTTCTGGCAGCACCCGTTACTCGGCTCAGGTTGGGGATCATTCCCCGGAGCCGTGTTCTCAGCGGGGATTTCACCCGAGATGACGCTCTACGGAGAGGTGTGGACCTCGGCGCACAACCTGCCCCTGCATCTGCTATCTGAAGTCGGACTGATCGGTACTGCAATCCTTGGGTTTGGATTATTTTCCTGGGCATGGAATGTCGGCCGAACCTGGCTGATCGACCCGAATCCCGCCTTGGGCTGGGTTTTTGCGATCGCGGGGATCGAACTCGCCCACTCGCTTGTTGAGTTTCCACTGTGGAGCGCGCACTTTCTCGGGCTCTCCGCGCTGGCCCTGGGCGTAGGCAGTCCAAGCCCGTCACACGAGGCGACGGCGTCCCGGCTTCGTGGGGCCGCGCTGGCCGTCACATGCATCGCCCTCTCGGTCGGACTCGTGTTTGCGATGCGTGACCATGTTCTTCTCGAATCAACCCATATCACCGGAACAACATTGACACTCGCTGCGCCAGCGCAGGTTGAACAAGATACCCAAACGATGAATGCGCTTGCACGCGGACTCTTCGCGCCCATTGTGGAGGCCCAGATATTTTCCAGGCGCAGCCCGGAAAAGCCCACCGATGACACCATGCTGCAGATGAGCGAGCGGCTCATGCGCTTCTGGCCGAGCCATGCCGTCGCACTCCGGCGTGCAATTGTCCTCGCCCAGTCGGACAGGCCAGCTGACGCCGTCGCGCTCGTCGTTGCGTTGGATCGGGCATTTCCGCTGCGATGCGTTGAAACACGTTCCGTGCTTGCAGGTGCTCGAGCACTCAATCCAAAGGCCTTGGACGATATGATGGCGGCAATAGGAGCATCAACGTGCGGCCGCTCCCCCGCTCATTGATGCCCACCCGTCGCTAGCCGGTCAGCAACTTCAATTCCGCAATCGCCAGTGCATCTGGATTTCCCAGCAGAACCACAACGTCGCCCTCTTCGAAGATCGTATCCGCCGGCGGCTGGATCATGCGCACCTCCCGGCGCCTCAAGGCGGTCACGCTCACCATGTCATCCGCAAGCCGCAATTCGGCCAGTATTTTCCCGATGGCAAAGCTGCCCTGAACCAATACCACGGAATGCAGTCGAGGACCGGACGCCTCCTCGACAGAGTCCGCATCATCACTCGCGCCGTGGAAAAAGCCACGCAGCAACGAGTATCTGTCATCGCGTACCTCCCGGATTCGCCGAATCACGCGACGCAGCGGTACGCCCAGCACGACCAGCGCATGCGACGCCAGCATAAGACTGGACTCAAAGGTTTCCGGAACGACCTCGGCGGCGCCAGCCTCCAGCAACTTTTCCATGTCCGCATCGTCGCTCGTGCGCACGATGACGGGAAGGGCTGCGTTGATGGCGTGGGCATGATGTAACACGCGCATCGCCGCGGCCGTATCGGCAAAAGTGACGACCATCGCGCTTGCGCGCATGACACCTGCGGCTACCAATGTATCGGCGTGCGTCGCATCGCCAAACACCACGCGCTCGCCGGCCGATGCCGCTTCGGTCACGCGCTCCGGATCCGGATCAAGCGCGACAAATCCGATGCCCTCCTGCTCCAGGAGGTGCGCAAGTCGCTGGCCGGTGCGTCCGTACCCGCAGATGATGACATGCCTCTCAATCGCAATGCTCTGTACCACCACCCGATGCAACGCAAGCGATTGGAGCATCCATTCGTTTTTTGACAGGCGCATCACGATCTTGTCACTTGCCTGGAGAATAAACGGCGTCGCGAGCATCGACAGCAGCATCGCGGCGATGATGATCTGTACGAAATCGTCCGGTATCAGCGAACTTTGCTGTGCCAGAACGAGAATCACCAGGCCGAATTCACCCGCCTGCGCCAGCGTCAGTCCGGTTCGCAATGCAGTACCGGATGCACTGCCAAAGGCGCGGGACAGCCCGGCTACCAGCGCAAACTTGAAAAGGACGGGAAAGACTGTAAGGGCGATCACCAGAACGACATGCTCGCCCACGACACGCACATCCAGTTTCATGCCCATGGTGATGAAGAATAGTCCGAGGAGGATGTCCCTGAACGGCTTGATGTCCTCCTCGACCTGATGCTTGTATTCGGTCTCGGCAATCAGCATTCCGGCCAGAAAGGCACCAAGCGCCATGGACAGGCCGGCAAGCTCGGTGAGCCAGGCCAATCCCAGAGTAATGAAAAGAACATTGAGCACAAACAGTTCACGCGAACGGCGTTTTGCCACGATGTGGAACCACCCGCGCATGAATCGCTGGCCAAGGAACAGCAGGATGAAGAGAACCGTTGCCGCTTTTGACAAAGCGATACCCAGTCGCGCCGGCAGTTCCCCCGGGTCCCCGGCGATGGCAGGTATGACGATCAGCAAGGGGACAACCGCGAGATCCTGGAAGAGAAGCACACCAACCGCTTCTCGCCCATGCGGCGTTTCCAGTTGCATGCGTTCCATAAAAATTCGAACCACTATGGCCGTTGACGACATCGCCAAAGCACCGCCCATTGCAAAGCCCGGCCTCCAACCGAATCCTGCCAGCATGGACGCGACGGTCACCAGGAAAAGCGTGAACGCGACCTGCGCCAAACCCAAGCCAAACACGACTCGGCGCATGCGAAACAATTGCGGAAGGCTGAACTCGAGTCCGATCGAGAACATCAGGAAAACCACCCCGAACTCCGCCAACCTGCCCGCGTCCGGTGAATCCGAAATCCAGCCCAGGGTATGCGGCCCGATCAAAATGCCAACGGCCAGATAAGCCAGCACCGGAGGCAGAGACAAGACCCGAAAGAGCGCGACCGCAGCGACGGCACTGGCCAACAGGACCAACACCAGTTCAAGGACTCCCATCACCATGCGCAGACCCCTGTTTTTGGATCGGAACTCATTGAATCACGTGGACAATTCGGAATCCCGCCATACCCCTCTGATATACTGCAGGCATGAAAATTGCCGCCAATCCCTCCTCGCTAACACTAGCTAGGCAGGTACTGCGTATTGAATCGGATGCGGTGGCCGCGCTCATTCCCCGCCTCGGCAACGATTTTCTCACGGCCGTTGAACTAATTCTCAACTGCGGCGGTCGCGTGGTCGTGTCGGGCATCGGGAAATCTGGCCATATCGCGAGAAAAATCGCTTCAACTATGGCCAGCACCGGGACACCCGCATTTTTTGTCCACCCCGCCGAGGCGAGTCATGGCGACATCGGAATGATAACGCGTGATGACGTCATGCTCGCGCTGTCCAATTCCGGAGAAAGCGCAGAGTTGCTGACGATCGTGCCTGCGATCAGGCGCCAGGGCGCAAAACTGATTGCAATCACCGGAAACGGAGATTCGACCCTCGCCCGCGAATGCGACGTCCACCTGGATGCCCATGTTGATCAGGAGGCATGTCCGCTCGGACTTGCGCCAACCGCCAGCACCACAGCCGCCCTCGCCCTGGGCGACGCCTTGTCCGTCGCCCTCCTTGACGCCCGCGGGTTCAATGCCGATGACTTTGCGCGCTCGCATCCGGGCGGAAGCCTCGGTCGCAGGCTGCTCACCCGCGTCAGTGATGTCATGCGAACTGGCGAAGCCGTGCCTGCTGTCTCGACTGGCGCGAGCTTGCGCGACGCCGTCCTGGAAATGACCAACAAGCGCATGGGCATGACGGCCGTGCTGGACGAAGGCCATTGCATTGTTGGAATATTCACCGATGGCGACCTGCGCCGCTCCCTTGACCAACTGGGTGACATCCGGACACGACCCGTGGTCGACGTCATGACGCGCAATCCGCGAACGATCGACGCCGACGACCTGGCCGTTGAAGCCGTGGAAATCATGGAGCACCACAAGGTCAATCAGATCCTTGTGGCGGGAAAAGACCGTCGGCTTGTCGGCGCGCTCAACATGCACGACCTTTTCCGCGCCAAAGTCATATGAACGACACCACCCTGGAGCGGGCAAAGGTGATTCGGCTGATGATCTTCGATGTCGACGGTATTCTCACCGATGGCCGACTCTACTTCAGTGCCCAAGGCGAAGAATTGAAGGCGTTCAACATCCTGGATGGGCATGGCCTGAAAATGCTGCGGGAGTCGGGGGTAGAGACGGCGATTCTGACGGCGCGCAAATCCGCCATCGTGGAACGGCGCGCACAGGAGCTCGGGATCGCAAACGTGCGCCAGGGCGTCACCAACAAACTTGAAGGTTTTTTCGAACTGCTCGCCCATTGCCGATGCGCGGCCGGGGAAGCCGGCTATGCCGGCGATGATGTGGTGGACTTGCCGGTCCTCACCCGGTGCGGGTTTGCCGCATCGGTCCCGAATGCCGTGACGATCGTGAAGAGCCGGGCGCACTTGGTCACCCAAGCCAACGGTGGCCACGGCGCGGTCCGGGAAATCTGCGAATTCATCATGAGTGCGCAGGGAACGCTAGATGCTGCCCTCGCCCCTTATCTCGCATGAATTTTCGCGTCCATAATATGCTCCCGATACTGCTCGTGCTGCTTCTGGCAGGCCTGACCCTCTGGCTCAGGATAGCGGTGGAGCAGACCGAGCCAACCAGGACCGCCTCCAACCGACATGACGCAGATGCCATTGTCGACAATTTCAAGCTGGTGCGAATGAGTCCCGCCGGCACCCCGCTGTACTCGATGACCGCGCGCCGGATGGCGCATTACCCGGATACCGACACGACGGAACTGGTCCAACCGATGTTCCAAAAGCGCGGCACGGATGGCGTAACCATGAGCGTCACTGCCAATACCGCGGTGATCACGCCCGATGCCGGAGAGGCCCGATTCAGGGGTAACGTACTGCTGAGTCGCAGCGCCATTGCTGAGCAGCCGCCCATGCTGGCACGAACGGAATTCCTGCACTTGTTGGCAGACAAGGACCTGGTCCGGACGGACGAACGGATCACGATTCAGGAGGGCAGTACGGTATTTACGGGCGTAGGCATGGAACTCAATCGAGCCACGCGGCAAATTCAGCTGCACTCGCAAGTCAAAGGACATTTCAATGCCATCAAACGCAATTGAACGGGTACTGATTGGCTGCTCCTGGGCAGTGATTGCCCTGGCAATGATTTCCACCCAGGCCGCGCGAGCGGAGAAGGTAGACCGAGACAAACCCGTCAACATTGAGTCCGACCGCATGAACGCGGACGATGCCCGCAAGACAGCGATCTTCGATGGTCGAGTGGTATTGACCCAGGGCACGCTGACCATTCGGGCAGAACGAATTACGGTCCGCCAGGACCGCGATGGTTTCCAGTTTGGCACGGCGACCGGGAGCCCCGCTTCGTTTCGGCAAAGGCGCGACGGCTCCAGCGAGTTCGTCGATGCCGAGGCCGAACGGATTGAATACGATGCACGCGCAGACAAAGTCGAGTTTTTCGAGAATGCCCGCATGCGCCGCGACGGCGGGGATGATGTTCGCGGCGCATACATTTCCTATGACGCGAGGACCGAGCGCTTCACGGTCAATTCGAAACCGGGCGGCACTGCACGTGAGACCGCAAAAGGCGGGCCGCAGGACCGGGTCAGGGCCGTCATCCAGCCTCGCAGTTCGAGCGACAGCCTTGCACCTTCCCCCAGCGGGGCCAAGCCGGCTTCCACCAATTGATCACCACCGAAGCTCGGCTCAACGCATGACTGAACTGACGGCATCAAAGCTGAAGAAGCGATTCAAGTCCCGAGAAGTCGTCAAGGACGTTTCCATCAGCGTCGCGAGTGGCGAGGTCGTTGGGTTGCTGGGGCCCAATGGCGCCGGAAAGACCACGTGCTTTTACATGATGGTCGGGCTGATCGCCGTGGATGGTGGCCGGATCGACCTGAAAGGCGTCGACATCACCCACATGCCCATGCACAAGCGTGCCCGGCTCGGCTTGTCCTACCTGCCACAGGAAGCATCGGTCTTCAGGAAACTTTCCGTGGAAGACAATATTCGCGCAATCCTCGAACTCCAGAATTTGCAGGAGGGAGAAATCGCATCGCAACTGGAGCGACTGCTCGAGGAGCTTGGGGTCGAGCACTTGCGCAAATCCCCGGCAATGGCCTTGTCGGGCGGCGAGCGGCGTCGGGTGGAGATTGCGCGCTCGCTGGCGGCGCAACCGGGGTTCATCCTGCTTGACGAACCGTTCGCCGGGGTCGACCCGATCGCCGTCCTGGACATCCAGAACATCATCGGACTCCTGAAAGCGCGGTCGATCGGCGTGCTCATCACCGATCACAATGTCAGAGAAACGCTGGGCATCTGCGACAGGGCATACATCATCAACGAAGGGGCAGTACTCTCATCCGGCAAGCCGGATGAGATTGTCCACAACGAGAACGTCAGGCGCGTCTATCTCGGCGAGCACTTCCGTCTCTAGCGTCGCCCGAACAGAGCCCACATGAAGCAATCACTGCAACTCAAGCTGTCCCAGCACCTGACGCTGACGCCGCAGTTGCAGCAATCGATACGCCTCCTGCAACTGTCCACCACGGAGCTCAATCAGGAGCTCGAAAAATTCCTCCTTGAAAACCCGCTGCTTGAACGTGAGGACAGCTTCACCGACCGGCCAACAACACCGCCGGGGACGGACAGCGCTTCCGGCACGGCCGAACAGGAGCGCACACCATCGTCCGAGGAACAGCCTCAGGATGCTACGGCAGACGAATCAAGCGCGCGCGAGGAGGAATGGTTCAGTGAGGCCGGTGGAAATGCACGCACCCGCGACGAGGGGGAAGACAGCGAATATCCACAAGCAGCGGCCACGTCACCCACGCTCAGGGAGCATCTGCTTGCCCAAAGCTCTCTGCTCATGCTGGCCGCGCGCGATTGCCAGCTGGTGAATTTCCTGATCGAGTCCCTGGACGAAAATGGATACCTCACCCAGCCACTGGAAGAACTGTGCGCGATGCTGCCCGAGGAACTGGCCGTCGAGCAGGAAGAACTGGACATCGCTCTCAAGCACCTTCAGCACCTTGATCCCACCGGCGTTGGGGCACGACACCCGGCCGAGTGCCTGGAATTGCAGTTGGTGGCACTGCCTGACCGCACGCAAGGCAGAGGGACTGCGCTAGCCATCGTGCACCAGCATCTCCCGCTACTTGCAACGCGCGATTTTTCCCGTCTTAAGCGCCTGGTCGGGTGCGACGACGATGCATTGCGCATTGCGCAGCGGCTGATTCAATCGCTAAATCCCTGGCCGGGCGCATCCTTCACTCATCTGGAAGCACGCTACATCATCCCCGATGTCACGGTCCGCAAGATCAAGAACGTCTGGACTGCCAGCCTGAATTCAGAAGCCATCCCGAAGCTGCGCGTCAACCGCCTCTATGCTGATATCCTACAAAACCAGCGCGGCGCATCCGGGGGGCAATTGTCCCAGCAATTGCAGGAGGCCCGGTGGCTGGTCAAGAACATTCAGCAACGATTCGACACCATCTTGCGCGTCTCCCAGGCCATCGTCGACAGGCAACGGCATTTTTTCGAGCACGGCGAGGTGGCCATGCGTCCGCTGGTGCTTCGGGAAATTGCCAGCACGCTAGGCCTGCACGAATCGACCATTTCTCGCGTCACCACGCAGAAATTCATGCTCACGCCCAGAGGGATATTCGAACTCAAGTATTTCTTCGGCAGCCATGTGGCCACCGAGACCGGCGGCGCCTGCTCCGCCACCGCGATTCGAGCGCTGATCAAGCAGCTCGTGGCAGCCGAGGATTCGAAAAAGCCCTTGTCAGACAGCAAAATCGCGCAGGTTCTCGGGCAACAGGGTATTGTTGTGGCGAGACGCACAATCGCCAAGTACCGGGAGACACTGCACATTTCCCCCGTCAATCTGCGCAAGAGCTTATAGTCGTGCCGAGGAGCAGGCAATCCTGGCGCCTGATCCTCTCCGGAACGCGAAATCGCCAGGATGGTGGCAACCTCACCCATTTTCGACAGGAGATATAGGATGAACCTACATGTCAGTGGTCATCATGTCACCGTAACCACTTCTATCCGTAACTTCCTCGATGGAAAGCTCACTCGCATCAAGAAACATTTCGAGAAGGTTATCGACGTGAACGTCATTCTGTCGGTGGAGAAGCACCAACAGAAAGCGGAAATCACGGTTCATGTCAGCGGCAAGGACATTCACGTCGAAAGCGTCGACATGGACCTGTATGCCGCGATAGACAGCGTGGTGGACAAGCTGGACCGGCGTATCCTCAAACACAAGGAGTCGCTGCAGGCGCGCCCGCACGACGCGCTCAAGCACCAGGTGCAGGAAGAATAGGTGGGTACCTTACCCAGGGGAATCGGTCCCGAGCCCCGGGATACGGGCGGCGCTCTGGGGTAAAATGCGGCACTCGCAGCCCCCCCGCGCAAGAATCCCCCTCAATGAACCGCATCGCGAAACTGCTCCCCCCCTCGAACATCGTGCTCGATCTCGATGTGACGAGCAAGAAGCGCCTGTTCGAACAGGCCGGACTGCTTTTCGAAAATAACCAGGGCGTGGCGCGCAGCACTGTATTCGACAGCCTGTTCGCACGCGAACGCCTGGGTTCCACCGGGCTGGGTCAGGGAGTGGCCATTCCGCATGGACGCATCAAGGGGCTAAAGGAAGCGGTCGGGGCCTTCATCAGGTTGTCCCATGCCGTCGCGTTCGATGCGCCGGACGGCAAGCCAGTCAGCCTGGTATTCGTGCTACTGGTTCCCGAGCAGGCGACCGAGCAGCATTTGCAGGTCCTGTCGGAGCTTGCCCAGATGTTCAGCGATCGCGAACTGCGAGAGCAACTTGCCAGCGACGCCGACCTGGCCTCGCTACACCAGCACATTACCGCTTGGATCCCTCATGCTGCAGATCAGCGTCGCGCGGCTGTATGAAGACAATCGCGACAAATTAGGCCTCGTCTGGATCGGCGGGCAGCGCGGCGGTGCATCGCTGGTGCGCCGTGACGTGGCGGATGCACCCGCCCTGGTGGGGCACCTGAACCTCATTCATCCCAATCGATTGCAGGTCCTCGGTACGCTGGAAGCACGGCACCTGTCCTCTTTCGACGACGCCGCGTTGCGACAGATGCTGGACACCCTGTTCGCGGCAAAACCAGCGGCCGTGATTCATACCGACGGGGTCCGGCCCGACTGGCGACTACTTGCTGCGGCGGAACACGCCGAGGTCGCCGTTTTCGGCACCGATCAGACCAGCGCCGCGGTCATCAACAACATGCGGCGCTATCTCAGCAAGGCCCTTGCGGACACAACGACGCTGCACGGCGTCTGCATGGACGTCCTCGGCATTGGCGTGCTGATCACCGGGGATTCCGGCGTGGGCAAGAGCGAACTGGGGCTGGAATTGATCAGCCGCGGCCATGGCCTGGTGGCCGATGACGCCGTCGACATCGCGCGGATCGCCATGACCACCCTCGAATGCCGCAGCCCGTCCATGCTCAAGGATTTTCTGGAAGTGCGCGGGTTGGGCGTGCTCAACATCCGCACCATCTTCGGCGAAACCGCCGTGCGGCCGAAGATGAATCTGCGGCTCATCGTACACCTAGAAAAACCGACGCAGGCCGGTGGCGTTGCGCCCACCGAACGCCTGCCCCTGCACGAGTTGTCGGAAGACATCCTGGGCATGACCATACGCAAGGTGGTGATCCCCGTAGCCGCGGGACGCAATCTCGCTGTCCTGCTTGAGGCGGCGGTGCGAAATCACATCCTGCAGCTGCGCGGCATCCATTCCACGGAAGAATTCGTCGCGCGACAACAGGCTGAAATGCAGAAACTTTCGAGTTGACATGCGCTTGATCCGAGTCAACCCCGGGGCAGGACGCCATCGACGCAACATCGCCCTCGCGCAGCGGGACGATCGCGTTCCGATGACATGCAAGTAGTCATCATCAGCGGGCTGTCCGGCTCCGGCAAGAGCGTAGCGCTCAATGTGCTGGAAGATAACGGGTATTACTGCGTGGACAACCTGCCGGTCAAGCTGCTGGCCGAAACAGTCCAGCTGTTGCGTGCCGCCGACCAGCAATTGCTGGCAGTGAGCATCGATGCCCGCGGTGGGCAAGGCGTTGCATCCCTGCCCGCCTACCTGGATGGCCTGAAGGCAAACGGTATCGATGCCCGGCTGCTGTTTCTCGACTCCAAGAACGATACCCTGATGCGCCGCTACGCCGAGTCGCGGCGGCGACACCCGCTGGCCGCCGCGAACCTAACGCTGGAGGAGTGCGTCACGGCTGAACGCGCCCTGATGGCCCCGATCGCCGAGGTGGGACACCGCATCGACACCAGCGACCTGCACCCGAATGCGCTACGCAGCTGGATCAAGGAGCTGTTGCAGGCACATGGAGGAAAAACCTCCGTGCTGTTCGAATCTTTCGGCTACAAGCACGGCGTGCCCCTGGATGCGGACTACGTTTTCGACGTGCGCTGCCTGCCCAACCCCTTTTACGACCCTCGTCTGCGTCCGCTGACCGGCCGCGATGCCAACGTCGTGGCGTTCCTCGAGAAGGAACCCTCGGTGGCGCGCATGTTGGCCGACATCGGCAACTTCGTCGAGAACTGGCTGCCTGCCTTCCGCAACGACAATCGCGCCTACCTAACCGTCGCCGTCGGTTGCACCGGCGGCCAGCATCGTTCCGTCTATCTCGCGGATCAGCTGGCCGCGCGCTTTTCCGCGGCCGCGGGCCATGGGCCGGTCCTCGTCCGCCATCGCCAGCTTCCAGCGGCATGAACGGCACCACGCCGCGCTCGGTCACGCTCGCCTTCACGGGAGCCTCCGGCATGGGTTATGGGGTGCGACTGCTCGAATGCCTGCTTGCAGCCGGCGTCCAGGTCAATTTGTTGTATTCCCAGGCTGCACACATTGTCGCCAAACAGGAACTCGATCTCGTCCTGCCGTCCCGGCCTGCCGAAGCACAGAAATTCTTTACCCAACGTCACGCGGCACGCGACGGCCAGCTTCGGGTTTTCGGCAAGGACGACTGGTATGCCCCAGTCGCCTCCGGCTCGAACCCTGCCGACGCCATGGTCATCTGCCCATGCACCATGGGGACGCTGGCTTCGATCGCCGCAGGCCTGGCAGACAACCTCATCGAGCGCGCCGCCGACGTGATGTTGAAGGAGAGCCGCCGACTCATCCTGGTGCCACGGGAAACCCCGCTGTCGCAAATCCACCTTGAAAACATGCTGCGCCTAGTCAGGGCGGGCGCGATCATCCTTCCGGCGAACCCGGGCTTCTACCATCACCCCGAGAGCGTCCAGGACGTTGTCGACTTCATCGTCGCACGCATTCTCGATCAGCTTGGCGTGAGCCATCGGCTAATGGCCCCTTGGGGCAGGGATTCGACACGTTCGCAAGAAAGCTAAACAAATGAGCACCGACACCCGGATTCCCCTGTTTCCATTGAATGCCGTCCTGTTTCCGGACGGTCGCCTGCCGCTGCGCGTCTTTGAGGCGCGCTACATGGACATGACGCGCGACTGCATGCGCCACTCAACGCCGTTCGGCGTTTGCCTGATACGCGAAGGCCGCGAAGTCGGAAGCCCGGCAACCCCCGAACCGATCGGCTGCCTTGCGCACATCATCGACTGGGACATGCAGCAGCTTGGCATGCTGAACCTCCAGACGCGCGGGGGACAACGATTTCGCATCCTCTCCAGCGAAGCCAGTTCGCAAGGACTGCTGCACGCCCAGGTCGAGTTGATCGCGCCCGAAGATCCCATCCCGGTGCCGGCGCCGCAGCACGGTTGCGTTCAGTTGCTAAAGAGGGTGGTGAGCGAGCGGGGAGACGACGTCTTCCACGCCCCGCATCGCATGGACGACGCCGATTGGGTGGGATACCGACTGTCGGAAATCCTGCCCATCCCGTTGCCTGCAAAACAGAAGCTGCTCGAACTCACTGACAGCCTGGAAAGGCTGACGCTGCTGTACAAGTTTCTAGAGCAAAACGGGCTGTTGAAAAACGCTTGACGCGGAACGCGTCGGACCGGCGCGTTCCGCCTTCTACAGATGATCGGTCGCCTGCCCGGGCTCAGCCTTCAATCGGACCAGCAGTTTTTTCACCGGGACAGGCACTGCTTCCATTGCTGCATAGTCCGGGTCCATCCACTGCGTCGCTGCGCTGTCGGCAACGCGACAGTCCGTTCGCACCCGGCACTGGACTGGATGGATGTTCAGCGTGAAATGGGTAAAGGAATGCTTCAGCGCGGGCAATGGCCTGATGGCATCGACGACCAACCCGAACCGTGCCTCGCACACCGACACGACGTCTTCGTCCATAGATACCTCCGGGAACGACCAGAGCCCCCCCCATATTCCCACCGGCGGACGCTTTTCAAGGAGCAGCCTGCCTTGGTTAAAAAGCAGCAGCATGCGCGTCGTACGAACCGGTACTGCCTTGCGCTGACGCGTCCCCGGGTAGGCCGCAACGTTATCCTGCGCGCGTGCCTGGCAGGTGTCATGCACCGGGCAGCGCTCGCAGGCTGGCGTTCGCGTGCAGACGGTTGCGCCCAGGTCCATCAGCGCCTGGGTGTAGGGTGCAATGCCTTGGCGTGGCAGCACTGCCTCGGCGATGTCCCACAATTGGTGCGCTACCTTGGCCTCTCCCGGGAAGCCGGCAACAGCGAAATGACGCGCCAGCACGCGCTTGACGTTGCCATCCAGAATTGCCTCCCGGGCGCCAAACGCGAACGCCGCAATGGCTGCAGCCGTTGATCGCCCCACTCCGGGCAGGGACTCCAATGTTTCGCGATCGCGAGGAAAAATCCCGTCATGCCGCGCCATGACCTCGCAGGCCGCGCCATGCAGGTTGCGCGCTCGCGAGTAGTAGCCCAGCCCGCTCCACAGGCGCAACACCGAATCGATGTCGCTCGCCGCAAGGCTGACCACGTCAGGAAAACGTTCGAGGAAGGCAAGATAGTAGGGAATGACCGTGCCCACCTGCGTCTGCTGCAGCATGATCTCCGACAGCCAGATGCGGTATGCATCCTTGGTGCCTTGCCATGGCAGTCCATGGCGGCCATGGAGGCGCTGCCAGGCGATCAGGCGCGCGGCGAAATCGCCGTTCATGGCATCCAATTCCACGGCGCCAGCCCGCCGTCTCGATCGCGGGGCTGCGCGAGGGCTTGCCGGGCGCCTCACCGCTTGAAGAGCCCCTTCAGCCGATCCTGCACCTGATCCTTCACCTTCTCCTGCACTTGCTGCTTGACGGCCTCCGTCGCGGCCGCACCAAAATCGATCTTGTATTTCAACGCATCGAAGGGACCGGTGAGCCGCACCGGAATGGTCAGCCCCTTGAGATCACCCAGTTCCTTCGCCCCCTGACCGCCCGCCGTGTTCACGATCGATGCCTTGGCCAGATAATCCATCTGGCTGGCGCCGACATCGATATCTCCCGCCCCGCCCAGTCGGATGAAGGGCGACTTTGCCGACAGATCCTCGTTGTGGGCGACGCCCGCGCGAATGACAAAACTTCCCGACAGCTCCGCAAAATCCGTCTTGTCGGACTTCGAGGCGCCCTGTTCCTGCGTCTTCGCGCCAAGCAGCGCCTTCGCCTTGCGGAACGACTCGGCCAGGTTAATGCCCTTGATCGCACCGTCCTTGAGATTGAAGCTGGCGGTGCCGGCCAGCGCCCGTTTGATCGCACCGACGGTAGCGCCGGTCGCCTGAACGTCAAGTGCCACATTGCCCTTGCCTTCCAGCATGTCCTTGTCGGCCAGGTCACGCAGCAAAGGCCCGATGTTGACTCCCGTCAGCTGCTGCTTGGAGGCGAACTGGTTTGGCCCGGCAGCCGCGGCGGCGGTGACTGAAGCGGTGCCCGCCAATGTTCCGCCGTAGAGGCTGGCAGACAGGGAATTGACCTCGAGCCGCCCGCCATTGGCGCGCACACCGGCCTGGAGCTTCTCCACCTTGAGCTTGGACGCCTCGAGCTGGCCGATTCGCACCTGCCCATTGAGGTTAAGTCCCTTGAGCGCAGAAAGATCGATCGGCGCATCGGCGGATTTGGTCGCGCCGGAGCCGGACGCCGGTGCCGCCGTGCCCCCAGGTTTCGGCGACATGTATCGGTCGACATTCAGGCGATCCACCGCGACATCGAAATTGATGGCGGGAGAGGAGAATCCCGCCACGCTCAGCTTCGATTGCAGCGTACTTTCATCCAGCTTGGCGTGCAAGATCGCCGAAGCCGTCTGCTTGCCCCAGTCCGTGGCGAACTGGCCGTCGAGCGTCACGTGCAGCGACTTGTTGGGGATGGATGGGCCCGATGCCGACAGCTCCCCGGTCAGCTTGGCCAGTTGCGCGGTCTTCGCATCGAGGTTGACTGTCACGGGCGTTGCAAGCTTGCCCTGCAAGGAAAGCTCGCCCTGCTTGCCGGAGAAATCGACATCGAAGCGAGCCAAGCTCAAGACATGCGCGCCCGCCCTGGACTCGCTACGACCGGCGGCGAGGGCCAGCTTGGCATCCACGGAAAGGCCCGGGCGCGTGATCTTAATTAGCCCCTTGGCGCCCGAGCTCTCGGCACCTTCATTCGAAATTGATAATTTTGTAAAACCCAGGCTGGCGTCGATACCATCCTTGGTGCGCACTGCCAGGTCAAGACCGGCGACGCGCATCAGGCCCTTGCCCGGATCGGATTCGATGTCGCCTTTCACAGTAGCAAGCAGGCCCGCCGCTCCCGGCGCATCGCCCTCCACCTTGGCGGACAGACCGGTGAGCGCCACCGCTTTCGCCGCAAGGTCCAGGCGGTAGGCCGTGGACACGGTCACGGCCAATGCCAGCTTGGGCTTGACCCCTTCAATGCGCGCGACAAATTCGAGCTTGCCCTGCGCACCATCGGCTATGCGCCCCGTCTTCAACTGCATGCCCAGGATCTTCAGTTGCGTCCCGTCCGCCTCGTCGCGCCAGCCCAGGCTGTCGGCGCGGATGTCCACGCCGTCGACTTCCAGCTTCACCCCCGCGGCGCCCCCTTTGTCGGCAGCGGCGTCCTTCGCCGCTGGCCTGGCCTTGTCTTCACCACCATCGCCGGCGAGGTCATCGACATTCATGCGCCCGTCCTTGCCGCGCACGATCTCGGCATTCAATCCCGTCAACACAATTCGATCCACAACAACCTGGCGCGACAACAGGGGCAAAAGTGCCAGCGAGACACGCGCCTCGGTGAGGCTGGCAAAGGTCTTGGTGCTGCCCACCTCTGATAGTTGGACCTTGCCCGCAGACACGCCGAGCTTTGGAAAAACACTCAGTCCGAGCGGCCCATCGATGGTGAGCGTGCGCCCGGTTTTCTCCTTCACCAGCGCTGCAATCTCGGGCTTGTACTTGTCCGGGTCGAAATTGGCGGCGATGATCGCAACGCCGGCCACCACCACCACGATCAGGATCCCGATGGTCGCTGCAATGATTTTCAGCGCCTTCACTTTTTCTCCTCATTGGTAATGCCGAACGGAACATGGCCCGAGGCCACATGCTCGCGCGCCGAATCGATGTGGCTGCGCTGGTCATCGAAGTAGAAATCCGGCTCGAACTCGCGCAGGAACGCGCTCTTGTCGAGCCCGCCCAGGAACATCGCCTCGTCGACCCCGATATTCCAGTCCATGAGCGTGCGAATGGCCCGCTCATGCGCCGGCGCGCTACGGGCCGTCACCAGCGCGGTGCGCACCCGCATCGGCGCCTCGCTGCCCACCGAGCGCAAACCCTGCAGCGCTTCGAGCAGCGGCTTGAACAGCCCCGGCGGCAGCGGCCTGTTTTTATGCAAGCTCTCGTGCTCCTGGAAAGCGTCCAGCCCCTCGTGCTGGTAGACCCGCTCCGCCTCGTCGCTGAACAAGACACCGTCGCCATCGAATGCGATGCGAATTTCGTCCGGGTGCTGCTCGGCCACGCTGCGCGATTGGGGATAGACGATGGCGGCCGGATATCCCGCGGAGATCGCCCTCAGCACATCCGTCTCGTTGGTCGACAGGAACAGGTTGGCATGCAGTGCATTCAAATAGCGATAGGGCGAGCGCCCTCGCGTAAACACCCCGCGCTCTACCGGCAAGCCAGCGCGCTGGGCGGATCGAAACACGCGCAGGCCACTGACCGGATCGTTCTTCGACAGGATCACCACCTCCACCCGGTGCGTGTTGCCCGAGTTGAACGCGAGCAGCTTCTTGACCAGCGGAAACGCCACGCCCTCGGCTGCGGGGAGGTCCAGGCTGGAGAGCTGGACGCCGATGTACGGCTGCTCTCCCTCGCGCTCGAACACCTCGTTTTCCTTTTCAAAATTGAAAAGTGCGCGCGAGGAAATGGCGACGACCAGCTTTCCTTCTAGGGAGGCCGGCATGCTCAAGGACCGATGACGGGTTGCATTGACCGAGTCTACCCAATCCGGAAGGGGAAAGTGGCCCCGGACCGCGCCAGGATCACAGCAGGGTCTTGAAATAACTGATGGTCCGTGACAATCCCTCTTCCAGCGGCACCGAGGGTTGCCAACCCAGGCGCGCCTTCGCCAGCCCGATGTCCGGGCGCCGCTGGCGCGGGTCGTCCTCGGGCAGTGGTCGGAAGACCAGGCGGCTCTTCGAGCCGGTCAGTTTCAGCACCAGCTCTGCCAGCACCAGCATGGTCATTTCCGCGGGATTGCCGAGGTTGACCGGCCCAGTCAGGTCGTCGCCCGAGTTCATCATGGCAATCATGCCGCGAATCAGGTCGTCGACATAGCAAAAGCTGCGTGTCTGCATGCCATCGCCGAAGATGGTGATGTCTTCGCCGCGCAGCGCCTGCCAGATGAAATTGCTCACCACACGGCCGTCGTCCGGGTACATTTTCGGGCCGTAGGTATTGAAAATCCGCACCACCTTGATGCGCAGGCGGTGTTGGCGCCAGTAGTCGAAAAACAACGTCTCGGCGCAACGCTTGCCCTCGTCGTAGCAGCTGCGCACGCCGATCGGATTGACGTTGCCCCAGTAATCCTCGGTCTGCGGGTGGACATCCGGGTCTCCATACACCTCCGACGTGGACGCCTGGAGAATCTTGGCGCGCGTGCGCTTGGCCAGTCCCAGCATGTTGATGGCGCCGTGCACGCTGGTCTTGGTGGTTTGCACCGGGTCGCGCTGGTAATGCACCGGGGAGGCCGGGCAGGCGAGGTTGTAGATCTCGTCGATTTCCACATACAAGGGGAACGTGACGTCATGCCGAAGCAGCTCGAAATTGGGCCGGCCCATGAGGTGCCCGATGTTGCCCTTGTTGCCGGTAAAGAAA
>CANJRC010000006.1 GCA_947476535.1 Betaproteobacteria bacterium
CGCGCCGCGCAGCGCATGCACGTGGCCGAAGCGGACATGCAGGTCATTGATCTCGAGCAACGGGATCGCCTCCGAAGTAGACCGTGCGCACGTCTTCGCGCTGCAGGATTTCCTGGCTGGTTCCCTCCGCGAGGACCTCGCCGTTGGCGAGCACCACCACCCGGTCGCACAGGGGCAGCAGCAGGTCCATCTCGTGCTCCACGATGACCGCGCCGATGCCGTCGCCACGCAGGCGGCGTAGCGTCGAGGTCACGCGCTCCGCGCCGACGCGGTTGAGGCCGGCGAAGGGCTCGTCGAGGAGCAGGATCTTCGGCTTGAGCACCAGTCCCAGCGCCATGCCGAGCAGGCGGCACTCGCCCCACGACAGGTGGCCGGCCATCTGGTCGATGACCTGGTGCGGAAGGCCGACGTAGTCAAGGGCAGCCGTGACGGCCTCGTCGCCGATGTCGCTGGCGCCGTACTGGATCAGTGCCGTTTGCAGGTTCTCGCGTACCGGCGTTCCGGGGAACACCATGCGTTCTTGGAAGGTGCGCACCATGCCCAGGCGCGCCCGCCGGTGGGCGGGGACGCCGACGATGTCCTGGCCCTCCCAGAACACCTGTCCCGCTGTGGGCTTCATGAAACCGGAGACGACATTGAAGAACGTCGTCTTGCCGCAGCCATTGGGGCCGATGATGCCGACGATCTCGCCGGAGGTCGCGGTGAAATCGACCGGGCCCACCGCGCGAATGCCGGCGAAGTGCTTGGTCAGCATCTGCGTGCGCAGGAGCGGATTCATGCGCCCGCCTCCGTGCGCGGCCCACGCAGGCGCTCGCGCAGTCGTCCGATGAGGCTGAGCACGCCGTCCGGTGCGGTCAGGATCATCACCACGAGGATGACGCCGAAGGCGATCTGGCTGCGCACCGGGGACAAGCCGATGTATTCGGGCAGGAACACGTAGATGATGGCCCCGGCCGCGGGACCGAGCAGGTAACTCTTTCCGCCCAGCAGCACCACCAGCAGGAAGACGATCGACAAGTTCGACATGAAGGCCTCGGGTGCGATGGACTTCACATGGTAGAGATACAGTTGCCCCGCCAGCGCGGCGATGGCACCCGAGAGCGCGAATACGATGACCCGGTTGATCGGCACGTTGATGCCGAGCGACGTCGACAGGTCGGGATTCTCGCGCATGCTGCGAAGCAGGATGCCCCAGCGGCTGCGCATCAGGAGGCACAGCACGAGGAACACCACGACGGCAAAGATCACGACGATCGAGTAGTAGTCGGCACGGCCCGCCAGCCGCAGCCCGAACAGCGTCTGCGCGCCGGGCAGGGTGGTGACGCCGTTGACGCCCCCGGTCAGCGATTCCCAGCGCATTTCCACCACGGAAATCACCTCGCTCACCGCGAAGGTGAGGATGACGAAGTAATGGCCGCTGGTGCGCAGGCTCGGCAGCGCGACTAATGCACCGGCGACGAGGCCGACGCCGGCGCTGATCGGCAGCGAGGCGGCGAAGCTCAGCCCCAACTGCTTGGCGCAGACTGCGGCGGTATAGGCGCCGATGCCGAAGACTGCTGCGTGCGCGAGCGAGAGCTGGCCGCTTTGCCCCCACAGGAAACCCAGACCCGCGGCGGCAATGGCGTAGATGAGCGCCGTGGTGGCGAGGCTGAGCACGAAACTGGTGGGCGAGACCTGCGGCAGCAGGAAGGCGATGAGGCCGAGCAGCAGCACGCCGCCATAGGGCGCCGCGCGGCGCAGCCTCGACCGGGAACCTGAACTCATATGCGAGCGCCTTCGGCGCCGCCGGCCAGCCCTGTCGGGCGCCAGAGCAGGATCAGCACTGCGGTGCCGAACACATAGGCATCGGTCCAACCGGGGCCGACGTAGCCTGCCGCCAGGCTCTCTGCAATGCCCAGGCCGATCCCCGCGAGGGCAGCCCCCTGGATATTGCCCAGCCCGCCGATCAGCGCCACGGCGAAGCCGCGCAAGAGATAGACGGCGCCGATGTAGGGGGTGATGAAGCCGATGGTCATGATAATGCAGCCGGCGATGCCGGCCAGTGCCGATCCGACGATGAAGGTCGCCATGATGACCTTCTTCACCGGAATGCCCATCAGCGCCGAGGCTTCGGGATCGTCGGACACCGCGCGCACCGACTTGCCCGCTGTGGTTTTCCTCAGCACGTAATAGCAGACCGCCAGCACGACTGCGGCAATCGCCAGATTCAGCACCGATTGCTTGCGCACCGTGATGTCGAATAACTCCCAGGCCCCTTGCAGGGGCGGCTGGGAATACTTGGGGTTGGCGGTCCAGATCTCGACTGCGGTGCCCTGGAAAACCAGGATCAATCCGAGCGAGACGATGAAGCCGGTCAGGGGTTCGCGCAGGGTGAAGCGGAACACCACGCGCTCGGTGATGAGGCCGATGAATGCCAGCACCGGAATGGCGGTGGCGATCGCGAGGCTGAAGCTGCCTGTTCCTTCCCAGACCATCAACGCCACGAAGGCCCCGAACATCACCAGCTCGCCGACGGCGAAGTGGATGATGCGCGACAGCCCGTAGACCAGCGTGATGCCGGCGGCGATCATCGCGTACACCGCACCCATGGCGATGCCGTTGAACGCGTACTGAAGGAACAGCGTTAGGTCTTCACCCACCTTGGCAGAGTCCTCTGCTGCCAGTTACTTGCAGGTGCTCGGGAACGTCTTTGCCGTCACCTTGCCGTTGCGAACGATGGTCTGTGCGCCGTCATAGATGGCGGTGCGCATCTCCTTGTCGAAGCAGACCTTGCCTGCCGCGCCCTGGTAGACGATGGTCTGGAAGGCCGCGGCGATCTTGGCTGTGTCGGTGACGGTGCCGGCCTTGGTCATGGCCTGCGCCAGCATGGGCACGAAATCATAAGTGTAGAAGGCAAAATTCTTCGTCACGCCCAGATCCACGCCCGTTCCTGCCAGCTTGTCCGCGAAGGCCTTCACCGCCGCATTGGGCGGATAGTCCATGTCCGGGGTTGCCTGCGCCGCGATGAACGGGAAGGGTACGGGTTTGCCGATGGCCAGCTTCAGGGCGGCGTCCGGGGCAATCGCCCGTCCTGCGAAGCCCTTGGGCATGGCGCCCATCTCGGCCATGGCCCGCATCAGGTTGGGCCCGGACTGCTGGGGGTGCAGCAGGAACACGGCCTCGAGCTTGTCGGCCTTGGCACGGCTGACGAAGCTGCTGAAGTCTGCCGTGTTGTACGGAAAAGTGATAAGCGTCACGTCAATGCCGGCGCGCTTGGCCTCCGCCATGAAGGGCCCCATGTTGCCCTTCGTGGTGTCGTCATCGGCCCCCATGTAGGTGATCTTCTTGGCGCCCAGCTGCTTGATGGCATCGACTTCGATCTTGGCCAGGCTGTCCAGCCGGGGCTGGGTGCCGAACAGCAGCGGCTTCTTGGGGTCGGTGAGATAGCCCAGGCCCTGCCAGCTACCTGCGGCGGAAATGTTGATGACGTTGGCGGGAACCGTGATTTCCTGTGACTGGTTGGCGAGCAGGGACAGGGTCGGCCCGAAGATCACCTTGACCTTCTCGTCTTCGATGAGCTTGGTGGCGTTGGCTACCATCACCGAGCCCTCGCTGCGGTTGTCGAGGATGATCGGCTCGAACTTGTAGGTGGTGTCGCCGACCTTGAAGCCCTTTTCATTGACCTCGTGCACGGCGAGGCGAATGGCGGTGGTCGGCGGCACGCCGACGAAAACAAATTTTCCGCTCAGTGTTTCATTGACCCCGATCTTCACGATGCCGGTCTTGCCCTGGGCCAGTGCACCTGCGACGGGTGCGGCGAGCAATGCGGCGACCACGGTATTGAGCAGCAACTGTTTCGTCTTCATCGTTTCCTCCGGAGATTTTGGGAAAGCCAATATAGGCAACGACGCGTCGAGCAAACAAATTGCCCGGGTCATGTCCTGAATGTCACGCGCAGATGCTACTTTGTTTCTGACCGAGACGAAAGTAGTTAAGCGAGTCTTCAATCGTGCGAGAAATTTCGGGATTGCAGATTGAAGCCGAGGATGATGACTATGGGGTGATGGATGTTGCACTGCAAGGTGCGGGCCGGTATGCGGGCAGGCCATGCAAGGGTTCTTGGACGCCATTGCAAAAGCCCGAGCGACGCAACAACCGCCGGCCTTGTCGTCTTGGCGGTCCTTGCAATGTCCGCCGCCTAATCCGGCTTCGGGTTCAGCGCTCGTGGTGCGCGTTTGTTCCTTGATTTCGTCGGGTAATTCGTAGAGCGTCAGGTGGTTGATGACGGAAAACCCTGCGCGTGAGCGTCCCAACGTTTCCATGCCGCACCTGGACTCGCGGGGCATGAGCATGGCGCCGTGTCATCATGCAACCCTCTTTCAGTTTCTCTACAAGAGAAGAAAGTCACATGGAATTTCAACTTACCGAAGACCAGCGGCGCATGATCGGGACAGTACGCGAACTGACCCAGGGCAACTTCAAGCCGCGCGGCCTGAAGTACATGGACGGCACGTTTCCCTGGGAGAACATTCGCGAACTCGCGCAGATCGGCGTTCTCGGGATGGCAGTGCCGGAAGAATATGGCGGCCTGGGCATGAACGTTCTCGACACGGCGCTGGTCCTCGAGGAAATTGCCAAAGGCTGCTATGTGACGGCAATGGCAGTGATGGGGGAGGTGGGCGTGCAGACGAAGATCATCGATGCCTTCGCACCCGAGAGCATCAAGCGCCGCCTGCTCCCCGGCGTCTGCAGCGGCGACGTGATCCTGGCGGTGTGCATGACCGAACCGCACGCAGGAACGGACGTGGCCAGTTACCGCACCAATGCGGATGTGGTCGGGGGCAAGGTGATCCTCAACGGGGTCAAGACGCTGATCAGCCGCGTCGATGAGGCGCAGGCCTTCGTGGTGTTCACGCGGGTCGACAGGAAGCCCGGGCGTTCGGGGATCGGTTGCGTGCTCATCGAGAAAGGCACCCCGGGTTTCATCACCACGGCGCGCTATCACACCATGGGTGGCGAGAACCTCGCCGAGATCCGCTTCGAGAATTGCGAATTGCCGCTGGAAAACCTGATCGTGCAGGACGACGGCTTCCGCAAGCTGTTGAATGCCTTCAACACGCAGCGCTGTCTCAATCCCAGCATTTCACTCGGCTTGGCCGAGGGCGCGTTCGAAGAAGCGGTTCGCTACGCGCGCGACCGCACGGCGTTCGGCAGGCCCATTGGTGAATTCCAGGGACTGCGCTTCAAACTGGCCGACATGTATCGTGACATCGAGGCCGGGCGTTCCATCCTGTACCGCGCCTGCGCCACGGCGAACCCGTTTCCGGACCCTTACCAGGCCGCCAACGCCAAGATTTTCTGCAACGAAATGGCGCTGCGGGTCACCAGCGAAGCGATCCAGGTGCACGGCGGCTACGGATTCACCGACGAATACCCCGTGTCGCGCTTCTACCGCGGAGCACGCTACGGAACTTTGGGTGGCGGCACGACCGAAACGCTGAAAGAACTGGTGGGGAAGATGATCCTGAACGACTTCGGCGCCGACGGATTCCTGGGGCTCGGCACGTTCTAGCAGGTCATGCGTTTCAGCTTCAAGCAGCACGGCCGAGCCTGCGTAGCAGGCCGCGCGATCCCGCTTCAAGCAGCACGGCCGAGCCTGCGTAGCAGGCCGCGCGATCCCGCTTCAAGCAGCACGGCCGAGCCTGCGGAGCAGGCCGTGCGGTCCTTTCACAGCTAACCGGCTTCGGTCTCCGGCGTGGAGCCGAAGAAATGGTGGGCGAGCAGGGCGGGGTCGCGCATGTCGCGGGGCGGGCCGGTGTGCACCACTTGTCCCTGCGCGAGGATGGCGACGCGGTCTGAGACGGTCAACGCGAACTCGACGTTCTGTTCCACCAGCACGATGCCGATGCCTGCTTCCCTGTTCAGGCGGCGGATCTCCACGCCGATGCGCTTGACCACCACCGGGGCGAGCCCGATCGATGGCTCGTCCATCATCAGGGTGCGCGGCTCCGACATGAGGCCGCGGATGATGGCGACAATCTGCTGTTGCCCGCCGGATAGATACGACGCGCGAATACCGAGGCGCGCGCCGATCTCCGGGAAAAATTCCGACCAGCGCGCGATCTGGTCGTCGATCTTCGCCTTGTCGTTCTTGGTGTAGGCGCCCATCTCCAGGTTTTCGCGCACCGTCATCGACCCGAACAGGCGGCGACCCTGTGGCACCAGCGTCAGGCCGGCTTTCACTACGTTGCGAGGCGTCATTCCCCCGATGGCCGTCTCGTCCAGGTGAACGCTGCCCTCGGTGGGCGTGTTCAGGCCGGCAACGGTGTTCAGGACCGTGCTCTTGCCCGCCCCGTTGGGGCCGATGAGTACCAGCACCTCGTTGCGCGCCGCCTCGAGGTTGACGCCGCGCAGCGCGTGGACGTGGCCGAAGTGCACCTGCAGTTTTTCAATCTTCAGCAACGACGTCCGCTCCGAAGTAGGCGGCGCGCACGTCCGGCCGCTTGAGGATATCCTCGCTCGAGCCTTCGGCGAGGATCTGGCCGGATGCAAAAACCACGACGCGATCGCACAGCGGCAGCAGCAGGCTCATTTCGTGCTCGACGATGATGGCGCCGATGCCATCCGATTTCATGCGTTGCAGCATGTCGGTGACTTGCGCTGCGGCGATGCGATTGAGGCCGGCAAAGGGTTCGTCCAGCAGGAGGAGTTGCGGTTGCAGCACTAGTGCGAGCGCCATGCCGAGCAGCCGACACTGTCCCCAGGAAAGGTCCCCGGCCTGCTGGTCGATGGTGCGTTCGGGCAGGCCGACGTACGACAGCGCGCGCAGGATCGCGGCGTCGCCCAGGTCGCGTATGCCATGCTGGATCAGCGCAAGGCGCATGTTCTCGCGCACCGGCGTGCCGGAGAACACCATTTTTTCCTGGAATGTGCGGATCAGCCCCAGGCGCGCGCGCCGATGCGCCGCCACGGCGGTGATGTCCTCGCCCTTCCAGAACACGCGCCCCGCGGTCGGCTTCATGAAGCCGGTGGTGACGTTGAAGAATGTGGTCTTGCCCGAGCCGTTGGGGCCGATGATGCCGACGATCTCGCCGGCATTGGCGTGGAATTCGACCGGCCCCAATGCGCGAATGCCGTCGAAGTGCTTCTCCAGTCCCTTGACCTCGAGGAGTGCGCTCATACTTTTGCCCCGGCCTTGGGCGCACGCGTGCGGTGCAGCGCGCGCCAGATGCTGCCCAGCAGGCCACTGGGCGCGAGCAGGATCATGATGACCAGCACCGCGCCGAATGCGATCTGGGACTGGATGGGCGTGAGGTCGAACGCATAGGGCAGGAAGAAGTACACAAGCGCGCCGACCACCGGGCCGAGTAGATAGGATTTGCCACCGAGCAGCACCACCAGTAGCAGGAGGATGGACGTTTGCGAAGTGAAGAGGGTGGGGGCGATATATTTCACCTGGTAGGCGAACAGTTGACCGGCCAGGCCGGCAATCGCGCCGGATGCGGAAAATACCAGCAGCCGGTGCAGCTTGATATTGACGCCAAGCGATGTCGCCAGATCGGCGTTCTCGCGAATGCTGCGCAGGATGATGCCCCAGCGGCTGCGCATGATGTAGCAGACCAGCATCAGCACGATCGCCGCGAACAGGACGACCAGCGAGTAGAAGTCCTTCGATTGCCCGAGCGCATAACCGAACGCGCTCTGGGTGCCGACGGGCGTGGTCGTGCCGTTGGCACCCCCGGTCAGCCAGTCAAGGCGCATCTGGACGACGGCAAGCACTTCCCCGATGGCGAAGGTGAGGATTACGAAATAGTGGCCCGTGGTGCGCAGGCTGGGCAGGGCGATGATGGCGCCGGCCAGCAATCCGGTGCCGATGCTGACGGGCAGTGCTGCGACGAAGCCCAGGCTGAAGAATTTCCCCGTGAGCGCTGCCGCATAGGCGCCTAGGCCGAATACCGCCGCATGCGCGAGTGTCAGCTGGCCGCTCTGGCCCCACAAGAGACCCAGGCCGGACGCAGCAATGGAATAGACCACCACCGAGGTGGCGAGGCTCAATGTCTTGTTGCTGGGGCTGGTGTAGGGAAAGAAATAGGCAAGGACGGCGAGCAGCGCAACACCCGCGTAGGGCGTCAGCGGCGAGACCTTGATGCGGGCAAGCCAGTCCATTACAGGTGGGCTCCGCTCGACCCGCGGCCCAGCCCGGTCGGCCGCCACAGGAGTATGAGGATGACGATGCCGAACACATAGGCATCGTTCCAGCCGGGACTGCCGTAGCCCGCGGCAAGACTCTCGGCGACTCCCATGCCGACACCCGCCACGGCGGCGCCCTGGACGTTCCCCAGGCCACCAATGAGCGCGACGGCGAACCCACGCAGCAGGTAGGCCTCGCCAACGAAGGGGGAGATCGACCCGTTGGTCAGCACCACCCAGCCTCCGACGCCGGCCAGGGCCGCGCCGACGATGAACGTGGTCATGATGATGAAGCGGACCGGGACCCCCATCAGCGCAGCCGCGGAAGGGTCGTCCGCCACTGCCCGCACCGCCTTGCCATAGCGCGTCTTCATGAGCACGGCGTAGGCGGCGAGCAGCACGAGCAATGACACGCCGATGTTGATGGCCACCTGCTTGCGGAAGATCAACCCGCTCACATCCCACGAGCCTGCCAGCGGTGGATCAGCGCGTCGCGGATCGGCGCTCCAGATTTCGATCCCGATCCCCTGCAGGATCATGATCAGGCCGAGCGAGACGATGAATCCGGTCAGCGGCTCGCGCAGCGTGAAGCGGAAAATGCCGCGTTCGGTGATCATGCCGATCACGGCCAGCACCGCGGCGGCGGCGGCGAGCCCAACGGTATGGCTGCCGGTCAGGCGCCATGTTTCCCACGCCACGTAGGCGCCCAGCATCACCAGCTCGCCGACGGCGAAGTGGATGATGCGCGACAGGCCATACACCAGCGTGATGCCGACTGCGATCAGCGCATACACCGCGCCAAGCGAAATACCGTTCAAGGCATGCTGCAGAAACAGGATCATCGGCAACTTCCCGCGGGGCCTTCGCGATCAAGGGTCGAAAGAAAATGAGGGGGGAGATGCCCCCTCATACTAGGTCAGAACTGCTCGCTTACTTGCAGCTGCTCGGGAAGGTTTTGCCCTCGATCTTGCCGTCGCGCACATAGATCAGCCCGCCGTCGAGGCTGGCTGTGCGCATAGCCGGATTGTTGTAGCAGATCTTGCCGGCAACGCCGCTGTAGGTCATCGAGGTCAGCACCTTGCCGATGCGCTCGGTGTCCTCGACGGTGCCGGCAATCTTCATGGCTTCGGCCAGCATGTGCATGAAGTCGTAGCTGAAGAACACGAAATTGGCGGTCGATCCGACTACCTTGGGATCGAAGGCCCGCAACCGCTCGGCGAAGGCCTTCACCTGCGCATTGCCGGGATAGTCGATCGAGGGCGTGTTCAGGGTGGAGTAGAAGGGGAAGGGCAGCGGACGGCCGATCGCCGTCTTGACGGCGAACTGCGGATCGAGCGCGCGTCCACCGAATACCTTGATCGGTATCTTCAGCTCCACAATGGCGCGCAGGATGTCCGGCGCGTTGGCCTGCGGGTAGAGGAAGTAGATGCCGTCGACCTTCTCGCCCCCGGCCCGCGTCACGAAGCTGCTGTAATCGGTGGTCTTGGGCGGGTGCAGGATGAAGATCGCCTCGATGCCGGCCGCTTTGGCAGCCGTCTCGAACGGGACCATGTTGGCCTTGGTCGTTTCATCGTCAGGGGAAATAAACGCCACCTTCTTGACGCCGTACTCCTTCATGGCCCCGATGTCGATCGTGGAGATAGCGGACACCGCCATCTGCGTGCCCATGAGCAGCGTTGCCTTGCTGCTCGGTGCCAGCATTCCGCCGCTCTGCCAGGTGGTTGCCGCGGAAAAATTGATCACTTTGGCCGGGATGACCACTTCCTGGGATTGCGATGCGAGTGCACCGACGGTGGGGCCGAACACGAACTTGATCTTGTCGTCGTTGACCAGCTTGTTCATGGCGGCCACGGCGTCCGCGGTCGAGCTCTTGTTGTCGGCTTCGGTGATCTCGAATTTGTAGGTGGTGCCGCCGACGGAAACCCCGCCCTTGTCGTTGATCTCCTTGACGGCAAGACGCACGCCGGCCGACGCCGGCACTCCTACCGTCACGAACATGCCGCTGAGCATTTCGTTGATGCCGATCTTGACCACGCCGGTCCGTCCTTGTGCTGTGGCGCTTGCCATGGGCAACGCCAGGGCTGCGACGGCGATTGCTTTCAGCAATATGCGTTTGTGGTTCATGAACCCCTCCCCTTTGTGTATGCGGTACTTCCCCTTGATGCTGCGGCTATCTTAAAGGCTTTCCCGTCGAGCGTCACTCGCGTGCGAACACCGCGAACGCTGCGCGGCGATCGCACCCAGGATCATTTGCAGGCGCTGGCGACTGCCTTGGCTTCGATCTTGGCGTCGCGCACATGGACCTGCCCGCCGTCCAGGCTCGCCGTGCGCATTTCCTTGCCGAAGCAGATCTTTCCGGCGACACCGTCATAGGTGATCGTGCCCAACGCCGCGGCGATCTTGGCGTTGTCGGTGACCGTCCCGGCCTTCTTCATGGCCTCGACCAGCATGAACACATAGTCGTAGGTCCAGAACGAGAAGCCGGCGTTGGCACCGGCGGCGCGCGCATCGAAGGCCTTGAGTCGGTCCGTGTAGGCCTTGGTGCGGGCATTGGCCGGATATTCGAAGGAGGGCGTCGGCAGCTGGCTGAAGAACACGAAGGGCAGGGGCTTGCCGTCGTTCACCTTCAGGGCGACGGTCGGCTCGAGCGCGCGCCCGCCGAACGCCTTGAGCGGCACTTTCAGTTCCAGGATCGCGCGTAATACGTCCGGTGCCAGCACCTGTGGTTGCAGGAAGTAGATGCCGTCGACGTTCTCGCCCTTGGCGCGCGTGACAAAGCTGCTCCAGTCCGTTGTGTTCGGCGGGACGAGAATGGTTTCCACGGCTAGCCCGGCGTTCTTGGCCGCCGCAAGAAATGCCGGCAGATTGCCCTTGGTGGTGTCATCATCGAGCGACAGGTACGCCACTTTCTTGACGCCCAGCTGCATCAGCGACTGCACTTCCATGGCCGAGGTGAGGGCCAGCGAATTCTGCGTGCCGAATAGCAGCGGCTTGGCCGTTCCGCTCAGGTGGCCCAGCGTCTGCCACGGCGTGGCGGCGGAGAAGTTGATCACCTTGCCCGCGACGCTGACTTCCTGCGCCTGCACGGCCAGTGCGCCCAGGGTCGGCCCGAACACCACCGACACCTTGTCGTCGTTGACCAGCTGGTTCATGGCGGCGACCGCCGTGGCCGTCTGGCTCTTGTTGTCGACTTCGATGACCTGGAAACGATAGGTGGTATCCCCGACGACGAAGCCGCCCTTGTCGTTGATCTCCTTGATTGCCATCTTTACGCCGCCCGCGGGCGGAACGCCGACGGCGACGAAGGTGCCGCTCAGCTGTTCGTTGATGCCGATCTTGACGATGCCGGTCTTGCCCTGGGCGAAGGCCGGTTGGGCCGTCAGGCAGAGTGCGGAGATGGCGATTAGCGCGCGAAAGTGTCGTTGCAGCATCATGACCCCTTGGAAGTGTCGTTGTTGAGTTGGCGGGCGACTTTATGCAATGGCAAAGTCGCGCAGGGGGCGAATGTTAGCCGCATTCCGAGCCCGTTGCATGGCCGCGTGCATTCAGGCTCAACGCTGAAGTCCTGTTGTCACAATGCCGTCGGCCAGGTCGTCTGCTATGGCCCGCGCGTCGCGCTCGGCGCTCGGGCCATAGCCTCCTCCGCCAGCCGACTTCATCTCCACGCGGTCGCCCGGCGCGATGGCGATGCCTCTGACCTGGCTCACGCCCGGACCGCCGACCCGACCGCTCCGGTTGAAGACGGAAATCTCGGTATGGGCGGCTGGCTCGCCTCCCGCGACGCCAAACGGCCCGTGACGCGCCCGGTCGCCGAGAAACGACACGGTCATCGGCACCAGCGGCTGGAAGCGGAATACGGTGCCCGGCCCGCTGCGCCAGCGCCCGGCACCGGCGGAGTCCGGGCGTATCTCCAGCGCCTCCCAGCGCAGGGGAAAGTCATGTTCGGAGGCCTCCAGCTTGGCGAACTGTGACAGGCCGATCGGCAGCGCGCCGTGGACCAGGCCGTCCGAGCCCTTACTGCCCCCGTAGCCCCCTGCCATCGGGAACATGCCGGCGAAAAAACTGCCATCGTCGCGATGTCCGGAAAACGTGAGCGTGCCGCCGGTCCCGTAAGAGGCGCCGCAAGCAAGATCCGGCAGCGCCTGGGCGAGCGCGGCGAACATCGCATCGGCGACACGCTGCGCGCTCTCCGAATAGCCGCCCACCGCATTGGGCCAGCCGGCGGCGACAAAACATCCGGGCGGGAAGGAGAACGTGAAGGGCCGGAAGCATCCGCCATTCACGGGAATCTCGGGAAACAGGTGCTTGAAAGCAAGGAACACCGCCGTCTCGGTGGTGGGGCGCGCGAGATTCATCGGGCCGCGGCGCTCGGGCGAAGTGCCGGTGAAATCCACGGCCACCGCACCGTCGTGGAACGTCAGCGCCACTTCGATCGCCAGTTCTTCATCGCGCGACACCTCGACGAGGTCACGCCCGTGATAGACGCCATCGGGCACCTGGCGCAATTGCCGGCGCATCTGCGCCTCTGAGCGGTCGGCGAGTTCCACCACAGCGCGTCGCAGCGTTGCCAGGCCCCGCTCGGCCACCAGGGCCTCGAGGCGGCGGGCGCCGACTTCCAGGGCATTGATCTGCGCTCGGAAGTCGCCCTCCTGCGCCTCGGGCAGCCGGGTGTTCTGCAGCAGGAGGCGCAGCACATCGCTGCGCAACTGGCCGCGGCGATACAGCCACGTTGGCGGAATTTGCAGCCCTTCCTGGAAGATGTCGGTCGCGCCGGGATCGAACCCGGCCGCTGACGCGCTGCCCACATCCATGAAGTGGCCGGTATTGATGAGGTAGAGCACCAGTTCGCCGGCATGAAAGAACGGTCGCAAGAGCTTGATGTCCTGCAGGTGCGTGCCGCCGAGAAAAGGCACGTTCATGACGACGATGTCGCCGTCTTCCAGCGCCGCGTCCATGTCCACGACCATGGAGCGGGCCGAGGCCTGCATGGTGGAGACGAACATCGGGTGGCCGGTGCGACCCTGCGAGACGACTTCCATCTTCAGCGGATCGACGATGGCATTGGCGCGGTCGGCCATCTCGGAGACCACCGGCGAGAACGCCGCCTTCACGTGGACGAGGTCCATCTCTTCGGTGATCTGCTGCAGGCGGCCACGGATGACCGCGAGTTCAAGGGGATCCATGCGCCGCGATTACAGAAATGCCTGGACTGCGGCCACGATCATCAATCCGCCGTGAGCAGGCCGTCGCGTCGATCGGCCACCATGGCAGCGGGGTCGCGCTCGGACGGGTTTCCATAGCCGCCACCACCCGCGGATTTCATTTCCACCCAATCGCCGGGTTCGATGCGGATGTTCTTGAGCTGGCTGTAGCCGCGGCCGCCAACCAGGCCGCTTTGGGTCTTGATGGTGACTTCGGTCATCGCGGCTTGCCCGCCACCCACCACGCCGAAGGGTGCGTGGCGCGCCCGGTCGCCGAGGAAGGCGACGTTCATCGGCACCAGGGTGGTGAAGCGGAATACCGAACCCCAGCCGCCGCGCCAGCGCCCGGCGCCGGCCGAGTCGGGGCGCATGGCCATGGTCTCCCAGCGCACCGGGAAATCGTGCTCCGAGGCTTCCAGCTTGGGGAATTTCGCCATGCCGATGGGCAGCGGCGTGTGCACCAGGCCGTCGGAATCCTTGCTGCCGCCGTGGCCGCCGCAGACGGGAAATACACTGGCGAAGAAGGTGCCGTCCGTTTGGTGTCCGGAAAAAGTCAGTGTGCTGCCGGTGCCGTAGCAGGCGCCGCTGGCGAGCTCCGGCAGCACCTGCGCCAGCGTCGCGAACACCACGTCGGTGACGCGCTGCGCGCTCTCGGAGTAGCCGCCGACGGCGCTGGGCCACGATGCATTGAGGAAGCGGCCCGGCGGGCAGGTGAAGGTGAATGGGCGAAAGCATCCGCCATTGATCGGTACTTCGGGGAAGTAGTGCTTGAAGGCGAGGAATACCGCGGTTTCCGTGGTCGGCCAGGCCAGGTTCATCGGCCCGCGATAAGCGGCGGATGAGCCGGTGAAGTCCACGTGTACCGATCCGTCATTGAACGTGATGGCGACTTCCAGCACCAGCTCCTCGGTCTGCGAGATCTCCACCGCATCGCGCGCGCGGTAGGTGCCGTTATTGACCCGGCCGAGGTAGCCGCGCATCTGCGCCTCCGACCGGTCGGCGAGTTCGTCGATGGCGGCGAGCAGTTGCTCCACGCCGCGCTCCTCCACCAGCGCGGTGAGGCGTCGCACACCGACTTCGAGCGCATTCAACTGCGCGCGCACGTCACCCTCCTGCGCTTCGGGCAGGCGCGTGTTCTGCACGATGAGGCGCAGGATGTCGCGGCGCAGTTCACCGGCCTTGGCGAGGAAGGTCGGCGGAATCTGCAGGCCTTCCTGGAAGATGTCGGTGGCCGAGGGATCGAAGCCGCCCGCCAGCGCCCCGCCCAGGTCGACGTAATGGCCGGTGCTCACCAGGAGCAGCACGATCTGGCCATCGACGAAAAAGGGGCGCAGCAGCTTGATGTCCTGCAGGTGCGTGCCGCCGAGGAAGGGATCGTTCATGATCACGACGTCGCCGTCCCGCATGTCCGATCCCAGCCGCTCCATGATGGAGCGCGCGGACGTCTGCATGGCCGACACGAAGATCGGCAGCCCGGTCTTGCCCTGCGACACCACTTCCAGCCGCTTCGGGTTGATCATGGCGTTGGCGCGGTCGGACATCTCCGACACGATGGGCGAGAACGCCGCCTTCACGTGGACGAGGTCCATCTCGTCGGTGATCTGCTGCAGGCGTCCGCGGATGATGGCGAGATCGAGCGGGTTCAGTGCCATGGCAGTATTTCTAGCGTAAAGACAAGGCGGACACGAGGCCATCCTTCAAGTCGGCAGTATTGGCCGCCGGGTCGCGCTCCGATGGGAGGCCATAGCCGCCGCCGCCGGCCGACTTCATTTCGACGCAATCGCCGGGCTCGACCTTGACGCCCTTGACCATGCTGTTGCCCGGGCCGCCCGACATGCCATCCTTGTTCCAGACGGTAATTTCGGTCATGGCGGCAGGTGCGCCGCCGACCACGCCGAAAGGGGCGAAGCGCGCGCGGTCTCCCAGGAACGAGATGGTCATGGGCACCAGCGGCTTGAAGCGGAACACCGATCCTGAGCCGCCGCGCCAGCGCCCGGCGCCCGAGGAGTCAGGTCGCAGTTCCAACGCGTCCCAGCGCAACGGGAAGTCGTGTTCCGATGCTTCCAGCTTGGGAAACTGTGCGAGGCCGATCGGCAGCGGACCATGCACCAGGCCGTCGGCGCCCTTGCTGCCGCCGTAGCCGCCGCACATGGGGAACACACTCGCAAAGAAGCTGCCGTTCTTGTCGTAACCGGAGAAGGTCAGCGTGCCGCCAGTGCCGTATGACCCGCCGCAGGCAAGCTCGGGCAGCGCCTTGGCCAGCGCAATGAACACGGCGTCGGCGACGCGCTGCGCGCTCTCCGAGAAACCGCCCACGGCATTGGGCCATGGTGCGTTGAGGAAGGATCCCGGCGGGCACTTGAAAGTGAACGGCCGAAAGCAGCCGCCGTTGATCGGCACTTCGGGAAAGTAATGCTTGAAGGCGAGGAATACCGCGGTCTCCGTGGTGGGCCAGGCGAGGTTCAAGGGGCCGCGGTAATGCGGCGAGGAGCCCGCAAAGTCCAGTTCCACCGCGCCGTTCTTGAAGGTCAGCGCGACTTCGATGATCAGTTCCTCGGTCTGCGAGATCTCGATGGTCTCGCGCCCGTGGTAAGTGCCGTCGGGAATGCGTCGTAGGTAGGTGCGCATCTGTTCTTCCGAGCGGTCGGCCAGTTCGACGATCGCTTCGAGCAGTTGCGTGACACCGCGTTCTTCGATGAGGGAGGTGAGGCGGCGTGCGCCGATGTCCAGCGCATTGAGCTGCGCGCGGATGTCACCCTCCTGGGATTCGGGCATGCGCGTGTTCTGCACGATGAGGCGCAGCACGTCGCGGCGGATCTCGCCGCCGCGGCACAGGAACGTCGGCGGGATCTGCAGGCCCTCCTGGAAGATGTCCGTTGCGGCCGGGTCGAATCCCGCAGCGGATGCTCCCCCCACGTCCACGTAATGGCCGGTGCTGACCAGCAGGAGGACCAGTTTGCCGCCATGGTAGTAGGGGCGCAACAGCTTGATGTCCTGAAGGTGTGTGCCGCCCAGGTACGGATCGTTCATGATCACGACGTCGCCTTCGGCGAGGTCGCCGCCCAGCTTGTCGGTGATGGCGCGCGCGGCCGATTGCATGGCCGAGACGAATACCGGCAGGCCGGTCTTGCCCTGCGACACCACTTCGAGGCGCTTGGGATCGATCATGGCGTTGGCGCGGTCGGACATCTCCGACACCACCGGCGAGAAGGCCGCCTTGGTGTGGACCACGTCCATCTCGTCGGTGATCTGCTGCAGGCGCCCGCGAATGATCGCGATATCTAGAGGATTCATGTTCAGCCCTCTCAGTTTTCTTTGGTGATCATGATCGAACCGATATCGCTGTCGGTGGCGCGGTAACCCGGCTCGATCAGCATGGTGGTGTCGCGCTGCACGATGATGGCGGGGCCGAGAACGGATTCGCCGGCCTTCATGGAGCGGCGATCCAGCACCCGCGTGTCCATGTCCTTACCCATGAAACGTGCCTTGATGGTGTGCGCCTCGATGGCAGGCGGCGTCTTGCGGATGGCCGCGGCGCACATCTTCAGGTCGAGCCCCTTGGTCTTGGCAATGACGGAGGACTGCACGCTGACCAGCATCACCGGGCGCTCCAGCGTCATGCCGTTCTTCTGGCGGTAGGCCTCGGCAAACAGCGCGTTGAGGTCGGCGATGGCGAGCTGATCGGCAGCGATGTTGACGCTGACCGTGTGCCGCTGGCCGGCGTAGAACATGGCCAGCGCGAGGTCATGCGCATCCACGCGCTGGATGCCCTGCAGCTTGAGCAGCTCCTCGCCCTCGGCGCGATGCGCGCGGATGATCTTGTCCATGTCGGCGCGTGTCACTTCCGACAGCAGGCGGCGTACCGGCTGCACGAAGTCGTGGCGCACGTCGGCCATGACGGTGCCCAGCGCCGATGTCAGCCCGGGATAGACCGGCACGGCCGCTACCTTCATGCCGAGCTTCCTCATCAGTGCGCAGGCGTGCAGGGGGCCGGCACCGCCGAAGGGCACCAGGCCGAAATCGCGCACGTCGAGACCGCGTTCGACGGTAGCCAGGCGGATGGTGCCCGCCATGTTCTCGTTGACCACTTCGAGGATGGCTTCGGCCGCTTCTTCGACCGACATGCCGAGCGGATCGGCGATGTTCTTCTTGACCACGCGGATGGCCGCATCCGGGTCGACGCGCTCGATGCGGTTGGCCGCGAGCGACGCCTTGGGCACGTGGCCGAGAACGAAGTGGGCATCGGTGACCGTGGCTTCGGTGCCGCCCCAGCCGTAGCAGGCGGGGCCGGGGCGCGCGCCGGCGCTGCGCGGGCCGACGCGCAGGATGCCGGCATCGTCGATGGAGGCGATGCTGCCGCCGCCCGCGCCGATGGAATCCATTTCGATCATCGGCACCTGCAGGGGCATGCGGTAGCCGACGAAGTTCTCGATCGACTGGCGCACCTTGCCGTCGACGATGACGCACACGTCCGCCGATGTGCCGCCCATGTCGAAGGACACCACCTTGTTGAGCCCGGCGGCGTTGCCGACTGCAGTCGCCGCGCCGACGCCCGCGGCGGGGCCGGAGAGGATGGTCGTCGTGGGGTAGCGCTGCGCGATGCGGTGGCTCGCCGCACCGCCGTTGGACTGCACCACCATGTAATCCTGCTTGAAGCCGCGCTCGCGAAGGCCGGTGTCCAGGCGCTGGAAGTAGCGCGTGATGATGGGGCCGACGTAGGCTGCGATCACCGCCGTCGAAGAACGCTCGAACTCGCCGAGCTCCGGGTAGATCGCGGTGGAGCGCGCGACATACATGTTCGGGAAGGCCGCCTTGATGGCCGCCTCGACGCGCTTCTCATGCGAATCGTTGGCGTAGGAGTGCATCAGCGAGATGGCCACGGCCTCGACGTCCAGGGCGCGCAATTCCTCGATGACCTTCTTCAGGTCGGCTTCGGTGATCGGCTCGACTTCCTCGCCCTTGGCGCCGATGCGCCCGCCGACCTCAAGGCGCCGGTGGCGCGGCACCAGCGGCGTGAACCCGCCCGCCAGTCCGTAGGCATTGGGCCGGTCGCGGCGCCCGAGTTCGACGATGTCGCGAAAGCCGCGCGTCGCAATCAGCGCGCCCTTGACGCCTTTGCGCTCGATGATGGCGTTGGTGGCGGTGGTGGTGCCATGGCACACCTGGTCGAGCCTGGCGAATTGCATGCCCAGTTCCTCGATGCCACCGACCACGGCGCGCGACTGGTCGTCCAGCGTGGTGGGGAGCTTGGCGATGTGCACTTCGCCGGTGGCGGCATCGAAGCCGATGCAATCGGTGAATGTGCCGCCGACGTCGACGCCGACAACGCTTTGGGATGCTGCTGGATCCATCGTCACTCCCCCATGATCCGGCGCGCCTGGGGGCGCCGGAAATTTCAAAGACAGGCGGTGTTATTGCAGAGTGCGCGACCGAATGCAAGCGCAGAGTGGGTTGGCATGGTGGAACGCGATGCGTGCAGTGGCGAGCAAACAGTAGCATCCGCTTTGAATGAATGTCAAAATGAAAAACAGGTGTTCAATCAGGGAAATGTCCGATGGGCCCAGTGTGCGGGCGAAGGACAAGGAGAGCAGATGGCACAGGTAGAGACTGAGCAGCGCAAGTTCGACCCCATCCTGGTGGAGGTGATCAAGAACGGCCTGGCTTCAGTGAACGAGGAAATGGCCATCGCGGTGCATCGCACCGGGCGCTCGGCCATGGTGAAGGTGGGCGACTTCGCCACCGTCGTCTGCGATCGCCAGGGCCGCGTGGTGGGCGAGGGCGCGGCACCGTTCCAGTCGGCAATTTTCATGCTCACGCTGGAGAACATCCTCAAGCAGTTCGGGGATGACTTCAAGCCCGGGGACATCGTCATCAGCAACGATCCCTACACCGGCATGGGACATTTGCCTGACGTTTCGATCTTCGCGCCGGTATTCTGGAAGGGCAGGCGCGTCGCGCACACCATTTCGTATTCGCACCACATGGATATCGGCGGGCGCTTCGCCGGAGGGTTTTCCAGCCAGCCGCGCTCGAGCTACGAGGAAGGCCTGCGCATTCCCATCATGAAGCTGTACGAAGCAGGCGTAAGAAATGAGCGGGTGGTGGACATCATCCGTGCCAATGTGCGGGCGCCGGAAGAGTGGCTGGGCGACATCGAGGCGAAGATCGCCGGTGCGCGCCGCGGCGACCAGGCCATCCATGCCATCCTCGACAAGTACGGCGTCGATGCCTTCGACTCCACCTGCGATTACCTGGTCGACAATGCCGAGCGCGCCATGCGTGCCGCCATCCGCGCCATACCGCCGGGTGTGTATGTCAAGGAAGACCTGTTCGAGGACGAAGGCTACGGCGGCGTGGGCAAACTCGTGCCGGTGCGCATCAAGCTCACGCTCGATGGCGAGACCGCCACCGTCGATTTCACCGGCACCGCGCCGCAGTCGCAGGCGGCGATCAACCTGCCGCTGTCCTCCACGCTGGCCAGCGTCTATTCATCGATCAAGTGCCTGGTCAGCCCCGACGTGCTCACCAATGTGGGCATTGCACGCGCCATCAAGGTGATCGTGCCCGAGGGTTGCCTGTGCAACCCGCAGCACCCGGCAGCGGTAGGCGGAAGGACCGCATTGCTATTTCGCGTCATCGACACGGTGTTTCGCCTCATCGGCGAGGCGGTGCCGGGCAAGGTCGGCATTCCGGGCGAGGGCGGCGACATGCTCCACTACAGCACCGAGCGGCCGGGCGGCGGGCACTCCTCGTTTGCGGACCTGTATTTCGGTGGCTGGGGCGGCCGACCGACCAAGGATGGCATCGATGCCGTGGCGCCGATGACCTTCGGCTCCTACGGGTCGGTGCCGGCCGAGGTGCTCGAGCGCGAGTACCCGGTGGTGGTGGAAGGCTTCGGCCTGGTGACCGACACCGAGGGGCCGGGCAAGTTCCGCGGCGCCATGGGCATGTACAAGCAGTGGCGCTTCCTTGCGCCGGGCAATGTCACCATCCGCACCAATCGTCTGACCACCGCGTCCGCGGGCCTGCATGGCGGGAGCCCCGGTGCGCTGTCGCTGAATGTTTTCAAGTCGGCCAACGGAACCGAGCGCGAGATGGATCGCCAGACCATCATCCACGCGCATGTCGAGGCGGGCGATGCGATCTACCACCGGGTGGCTGCCTCGGGCGGCTATGGCGATCCGGCAACGCGCGAGCCCTTGCTGGTGCTGCAGGATTTCGAGGACGGCAAGCTGAGCGCCGAGCGCGCGCGCGAGGTGTACAAGGTGGCGATCGATGTGGCTTCTCGCGCGGTGGACTGGAAGCGCACCGCGGCGCTGCGCACGGCAATGTAGGCGTCCTTCATGGCCAGCATCGCACAATGCCCTGAAAATACTGACAGGAAATAGATAACATGCGCCTTAGCTTCGATATTGGCGGAACGTTTACTGACATCATCCTATTTGCGGACGACGGTCGGATCATCACCGACAAGGTGTTGTCCCTGCATGACCGCGTGGGCAAGGACGTGGCCGCGGTGGCGCAATCGGCGAACGCGGGCCGCGCCGAGAGTTTCATCCACGCGACCACCATCGGCTCGAACGCGGTCATCGAAGGCACGGTGGCGCAGACCGGGTTCATCACCACGCGAGGTTTTCGTGACGAACTGGATACGCGCGGCCAGCGCCGGCCGAACATCTACGACGTGAACTGGGAGCGGCCGCCGCCGCTGGTGCCGCGGCCGCTGCGGCTCGAAGTGACCGAGCGCATCCTCGGCAATGGCAGCATCTCCAAGCCGCTCGATATCACCGAAGCAGAGGCTTGCGTACGCATGCTGGTCGAGCGCGGTGTCAAGGCGATCGCCGTGTGCCTGATCAATTCCTACCTCAACCCGGTGCATGAAAAGGAGCTGGGCGCGCTCATTCGCCGTGTGGCGCCGGGACTCGTGTTGTGCCTCTCGTCGGATGTCGATCCGCAGATGAAGGAGTACGAGCGTGCCAGCACCACGGTGGTGAATGCGTCGCTGGTGCCGGTGATCGATAGTTATCTCACGCGCATCGAGCGCGACATCGCATCCGAATGCGACCGGCTGCTGATCATGCAGTCGAACGGAGGCCTGATGTCGGCGCAGACGGCGCGCGAGCGCCCGGCCTTCACCATCGAGTCGGGCCCGGCGGCGGGGGTGCTTGCTGCGGCGCGCCTCGCCCGCGAAGGCAAGCTCGGAGACGTGCTGTCATTCGACATGGGCGGCACCACCGCCAAGGGGTGCCTCATCGAGGGCGGGCTGCCGCTGGAAAAACCGGGCTCCGAAATCGGCGGCGGCGCCAATACCACCAGCCACCGCCTGAGCGGCGCGGGCCATGCGGTGCGCGTGCCTTCACTGGATATCGTGGAGGCGGGTGCCGGGGGCGGCAGCATCGCCTGGCTGGATGAGGGCGGCGCCCTGCGCGTCGGCCCGCGCAGCGCCGGCGCCGACCCCGGCCCGGTGTGTTACGGGCGCGGCGGCAAGGAGCCCACGGTTACCGACGCCAATGTCGTGCTGGGCTACATGAACCCGAGTTCCATCGCCGATGCGAAGTTGCGCATCGACCGCGATGCAGCGTACGAGGCGATCAACACGAAACTGGCCAAGCCGCTGGGCATCGATGTCATGCAGGTGGCCTATGGCATCACGCAGGTGGCCAACTCGGCCATGACGCGCGTGTTGAAGGCCGTGTCGACCGAGCGCGGTCGCGATCCGCGCGGCTGCGCCATGGTGGCCTTCGGCGGCTCGGGTCCCGTGCATGCCGCGGCGCTGGCCGAATCCATGGACATGAAGACCATCGTCGTGCCCATCTACCCGGGCCTGTTCAGCGCGCTGGGCCTGCTGCTCGCCGACTATCGCCACGACCATATCTCCAGCATGGCCACGCGCGCCAAGGCTGCCGACAAGGCCAACCTGCAACAGCGCTGGAGGGAGCTGGAAGCAACCGCCATGGCGCGCATGCAGTCGGATGGCATACCCACCAGCGCGGTGCGCTTCGAGCGCTACGCGGACCTGAAGTACGGCTACCAGATGGAGGAAATGACGCTGCCGTTCCCCGACCTGGAGAAGTCAGCGCAGCCGGTGGGCGAACTGCTGACCGGCGTCTTCACGCGCGCGCACCAGCAGGCCTATGGTTACGTGCAGGACGCGGAGGTGGAACTGGTGAGCCTGCGATTGCGCGCGCTGGCTTCTGCCGGTGCCGCGAATTTTTCGGAGACGGCAGCCCGCGTGGCGAAGGATCATCGCGTGCGCGCGCAGGCCAGCCGCGAGGCGTATTTCGGGCCAGTGCACGGCAAGGTGACGGTGGCGGTGTGCGGCCGCTTCGACATTCCGGCGTCCGGGCGCGCGGGGCCGCTCATCATCGAGGAGCCGGATACGACCATCGTCGTGCCGCCGGGCTGGACGGTGTCGCGCGATGCGCTGGCCAGCCTCATCCTGAGTCGGGCCTAGACCCGGGGACCATAGAGGAAAATGACAAGTTGAAGCTCGAGAATATGGGTAATGTTGCTGACTTGCGCGAGGTGGCGCGCCGGCGGCTGCCGCGCCCGGTGTTCGATTTCATCGATGGTGCTGCGTTCGCCGAGAAAACACTGCGCGCCAACACCGCGGATTTCGGCAACCACAAGTTTCGCCAGCGCGTCATGGTCGACGTTTCTTCACGCTCTTTCGCCACCACCATCGTTGGCCAGCCGTCGGTCATGCCGGTGGCGATTTCCCCGACCGGCCTGTCCGGAATGCTGTGGGGCGGCGGCGCCGAAGTGCTCGCCGCTCGCGCAGCGCGGAAGGCCGGGGTTCCGTTCACGCTGGGGATGATGTCGGTGTGCTCGCTGGAGGAGGTGAGCGCTGCGGCCGGGCCGATATGGTTCCAGTTCTGCATGCTCAAGGACCGCGGGCTGGTGAAACTGTTCGTCGAGCGGGCCAAGGCCGCGCAATCCCCGGTGCTGGTGCTGACGGTGACCTGGCCGATGTCCAGTCGCAACAACCGACTGGTCCGGGCCGGCGTCACCGCGCTGCCGCCGCGAATGTCGGCCCGCACCCTGCTGGACTTCGCGCTGCGACCGGGCTGGGTGTCGCGCACGCTGCTGGGCAAGCCGATTGCCTTCAACAATTTCGTCGGGCACATGCGCGGTCCGGCGGACATCGGCAGCATCGTCGCCCAATTGGATAACTCCGCGACCTGGAAGGACGTGGAATGGTTGCGCAGCCTGTGGCCCCACAAGCTGATCGTCAAGGGCATCGGCGACCCCGAAGATGCGCGACTGGCCTTCGACAGTGGCGCGGATGCCATCAGCGTGTCGAATCACGGCGGCAACCAGATCGACGATGCGCCTTCCAGCATTTCGCTGTTGCCACTGATCATGGACGCCGTCGGCGGCCGTGGCGAAGTGCTGCTCGATGGCGGTGTCCGATCCGGGCAGGATGTCCTGAAGGCGCTCGCCCTGGGGGCACGCGCCTGTCTTCTGGGGCGGGCGCACCTGTACGGCCTGGCCGCCTACGGGGAGGCGGGCGTGGCCAAGATGCTCGAGATCTTCGCCAAGGAAATGGACGTCACTATGGCCCTGACGGGATTACGAGACGTGCGCGACGCCTCCCGGGCCATCCTCTGGTAGTGCAGGGTCCGGAATGCTCCGCACGGCCCCGGAAACGAACACGGCTGCAACCAGTGCAGCCGTGTATTGGAACAAGCCGCTGGCGCCAAACGCCGGCGGCTTGCTGATAGTTGCTTGCTACAGTGGGACGAACTTGCCGTCCTTCACCGTGATGATGATCGGGTCGTATGTGGGTTCCCGATCCTTGTCGAAGCTGAAATTTCCCTTGCCACTTCCCAGCACAACCGGAAAGTTGCGGATGTTCACCACCGCATTGAGCAGGCTCTCTCGCGTGAGGGGACCTTTGACGTTGTTGATGGCGTGGCCATACATGCGGCCAATGGTGTAACCGACGGCATTCCACTGGTCCGGAATGGCGTTGTATCGCTTCTGGAAGCCGGCAACGAAATTCTTGGCGAGAGCGTCGGTCCTGACTTCGGGCAGGGCGTCGGTACCGATCACCACGCCTTCCACGGCGCGCCCGCCAATGCGCAGGAAGCTGGCCGATGCGGCGGCGTTGTTGACCACGAACTTGAGGTTGCTGGCGGCGCCGGCCTGCTTGACCTGCAAGATGATGTTCGCCGCAACCGCGTCGTTCAAGGTGATTACGACGACGTCAGGCTTCAGGCTCACGATCTTGGTCGCCAGCACGGAAAAATCGGTATCGGCCATCAACGCCGATTCTTCCGGCATCAGTGTGACCTTGCCCTCCATGTAGGCGCGCACGACCTTCGACTGGGCTGCGGCGCCGTCGTTGTCGCGGGCCGCGATTGTCATCACGGTCTTTGGCTTCAGGTTATCCAGCGTGTACTTCGCCAGCACCGTCATGAGCGTGGTCGGCGAATTGAGAACCCGGTTCGACCACTGGCCGGCCTTGTTGACCGCCGGTGTCACGGCGATGCCCAACATGGGCGTCTGCACTTGATTAATGGCCGGCGATACCGCCAGCACCGGTGCGGAGCCGGCCGGCCCGGCGATCGCGAGCACGTTGTCCACGGTGGCCATGCGCGTGGCCAATGTAACGACCTGTGTGTTGCTGCTGCCATCATCGGCGATCAACAGCTTGATTTTTCGCCCCCCACTCAGCTCGTTGCCAGTGTTGATTTCATCAACGGCCTGCTGCATGCCGCGTATGGCCGCGTTGCCGACAAAAGCGTAGATGCCGGTCTGTGAAATCGGCACGCCAATGAGAATTTCCTGTGCGAGGACCGTCGAAGACGCCGTTGCGATGGCAGCGGCGCAAAACAGGGAGCGAAGTTGCATGGGATGTCCTCCAAAAAGTGAGTAGTCTACAAGAAGGAAGAGTCATTGCCACAGGAATCTCGGGTCTTGTAAATCCCATCATCCCTTACCGTGTGCCGCGGCTCCTCATCGGCCGCAAGCCAACTCTGTCAACCCTTTGTGCGTAAAGCAGGCAAGGTTGAAATTCCTGCCTCTATCCCTCGCCGTTTGAAAAGTGCGGCATTCCGAACATCAAGAGCGTGGTTTGCTCGAGCGCGGTGATGGTGACGCTCTCGTCCGGTTCGGCGCGGAAGGAATCCCACTTCTGCAGCACATTCTGGTCGACGCCTGCCTGTTCGATGGTGCAGGCACCTTCCTTGATGAAGCAGATGTTGGCCTGCTTGCCGGCCGGGCGTGCATATGACGCACGAGGCTCGATGCGCAGCATCCTGGCGTAGGTGCCGCGTTCGTTGAATACACCGAGGAGCTTCTCTGCCACACCCGGTCCAGCAACGATCCACCGGTAGTTGTCCGGATTGATGACCACTGGGTCGAGGATGCGTGGCGCCGGGTAATGCACCTCGCGGCCGGTAATGCGCTCCCACACCGCCTTGTGTGCATCCTTGTTGTGTTTCTTGCCCTCGGCATCCGTCCAGGTGTAGACGCCCTTGTCGAAGCTGCCCTCATTGGCGAGCTTGGCGTAGGCTTCGAGCAGGTCCTGTGTGTGCACGTGTCCCTGGCCGCTGGGCCCGCCGAATTGCAGCGACAGCATCATCAGGTTCTTCGGCAATGAGAAGGGACCGTAGGGCGTGCCTTCCGGGATGAAGGCGATGCAGCCTTTCGGGATAATGCCGGGCCCAAGCGGGATATCCTGGTCCAGCGCGCAGCGGAACTGGTCGAACACGTGACGGTGCCGCGGCGAATGCTGCTCCGTGCCCTCGATTCGGCTCAGCATGAGTTCGTAGTCGTCGATCTCGCCGGACTTTCCCTGCAGCAGCAGTTGCACATTGGCCGTGTCGCCGCGGATGCTGGGCCATTGCGTCCATTCCAGTTCCTTGTTGTGGGCAACTTTCATGGGAATTGCTCCTCACGTTGTACACAGTGTGCAGCGCACCTTGCGCCTGGATGCCCGAGGGGGGGGGCGCCATTGCAGCTGCACTCCTCTGCATAGATCCCCCGATACTGCGGGTTGCGAGCAAAGGTAGCACAGGCATGAAAACAGGGCATCGGCTCACGTCACATGATGGCGCGCCTCTCCCCGGAAGCGCTTTTGCCTTGGACTGAAGTGAAGTAGTATTCGTGCCTGCGGCATAGCGGAACCAGTGACACGCAGTTTGACAGGTTAGCGCCGCATGGAATCCTCGCAAGGACACCGGTTTGACCTCGCATGCTGTTCCCGATCGGCAAGACAAGCGCCTGCTTTCGGGATCTTCGTGGCGGCCACGCTGAAGAAGCCTGCAGTTTCCTGCCACATCAATGCTTGATTGCCCGACAAGTTGATCAATCGATCCGGTATGAATCACTTTTTCCTCACAGGCCGTTTCGCTGCCGACACCGCGCCTGTGCGGGCTCGAATTCTTTCTCTCGTCTAGGAGGTCCTCATGTCCAAGCAGGAAATCACCCAGCACACCTGGCCGTTCCGATCGGTGTTGTTTACCCCGGGTCATAAGCCCGACTGGATCAGGAAGACCACGCGCTACGATCCGGACGCGGTCGTTCTCGACCTCGAGGACGCGGTCCCGCCGGACCTGAAGGTGAGCGCGCGCCCGACGGTGAAGGAGGGCATCACCTTCCTCAAGTCGGTGGGCATTGGCGCATTCGTGCGCATCAATCCCTTCGACAAGGGAGGCGCGGACGATGTGATCGAGATCATGACGCCGGGCCTCACAGCCATCTGCCTGCCCAAGCTTGCCAACCAGGCTCAGATCCGCGAGTTGAGCGAAGTGATGTCGTATGCGGAGGGGAAGGCGGGCATGCCGCGGGGCATCGTGGACATCATTGCCATACCGGAAACCGCGGAAGGCTTGTGCGATATCCGTCTGCTGGCATCGGCCAGCCCGCGTGTGAAATCCATCATGTCGGCGATCATCGACCGGGTCAGCGACGACGTGGTGTTCACCGGTGACACGGCGGTGGCGGCCGGCTTCATCCCGACCAAGGAGGGCCTCGAGCAGGTCTACCTGACATCCAAGATGTGCATGGAATCGCGCGCCGGCGGCGCGCCTTATCCGATGGCTACTATCATCGGCACCATGATCGGCGACGACGATGCGACGCGCAAGATCGCCGCGCGCATCAAGGCCACGGGGTTCACCGGCTGCGTATGCATCCATCCCAGTCATGTCGCGATTGCGAACGAATACTTCCGGCCATCTGTCAAAGAAGTGGAATTTGCGGCCGGTGTGCTCAATGCCATGAAGGATGCGCAGGCCAAGGGCCTGTGGGCGGTCAATTTCAGGGGCATCATGATCGATCAGGCGAATGTGGAGATTGCGCAGCGCACCATCGCCGAAGCGCGACGCCACAACATGACCATACCGGAATTGAAATAGGATCTGGTTTCAATATGAGGGGATACATTCCCTCGTACTCCCCTAAATTGGCGGTTGCAAAATGAAATTTGCAATCAGTTCTAAGGATGATGACATGAGCAATGAATTGCCATTCAGCGGATTGCGGGTGCTCGAGCTGGGGACGGTCCTGTCCGGACCATTCGCGGGGTCGATGCTGGCCGACCTCGGCGCCGAGGTCATCAAGATCGAGACGCCCGGCAAGGGCGATGTGCAGCGCCACGGCGGGCACAAGAAGAATGGTGTTGCGCCCTGGTGGTCGGTGGCGAGCCGCGACAAGCAGTGCATCACGCTGAACCTGAAACATGCGGAAGGCAAGGCCATCTTCGAGAAGCTCATCCGAAAGGCCGACGTGCTGGTCGAAAACTATCGCCCGGGCGCACTGGAAAAGCTGGGCTTCGGCTGGGATGCCGTCAATGCCATGAACCCGAAGCTGGTGGTGCTGAGCATCAGCGGTTACGGGCGCACCGGGCCATCGGCCGGCAGGCCGGGCTTCGGCAAGATCGCCGAAGGCCTCTCGGGCGTGGTGACCATGACCGGGCAGCCTGAAGTGCGGCCGTTGTTCATCGGATTCTCCCTTGCTGACACCTGTTCCGGACTGTTCGGCGTGCTGGGCGTGGCGCTTGCCCTCTACGACCGCGACATCAACGGCGGGCGTGGCCATCGCGTGGACATGGGCCTGTACGAGCCCTTGTTTCGCATGCTCGATTGCCAGCTCGCCATCTATTCGAAGCTGGGCAAGCCGCCGGTCCGCACCGGATCGAACGATGCCTACGGCTGGGGCATCGACAAGTCGCGCCCGCCGTTCTTCTGCGTGCAGGCGAGCACCGGAGAATGGTTCCTCACCAGCGTTCCCAGTGCCGAGGTGGCAAGACAACTGGTGGGTGGCAACGCGGCGGATGGGGACCAGAAGAATTTTGCCGCCTGGGCAAAGAAGCTGGCGCCCATGGCGCTGAGGGACGCGTTGGCCAAGGTCGGCGGCGACATCGTGCCGGTGCTCGATGGCATGAGCATCGCCAAGAATGAATACATGCGCGCGCGCGGCGACGTGATGGATACCAAGGATGCGAAGGCCGGCGAGCTGACGGTTCCTGGCTGGATTGCCCCGGCGCCGGGTAGCGGCGAAGTACGGCGCACCTTCAACGACGCGACGCTGGGTGAGCGCTCAGCATTCATTCTCAGTCGCGACCTCGGGTACTCGAGCGCAGACATCGACAGACTCAAGAGCGAAGGGGTGATCTGACATGAACGCCGCCAACAAGAACGGAACCAATACAACAAAGGCGCCGCAGGCCCTGGCGGGTGTCGTGGTGCTGGAAATTGCCAGTGCGCCCGGTGCTTGCTTTACGTCGAGCCTGCTGGCCGACTTCAACGCCACAGTCTATGTGTGCGAAACCCTGCCCACGGGCTCGGCCATGCGTGCACTCGAGCCGCGCGAATGGTGGGCGATCGCGGCCCGCAACAAGAAATCGGTGGCGGTCGATCCCAAGGTCGCCGGTGCCGACGACGCCATCAAGGCGCTGCTGTCGCTCGCGCATGTCATCGTCACCGACATCGCGCCCAGTGAGCGCAAGAACCATGCGTGGCTGAAGGGGGTCGACGCGATGCAGCGCAAGCCGCTCATCGTCGATGTGCTACCGACAGGCGCGGACCGCCCCGATGCCTGGCCGTGGAGCAAGCGCGCCGACATGGCGGCGGCCGTGACGGGCATGATGGCGCTCACGGGCGAAGCCAATTCGGTGCCGGTGCAGCCGGAGTTCCCGCTGGCCGAATACCTTGCCGGGGCGCTGGCCGCGCTGCGCGCGGTGGCCGAGTTGCGTCGCGCGGGAGTCACCCACAGCCAGCCGCAGGAACTCATCGTTCCCATGCACCAGGCGGTCAATCGTATGATCGAGTGGCAGGTCCCGATCGCAACTGTAATGGGCCGCCCGGAGCTGCGCGACGGCAACACCTTCCCGATGAATTTTTCCATCAGCAACATGTTCCTTACCAAGGATGGAAAATACATCGCCGTCTCGGCCGCCAATGATGCGACGGCGGCCAAGCTGCTGGAGATGATCGGCGGCGCGGAGCTGCGCGACGATCCGCGCTTCTCCACCACGCAGGCACGCCTGAATGGCCTGCACGTGATCTATGCCATCCTCGACAAGTGGATGGGCGATCGCACCTCGGCCGAGGTGAACGACACGGCGGAAAAGGCCGGCGTGGTCCTCGGGCAGATCTACGACGCGGATGACATCGCCAAGGAAGCGCACCTCAAGGCGCGCGGCAACATCCTGGAGATGCGATCCGCCGACGGCACGAAAGTAGCGATGCCCGGCATCATTCCCCGAGTCGAAGGCTTGAACGCCTCGATCAGGCACCTGGGGCCGGCGCTCGGCGCCGACACTGGCGAGGCGCTGGCAGCCGGTGGACTCGCGGCGGGCGCCATCGAGCGGTTGCGTAAGGCCGGGGCGATCGCCTAGGCGAGCATTAAGCAGGGGACGATCGACGATATTTATTTGCGGCAGGAAGGAAGACATCATGCTTGGATTCAGATTCGAGCCGCAGGACCGCGCGGCCTGCTACGCAGGCTCGGCCGCGCTGGCAATTCCTTCCAATTCTTTCGACGTGAAGTAGAAAGGGCTCAACATGCTTGGATTCAGATTCGATTCGCTGACGTTGCCGGCGCACGCCGAGGAGACGCGCAAGCGCGTGCGGGCATTCCTCGACAAGGAACGCAAGGCCGGGACCTTCGTTCCGCATCGCTGTTCGTGGAATACCTTCGATCCGGAGTTCAGCAAGCGCGCCGGTGCGGCGGGTTTTCTTGGCATGACCTGGCCGAAGAAGTACGGCGGACATGAATTGAAGATGCTGGACCGCTTCGTCATGACCGAAGAGATGCTGGCGGCCGGGGCGCCCTGCGGTGCGCACTGGATTGCCGATCGCCAGTCCGGAAACCAGATCCTGCGCCATGGCAGCGAGCGGGCCCGCGAGCTCATCCTGCCGAAGATCGCGAGCGGCGAGTGCTACACCGGCATCGGCATGAGCGAACCCAACTCCGGGTCCGATCTTGCCGCAGTGAAAACACGCGCGGTGAAGGTCGACGGCGGCTGGAAGATCAACGGCAGCAAGATCTGGACATCGAATGCGCATCGCGCGCACTACATCATCGCGCTGGTGCGCACCGAGGCCGCGACCGAGAAGCGTCACGAGGGCATGACGCAGTTCATCATCGACCTCAAGGCGCCTGGGGTCACGGTGCGCCCGATCCGCAACATGTCGGGGGAGGAGGAGTTCAACGAGGTGTTCTTCCAGGACTACTTCGTCGCCGACGACATGATAGTGGGCGGGTTGGGAGAAGGCTGGAACATGGTGACCGGCGAACTGGTGTTCGAGCGCTCCGGGCCGGACCGATTCCTCTCCGACTATCGGCTGCTCGTGGAACTGATCAATCGAGTCGGCAAGAATCCGGGCGAGCGCCAGGCGGTGGAAATCGGGCGGCTGGTCAGCCACCTCTCGGCGCTGCGCCGCATGTCGACCTCCATCGCCGGCATGATGGAGCGGGGCGAGAACCCGCTGGTGCAGGCGGCGCTGGTGAAGGACATCGGCACGTCGTTCGAGCGGGAAATCCCTGAGATCGCGCGCAAACTGGTGGCGGTGGAGGCGAGCCTCGACGATCCGGACGACCGTTTCGCCGAAACGCTGTCGGCAACCATGCTCTACGCGCCGGCGTTCACGCTGCGCGGGGGCACCCGTGAAATCCTGCGCGGCATGATCGCCCGCGGGCTTGGACTGAGGTAGGAATCATGAGCAACGATCAAGAAACATCGATGTCGGCGATCCTGCTCGAGCAGACCGACCGTCTGCTGGGCGAGCAGGTCACCAAGGAAATCATCTCCAAGGCCGAAGAGGGCCAGTGGCCCGAGGCGCTGTGGAAGGCGGTGGAGGAGTCGGGCCTGACGCTCGCCATGGTGCCCGAGGATGCGGGCGGGGTGGGTGTGGATGCTGCCGATGCCCTTCGCCTGGTGCGCCGCTCGGCGTTCCACGCGGTGCCGCTGCCGATGGCTGAGACGCTGCTGGCGCAGTCGCTGTGGGTGTCGGCTGGCGGGGAAGCGGTCGAAGGCGTGGTGACGCTTGCGCCCTGCAACCCGGTTGATCGCATCGGCATTGCCGCCGATGGCAATGGCTTCAGGCTGTCGGGCGTTGCACGTCGCGTGCCGTGGGGCGGAAAGGCGGGCCACGTGCTCGTGCTGGCCACCGATGCCAAGGGTGCTTCCCACCTGGCGCTGGTGCCGCAGGGCAAGGCGAAGGTGAGCGCACGCCGTAATCTCGCATTCGAGGCCCGCGACACGCTGGTGTTCGACGGCGTGACCGTGCCCGCCTCGGCGGTGCGCGCCGCGCCTGATGCCGTCGCAGGCGAGGGCATGCTCATCCTGGGCGCGCAAGTTCGCACGCAGCAGATGATCGGTGCCATGGAACGCTGCCTCGACTTTGCCATTGCCTACGCCAACGAGCGGGTGCAGTTCGGGCGCCCCATCGGCAAGTTCCAGGCCGTCCAGCACATGCTGGCGGTGGCAGCGGGGCATTTTGCTGCGGCCACGGCGGCGGCAGATGCTGCCATCGAGGCGCATGGCAGTCGCGATGCCGAACTGGCGGTCGCTGTTGCCAAGTCGCGCGCTGGTGAGGCAGCCGGGGAAGTGGCGGCAATCAGCCACCAGGTGTTCGCCGCGATGGGATTCACGCAGGAGCACCCGCTGCATTTCTCGACCCGTAGGCTGTGGTCATGGCGCGATGAATTCGGTCCGGACGCATTCTGGCAGGAACGCATCGGCCGCCTGGTATGCGGTAACGGCGGCGACTCGCTGTGGCCCCTGTTGACGGGGACCTGAGTCGGGACGAGTCGGCGGCCCGAATGCGCTGCCGACTCGTCCTTCTAGAAGAGCGGCCGATCCTGCGCTAGTTTTAGAGCGGAGCGAGGGTTTAGCAGCGCGGCCGAGCCTGGGTAGCAGGCCGCGCGGTCCTTCAAACTATTTCCAGAAGCGCCACCACGGCTGGTCCTTTAGGCCGCGCTTGAGGTATTCACTGTCGGGGAAATTCTTGCGCAGCACGCGATCGGCATCGTCGCGCAACTCGCTCATGCCCAGCGAGTCATAGCTCTTGACCATGATGAACAAGGCCTCCTCGGTGGCGGGGGCCTGCGGATAGGTTTCCAGCGCATAGCGTGCGCGACCTGACGCGGCCACATAGGCGGTGCGCCGGTAGTAGTAGTTGGCTACCTTCACTTCATGCTCGGCCAGCACGTTCACCAGGTACTTCATGCGCGCCAGCGCGTCGGGCGTGTATTTGCTGTCGGGAAAGCGCGTCGACAATTCCTTGAAGGCGTCGAACGAGTCGCGCGCGGCCTTGGGGTCGCGCTCGGACTGGTCCTGGTCCGCGAGTTTGCCGAACACGCCGACGTCCTGGTTGAAGTGCACCAGGCCCTTGAGGTAATAGGCGTATTCGACGGTGCTGTTCTCGGGATGCAGCTTGATGAAGCGGTCTGTCGCAGCCACTGTCGACTCGACATCGTTCTGCTTGTAGTAGGCGTAGGCAACCTCGATCTCGGCCTGCAAGGCGAAGCGGCCGAACGGAAAGCGCGCCTGCAGGCGCTCATACTGCTTGATCGCCTTTTCATAGTTCAGCGAATCGAGATTTTCCTTCGCATCCCGGTACAACTGCTGCGCGGACCAGTTGACCGTTTGGTCGGTTTCCTTGCCGAAACCGGCACAGCCGACGACCAGAAGAAGGGCGATTAAAGCTACACTACGTTTCATGTCGGAGCACTCCGTAGAAGGACACAATTATACTCCCGAGCCTTCGCTGGCAATGGCTCGCCAGGTGCAGGTCGTTCCCGACGATTGCGCCGGACTGAGGGTGGACCAGGCGCTCGCGCGCATGTTCCCGGAGCACTCGCGCAGCCGCCTGACGAGTTGGTTGAGGGATGACCGGATCCGCGTGGATTCTGCCGCGGCAAAACCGAAGCAGAAGGTTTGGGGGGGCGAGACCATCGAGCTCGACCCGGTGGCGAGTGCCGCCGAGACCGCGTCAAAGGCCGAGGACATCGCCCTGACGGTGGTTCATGAGGACGATGAAGTCATCGTCATCGACAAGCCGGCGGGGCTGGTCGTGCACCCGGGCAGCGGCAACTGGGAGGGCACACTGCTCAACGCCCTGCTGCATCACTCGGCGGCGCTGTCGGCGTTGCCGCGCGCGGGTATCGTGCATCGCCTGGACAAGGACACCAGCGGGCTCCTGGTGGTGGCCAAGACGCTGGTGGCGCAAACGAGCCTGGTGCGCCAGTTGCAGGATCGCACCGTGCATCGGGAATACCTGGCCCTGGTCTACGGGCGCGTCGGGCGCGACGGAGAAGTCGAGGCGCCAGTCGGCCGCGACCCTGCCAACCGGGTACGCATGGCGGTGATCGGCTCAGGCAAGCCTGCCCGCACGCACTATCGCGTGCTGGAACGATTCGCCGACGCGACGCTGCTCGAATGCAAGCTCGACACTGGCCGCACGCACCAGATCCGCGTGCACATGCAGTCCATCGAGCATGCGCTGGTGGGCGACCCGGTGTATCGCAATCGCAGGCTTGCCAGTGGTTCCGGTCCCTTGTTGGGAAAGTTCAGCCGCCAGGCGCTGCATGCGACGCGGCTCGAGTTCCTGCACCCGCGGACCGGCAAATCGGTGAGCTTCGCGTCGCCGCTGCCCGATGACTTCCGGCAATTGCTGCTCTCCCTGCAGCGCGCGGCGCGGGCCGAACCATGAATGCCCTGAACGATCTGCCGGTGAACGCGATGATCGTGCCCGACTGGCCCGCGCCGGCGCGCGTTCGTGCACTGACAACGACGCGCCTTGGCGTTGGCTCCACCGCGAATGCCGTGGCCGGACCGATGGGGGCCGAACACGGCGCCTATGCGGCCTTCAACCTGGGTAGCCACGTCGGGGACGACGCGTCGTTGGTGGCGGGCAACCGCGCGCGACTGCGTGCCGTGTTGCCGGCGGAGCCCGTGTGGCTCGACCAGGTCCACGGCAACACGGTGATCGATGCGCCTGGCGCGGTGTTGTCCGGGGTGGCATCCGATGCGGTGCCCGAAGCCGATGCAGCCGTTACGCGCGCATCCGGAACGGTGTTGGCAATCCTCAGTGCCGATTGCCTGCCGGTGCTGCTGTGCGATCGCGCCGGGACGGTCGTCGCTGTGGCGCACGCCGGCTGGCGGGGGCTTGCCGCGGGGGTCATCGAGAATGCCGTGCGCGCCATGGCGGTCCCGGTCCCGGGGGTCATGGCGTGGCTGGGCCCGGCCATCGGCCCGCGTGCCTATGAGGTGGGGGCGGACGTGGTCGAAGCATTTACGCACGATGATCCTGGCGCGGCCAGCGCCTTCGTCGCGCGCCCCCAGGGCAAGTTCCTGGCGGACTTGTACGCGCTGGCCAGGCGACGGCTGTCGAAGCTCGGCGTGCTGCAGGTGTGGGGCGGCGAAGCCTGCACCTACAGCGAGCCGGCGCGGTTTTATTCCTTTCGTCGCGATGGCCGGACCGGCCGCATGGCGAGCCTGATCTGGATGGAAGGCTGAGGCCATGAGCACGCTTGCATGGATTGTTCTTTTCAGCGTCGGCGGCGGGCTCGCCTCGGTGTCCCTGGCGGCGATCTTCGCGCTCTCGGCCCGGGCGAACTGGATTCCTTCGCTGGTGAGCTTCGCGGTGGGCGCGCTGCTTGGGGCGGCATTCCTGGAAATCCTGCCGCATGCCTTCGAGCATGGTGGCGACGCGCGCACGGTGGCGGCGACGCTGCTGGGCGGCATCCTGGCGTTCTTCGTGCTGGAGAAGCTGGTGTTGTGGCGCCACTCGCATTCGCACGAATGGGAGGAGCCGGCGGAGCACGGACACGCCCATGGACATGGGCACGGTCATGCGCACGGGGAGGCCGCGTCAGGCGCCGATGGAGATCATGGCCGCAGCGGCATGCTGATCCTGATCGGCGACAGTTTCCACAACTTCGTCGACGGCATCCTGATCGCGGCGGCATTCCTCGAGAGCACGCAGCTGGGAATCGTCACGGCGGCGGCAGTGATCGCCCACGAGATCCCGCAGGAGATCGGCGACTTCGTAATCCTGCTGCATTCCGGGTACAGCAAGGGCAAGGCGTTTGTCTACAACCTTCTGTCGAGCTTCGCCATGCTGGCGGGCGCGCTACTGGCGTATTTCTGGCTGCAGGGCCTCAAGACCTGGATCAACCCGGTGCTGGCGCTGGCGGCCGCCAGCATGATCTACGTGGCCGTGGCCGACCTGATCCCCGGGCTGCATCGGCGCGTCGAGCTGAAATCGACGCTGCACCAGGTGTTGCTCATCGCCGCCGGCGTGCTCTCCATCGTCGGTGTGCGAGAATTGACTGGGCACTGAGTGTCGGGTGCCAGCACAAGGACATCGGGCAGGCTGGCATCGATTCCGACATTATTATCAATTTAAATCCTGACAATCCGTTGCCCGGACTTCAGCTGGACAATTAATATCATGAATATCCTGGTTACCGGCGCCGCTGGCTTCATCGGCTATCACCTGAGCCAGCGCCTGCTTGCGCGCGGGGACACGGTCACGGGCATCGACAATCTGAACGCCTACTACGACGTGTCGCTCAAGCGCGCGCGCCTCGCGACGCTGCAGGCCAGCGGCAATTTCCGCTTCACCCAGATGGATGTGGCCGACCGGCCGGTGATGCAGCAGCTCTTCGCCGGCGGCGGGTTTGCGGCCGTGGCCCATCTGGCGGCGCAGGCCGGGGTGCGCTACTCGATCGACCACCCCGAGGCCTACATCGATTCCAACCTCGTGGGCTTCGGCAATGTGCTGGAAGGTTGCCGGCACGGCGGCGTCGGGCACCTCGTATACGCCTCGTCCAGTTCGGTGTACGGCACCAACCACAAGGTGCCGTTCTCCGAGGACGATCCGGTCGACCATCCCATGTCGCTGTACGCGGCGACCAAGCGGGCCAACGAACTCATGGCGCATACCTACAGCCACCTGTTTTCGTTGCCGGCGACGGGGCTGAGATTTTTCACTGTATACGGCCCCTGGGGCCGGCCCGACATGGCCTTATTCAAGTTTACCCGCGGCATCCTGGCCGGTGAGCCCCTGGCGGTGTTCAACAACGGCGACATGGTGCGCGACTTCACCTACATCGACGACATCGTCGAGGGTATCGTGCGCACCATCGACCGTCCGCCCGCGGCGGGCGGTAGCAGCGGATCGCCGGCCACCAGCCAGGCGCCGTTTCGCGTCTTCAACATTGGCAACAACAGCCCGGTGCAGCTGTTGCGCTACATCGAGGTGCTGGAAAAGTGCCTGGGCCGCAAGGCGGTGCTGGAACACAAGCCCATGCAGGCGGGCGATGTTCGGGCCACCATTGCCGATGTCAGTGCGCTAGAGCGCGCCACCGGTTTCCGCCCGGCGACCTCGGTGGAGACAGGCATTGCGCGTTTCGTGGACTGGTATCGCGACTATTACAAGGTCGGCTGACTCGCCCCCGTCCTTCTTGCCATGACGGGAAGCGCGGGCGGCACCGAGGCCTCCACGCCATCGGCCACCCTGAGCAGCACCTCTTCCAGGTCGTCCAGTATCCGCTCCCACGACAGGCCCTCGGCGACTGCGCGTGCGCGCCGGCGCATCGCCGCCAGGGCGCGCCCCTGATCCTCCCGATTCCGTGCCGCCAATTGCACCGTGGCGGCAAGGAATGCCGAGGCGTCGTCGAAGGGCACCAGCAGCCCCGATTCGCCATGGCGTATATGTTGGTGCGCGGCGGCGTAGTCGAAGGCCACGACGGCAAGTCCGCTCGCGAGGGCCTCCGTGGTGACATTGCCGAAGGTTTCCGTGGTGCTGGGAAAAATAAAATAATCCGCCGAGGCGTAGTGGGCGGCCAGGTCCTCGCCCTTGCGCATGCCGCAGAAAATGAAATCCGGATGGGCCTGTCGTAACGCGGCTGCATCGGGGCCGTCGCCCACCAGCACGATGCGCGTGCGCGCATCGGCGGCGCGCAATGCCAGCGCGGCGCGCACGAAGAGCTTCAAGTTCTTCTCCGGCGCCAGTCGCCCGACATGGAGCGCCACGGGTTCCTCATTGCTGCAGCCCCACGATGCGCGCAATTCGCCGCTGCGCTGCATCGGGGAGAACAGTCGGGTATCGATGCCGCGCCCGACCACCGAGAGGCGCATGAATCCCTTGCGGGCGAGATGCGTGCGCATCTCCTCGGTGGGCACCATGGTGGCGGCGCAACGGTTGTGAAGCGTGCGCAGGCCCAACGAGACGACGCGGGCTAGGAGTCCCAGGCCGTAATGCCCGCTGTAGGCGTGGAAATTGGTGTGGAAGTTGGAGGCCAGCGGAATGCCAAGCCGGCGCGCGGCGATCATGGCCGCCCAGCCCAGCGGGCCTTCGGTGACGATGTGCACGAGGTCGGGTGGCGAGGCCTGCCAGGTATGGGCCAGCGTATTCGGCCAGGCGAGGCCCAACTGCAGTTCACCGTAGCGCGGGATCGGCATGCCGCGCACCAGGTATTCGCGCAGGCCGGCTCGCGGCGGCGCGGAGGAAGGCTCGCCCGGAAGGCGCGGCCGGATCAGGTCGATGGCATGGCCGCGCTCGAGCAGCATGTCGACCATGCGCCCCATGGTGCGGGCAACGCCGTTGATTTCCGGGGGGAAGGTTTCCGTGACCACCGAGATACGCAGCGGGCGTCGAGGGTAAGCAGATGAGTGCGGTGCGGACACAGGACGACATGGTGCGAGCCTTATGTGAAAGGCATGTGACTGTTCGCTGAAGGTTTTGTGACCGTGGGGCGAGGGGATCATTGTCGGCGGCACGCGGGAACGGATCGCCTGGTCTATGCCGGCAGGCGCAGCAAGGGCTCGCCCATGCGAATGACATGACCGGAACGGATTCCGTCGCAAAGAGCAAACCCCGGCGGCGCGAAGACGATGATGGTGGAGCCGTGCTCGAACCAGCCCATTTCCTCGCCTTTGTGCAGCGATGCGCTGCAGGGCATGACGTTGGGCCCGCCGTATTTCATGCTGAGGAGCACGTCGAGGAAATGCAGCCGGATGCTGGCGACCAGGATGGCCGCCACGGGCACCAGCGTGATCAGGTGTCCCCCCTCAGCCAGTTGGCACTCGATGATGGCGCGTTCGTTCTTGCAGAATAGTCGCTCGACGCGGGCGAGCGCGATGGGGTTGACGTTCCAGGTGTCGCCGGCGATGTAGGTAACGCGCTCCACGGTGAAATCGTGCGGGGCGTGGAAGCGGTGGTACATGCTGGAGGTCAGCCGCAGGGTGACGTAAGTGCCGTTGCGGTAGCGCGCCACCTGCTGCGCGTCGCCGAGCAGGTCATGAAGTTGATATGGAAAGCCCTTGGCCTGAATCAGCGTCGTTCCCTCGATACGGCCGCAGGCGCCGACGATGCCGTCGCTCGGGCTCACCAGCGTGCCGGCATCCTGGACCACCGGGCGGGCGCCATCGCGCAATTGCCGCGTGAAGCAGTCGTGCAGACTGCGGAATTCGGTTTTCTTCGCCTCCGACAGGTCGAGGTCGGCGAACAGTTTCCAGGCAGCGATCGACAGCTTGCACACCAGCGGGTTTTCGATCCGGCTGAACCAGCCCATGAAATGGGTGAGGGCCTTGCGCGGGATGCGATTGGTCAGCAGGAAGTTGAGGTCTTCCTGGCTGGTCACCTGGCTTAGCGTTTGCCTGATTGCGCGGGAGAGCATCGAGTAAGTAGTCATATCGTTGTCATGTTTCCCATGTAAATGTCATTGCATTTGCAATGACAGGATGCCCAGTGAACGAATTGCTCAATCCGGAACTTCTTGAAACTGTCGGAGCGGGAGGCGCCGCAGTCGCTGCCGCGGCGGTACTGCTGCCCAAACTGAAGTCGCGCCTGGAACTGTCGCTGGCCAAGCATCCGTCGCTGGCCGGGCATTCGCGCATGTCGCGTCGCCTTGCATCGCAGGTGCCGTATTACGAATACTCGGACGCGGAAATCTTCAGCACCGACGGTGCGCCCGCGGATATCGCGGAAACCCGCCGCAAGGCCTTCATGCGCCTTGCCGACACCTACCGGGATCGCTTCCGGGAGACGGTGCGCCTGACCGCCGATGTGCAGGACAGCATCTCCGACCTGCAGTTCACCAGCGCCTACCGGGTGCCGTTCCAGTTCAGCCGCTTCGTGCGCTCGCGCCTCAAGGCCGGGTCCTTCGTGGCCTCGTCCTCCGGCGTAACGGTGACCGACCTCGACGGCAACCGCATGTACGACCTCGCCGGATCGTATGGAGTCAACGTGTTCGGTGTGGACTTCTACAAGGAGTGCATGGCACATGCCGAGGAACGCGCGCACGCGCTCGGCCCGGTGCTCGGCTCCTACCATCCAGTGATGGCCGACAACGTCAGACGCCTTCGCGCCATTTCCGGGCTCGACGAGGTGTCCTTTCACATGTCCGGCACCGAGGCGGTGATGCAGGCGGTGCGCCTGGCGCGCTATCACACGCGCCGGGATCATCTCGTGCGCTTCTGCGGCGCCTATCACGGCTGGTGGGGCGACGTTCAACCCGGCGTGGGCAACCCGGTGCCGGCGCATGAAACCTACACTCTGAAGGAGATGGACGCCGATACCCTGCGCGTGCTGCGCGGGCGCCGCGACATTGCCTGTGTGCTGGTCAATCCCCTGCAGGCGCTGCATCCGAACAAGAGCGCGCCGGGGGATTCGACCCTGGTGGACAGTTCGCGTAGCGCCCACTTCGACCGCGCGGCGTACACGGCATGGCTGAAAGAGCTGCGCGCCGTGTGCAGCGAGCGCGGCATCGTGCTGATTTTCGACGAGGTATTCGTCGGTTTCCGTCTGGCGCCCGGCGGCGCGCAGGAGTACTTCGGCGTCAGGGCCGACATGGTGACCTACGGCAAGACCCTGGGCGGCGGCCTGCCGGTGGGCGTGGTGTGCGGCCGCAAGGACCTGATGCGCCGCTATCGCGACGACCGGCCGGCGGACATCAGTTTCGCGCGCGGCACCTTCAACTCGCATCCCTACGTGATGGCGGCGATGAATGAATTCCTGCAGCGCCTCGACTCCGATGCCGTGCGCGCCTGCTACGCCAATCTGGACCACGTGTGGAACGCGCGCGCGGAGCGGCTCAATCATCGCCTCGAGGCGGAACGGCTGCCCGTGCGCGTGGCCAATCTGTCGTCCATCTGGACCGTGTTCTATACCCAGCCCTCGCGCTACAACTGGATGCTGCAGTACTACATGCGCGCCGAGGGCCTGCTGCTGTCCTGGGTGGGCACGGGGCGATTCATCTTCAGCCTGAACTACACCGAAGCCGACCTCGATGCGGTGGCCGATCGCTTCGTCATCGCGGCCAAGGCCATGGCGGCCGACGGCTGGTGGTGGACGGAACCCGCGCTCACCAATCGTGCAATCAAGCGGCGCATCCTGCGCGAGATGATCGGCGCGCGGTTGCGGGAACTGCTGCCCCGCAGGTCGCGCGCCGCGGCGACGCCTGAGCCGGTTGCTCAAGCCCGCTGAGGGGTGTGCGGGGTGGCGTGCATGGGGTCGATCAACTCGCCCCGCAGCACGTAGAGCGGCGCTCGCCAGTACAGCTTCACGTCGTGGAAGGGGTCGGTGAGGATCTTGGTGAGCCACACCATGCCGGTCATCGCGTCCTTCAGGTAGAAGAGATGCAGGGTGCGGAACATCAGACCGCCCGCGCCGATGAAGAGCCACATCTGCGCCATGTGGCGCACGAACTCGGCCGGGTTGCGGTGCGCGGGGAACACGCCCAGCAGGGTGGGGTCGGCATACAGCAGCAGCGGTGATGCCGCCCAGATGGCCAGCAGTACCATCTTGCGCTGCAGGTTGTAGCCCACCTTGATCTCTTCCTTGTATTCATGGGTGGCCTGGTTCACCTCGTCGTAGTCCTTGGGCTCGAAGAAGAAGTGCCCCACCTGGCGGGCCACCATCGCCACCAGCCAGCCCACCAGCGCCGCCAGGGCCGGATCGGACAGCAACAGCAGGTAGGCGCACAGGAAGCTTACCGCGCTCAATAGGTGCAGCGACTGGTTGATGCGGCTGTGGTGGTAGTAGCGGTGGTCGTCCCAGCGCTGTGTCTTGAGCTGGCCGAGGAAGTCGCGCATGCGGTGTCCTTTTTGTGATTGATATATGAAACCCCAAGAAGGTTTTTACCGCGACAATGTGAAAGGAAGATGACGGTGGGGATGAAACCGGGCGGTGATGGACGGACCGCTGGCCTGACTGCTGGCCTGGCTACGGACTAAACACGGATGGCAGTATTCATTCCGAAAGCGTATGAAGGATAAGGAAGGTATCCGTAAGATGGCAATATTAGTCCTTGCTATGACAACGACCGGCGTTGGCACTACAAAATCCGCCGGCCCTCGCGCAGCACCTCATGCACCACCGGAATCCCGTGCGATTCCTGTACCCGGATGACATCGGCCCTGAGCCCCGCGCGGATTTCGCCGCGGTCGGGCAGGGTGGCCAATGCGGCCGGCGTCGCCGACACGCTGGTCACGGCGCGCGGCAGGGTCCAGCCGGCGTCGCGCGTCAGGAGAAATGCCGCGTGCAAGAGGCTGGAGGGCACGTAGTCCGATGACAGGCAGTCGAGGAAGCCGGCGCTGGCGAGCTCGTGGGCGGAGATGTTCCCCGAGTGCGAGCCGCCGCGCACAACATTGGGGGCGCCCATCATGACGGCAATCCCCCGCTGCTGGGCCGAGCGCGCGGCGACCATGGTGGTGGGGAACTCCGACAGCGTGATGCCCTCGCCCGCGGCTTCGGCCACATGCTCCGGCGTCGCATCGTCGTGGCTGGCGAGCGAGAGCATCTTCCCGCGGCAGCGCGCCACGATGGCGCGGCGATTGGCGGCGCTGAACTTTTCCTGGTTCTCTATCTGGCGCGCGGTGAAGTCGGCCATCTCCGTGTCGTTCAGGCCGTATTTTCCCTGGTAGTACTCGCGGTACTTGGCGAGCTCCACGAACTGGCGCTGGCCGGGGGTGTGGTCCATCAGCGACACCAGGCGCAGGCTGGGGTCCTGTGCCAGTCGGTCGAAGAGCTCGACGATGCCCTCGGTGGAAATTTCGCAGCGCAGGTGCAGCAGGTGTTCGGTGCGCAGCAGCTTCCTTTCTCGTGCCGTGTTGATCGCGGCCAGCATGCCATCGAGCTGGCCGGCACGGATGCCGCCGGGTTTGACTTCGCCCAGCGCCAGCGAGTCGAACACCGTGGTGATACCGGCCGCCGCCACCTGGGCATCATGCGCCAGCACCGCCGGCAATCCCGGCCAGTGGACGCCGGGCCGCGGGCTGAAGTGTTTTTCCAGGTTGTCGGTGTGCAGCTCGACCAGACCGGGGAGCAGCCAGTGGCCATCCCAGTCCTCGGCGCCCTTGACTGCGGTGTTGCCGCTGTCCACCGCGGCGATGCGGCCACGGGAGAGCTTCACCGTGCCGTGTACGACTTCATTGCGCAGCACGATGCGCGCGTTGGCGATGATGCGTTCGGGGGCGTGGGACGGTTTCATGCCGCTTCCGGCAGTGCGGCGAGCGGATGGAGGCGCGTAGCGACCCGGCTGCGCACCTCGTCGTCATGGAAGATGCCCACGATGGCGGCGCCTTCCCGCCTGGCATCGTCGATCATGTCCGCCACGACCGCGCGGTTGGCGGAGTCGAGCGCAGCCGTCGGTTCATCGAGCAACAGCACCGGAAAGCGGCTGATGAAGCCGCGCGCGATGTTGACGCGCTGCTGCTCCCCTCCCGAGAAGGTGGCGGGGGGCAGCGACCAGAGCTTTGCGGGCACGTTCAGGCGCGCCAGCAGCGCGCCCGCACGCGACTCGGCATCCCGGCGCGCGACGCCCGCGCCGAGCAGGGGCTGCGCGACCAGCTCGAGTGCCGGCACGCGCGGGATGACGCGCAGGAACTGGCTGACATAGCCGACGGTCTGGGCTCTTACGGCCAGCAGCTCCCGCGGGGCTGCATCCGCCAGGTTCACCCATTTGCCGGCATGGTGGATTTCAACGCTGCCGTGCTGGATGCGATAGTTGGCGTACAGCGAGCGCAGCAATGTGCTCTTGCCCGCGCCCGAGGGGCCGTGCAGGACCACGCACTCACCGCGCTGCACGTCGAGGTCGACGCAGTCAAGCACCGGCAGCCTGGCGCCGTTCTGGTGGTGCAGCACGAATGTCTTGCTCAGGCCTCGCACGCGCACCATGAGGTCTGCGGTCATCGGTCTTCCTTCATGCCTGCAGCACCGATGAGACCAGCAGCTGCGTGTAGGGGTGTTGCGGATCGTCCAGCACCTGGTCGGTGAGGCCGGATTCCACGACTTGGCCGGATTTCATGATGAGCAGTCGATGGGCGAGCAGCCGCGCCACCGCCAGGTCGTGGGTCACCACGATGGCTGCAAGGCCTAGCTCGCTGGCGAGGCCGCGCAAGAGATCGAGCAGGCGTGCCTGCACGGACACATCGAGGCTGGCGGTAGGTTCATCCATGAACATCAGGCGCGGGTGGGTGACGAGGTTGCGGGCGATCTGCAGGCGTTGCTGCATGCCGCCGGAGAAGGTCGCCGGCGCGTCGTCGATGCGCGACGTGTCGAGCTCGACGCGGTGCATCCAGTCCTCGGTGGTGTCGCGGATGCGGCCGTAGTGCCGGTCGCCGATGGCCATGAGCCGCTCGCCCACATTGGCGCCGGCGCTGACGTCGATGCGCAGGCCGTCGCGCGGGTTCTGGTGCACGAAGCCCCAGTCGGTGCGGGCGAGGAGGCGCAGCCGCGCCTCTGACAGCCGGTAGATGTCGCGCAGGCCTTCGTGGCGCAGGTTGTATTCGACGGTGCCCGCGGTGGGCCGGCTGCGGCCGGCGATGCAATTGAGCAGCGTGGTCTTGCCGGAACCCGATTCGCCGGCAATGGCAAGCACCTCCCCCTGGTGCAAGTCGAAACTGACGTCCCGGCAGCCGGTGCGTTCGCCGTACAGCCGCGTCACGGCATTGACGCGCAGCAACGGGGCGGATGCAAATTCAGGGGCTGATGTGGAAGCTGTAGCCATGTCGATCGAATCCGAGGTCATCGTAGAACTGGTGCGCGCGCTCGCGCTTGAGGTTGCTGGAGAGCGCCAGCTTGTAGCAGCCGCGTTCGGCGCAGCGCGCGCGCGCGAATTCCATCATCCGGCGCCCGATGCCCTGGCTGCGGCACTCGGCTGCAACGACCACGTCCTCCACCACGCCCGACGGCGTGCCCAGGTGCGCGAGGTTGTCCATGATGAGCAGCGCGAAGGTGCCGACCACGGTGCCGTCCAGCACGGCCACATAGAGGTGGTAGTCGGGATACAGCGAGAAGCGCGCGAACACGCGCCGCGCCTCCTCGATGCCGAGCACCTGACCGTCGTCGAGCCCGGGCTGCGCGTACAGCGCCAGCACGGCGGCGAGGTCGGATTCGCCGGCTTCGCGGACGGTTACGGCGTTCGGTATTGCGGCGACTTGGCTCAAGGCAGCAGCCTCATGAGGAAGCGGTTTCTGCCGGTTGCGCAGCGGGCGTGTCGGACACGCCGGGCACACCTGGCACGTTGGGGGACTGCTGGGACTGCTGCGCTGCTGCCGCATCGCCCCCATGGGCCTGCCCCGCGCGTCGCTGGCCGCAGTAGTCGGAATCCGAGCAGACAAACATGCGGCCGCCGGCGTCGTCGGTGACGATTTCGTCGAGGAAGCTGTCCTTGGAACCGCAGAATTCGCAGCACTCGTCCCAGGTCTGGATCTCGAAGGGGTGATCTTCGAAGTCCAGGCTCTCGACCTGCGTGTAGGGAGGGACGGCATAGATGCGCTTCTCGCGCCCGGCGCCGAAGAGCTGCAGCGCCGGGTTCATGTCCATTTTCGGGTTGTCGAATTTGGGGATGGGCGAGGGCCGCATCAGGTAGCGGCCGTTGACCCGCACCGGATAATCGTAAGTAGTGGCGATGTGCCCGTAGTGGGCAATGTCTTCATAGAGCTTCACGTGCATCAGGCCGTATTCCTCGAGGGCGTGCATGCGACGGGTTTCCGTTTCGCTGGGCTCCAGCCAGCGCAGCGGCTCCGGGATGGGCACCTGGTACACCAGGACCTGTCCTTCGGCCAGCGGCGTCTCGGGGATGCGGTGGCGCGTCTGGATGATGCTGGCGTCGGTGGTGCGCTCGGTGGTGGCCACGCCCGTGGTGGCGGCGAAGAAGCGCCGGATGTTGACCGCGTTGGTGGTGTCGTCGGAGCCCTGGTCGATGACTTTCAGGATGTCATCCGGTCCGATGATGGCGGCGGTGACCTGAATGCCGCCGGTGCCCCAGCCGTAGGGCAGCGGCATCTCGCGCGATCCGAAGGGCACCTGGTAGCCGGGAATGGCGACGGCCTTGAGGATGGCGCGCCGGATCATGCGCTTGGTCTGCTCGTCGAGGTAGGCGAAGTTGTAGCCTTGTGCGGTGACCGCCATTCCCTTTCTTTGGACGCTCGTCGTGCCGGCCGCGCCAGCCGGCGCTGAGTCGTCGGCATGCACGCCCACAACCTGGGCTGCGTGATCGGGGGAATTCATGCGGCCTTGTCCTTTCGGGCATGTTCGGCGCGCAGTTTGCGGATCAGTTCCAGTTCGGACTGGAAGTCCACGTAATGCGGCAGCTTGAGGTGTTGCACGAAACCGGAGGCTTCGACGTTGTCGCTGTGATAGAGGACGAATTCTTCGTCCTGCGACGGCGACTTGACGGGCTCGCCCAGTTCGCGCGCGCGCAGGGACCGGTCGACCAGCGCCATCGCCATGGCCTTGCGCTCGCTGCCGCCGAACACCAGGCCATAGCCGCGCGTGAATTGCGGCGGCGTGTCTTCCGATCCGATGAACTTGTTCACCATCTGGCATTCAGTGACGGTGATGTCGCCGATGTTGATGGCAAAGCCCAGTTCTTCGGGTACCAGTTCGACTTCAACATCGCCCTGCCTGATCTCGCCGGCGAAGGGGTGGGAATTGGAATAGCCGCGCTGGGAGGAGTAGCCCAGGGCGAGCAGGAAGCCTTCATCGCCGCGGGCAAGGTTCTGCAGACGGGAATCGCGTCCCGCGGGGAAGTCGAGCGGCTCTCGCGTGAGATCGACCGGATCGGGATCCCCCGCGGCAGGACTCTCGGGCTGCATCAGGCCCTCGTGGCCGAGCAGATCGGTAACGCGGGGCATGCTGGCCGACACCGGTTCGGCAGCAACCGCCGCTTCCGGGCGTACGCCGTCGGCTGCCAGTGAAAAGTCCAGCAGGCGTTGCGTGTAGTCGTAGGTCGGTCCCAGCACCTGCCCGCCGGGCAGGTCCTTGAATGCGGCCGATATGCGCCGCTGCAACTGCATGCGCGAGGTGTCGATCGGCTGTGTGGCAGCCAGCCGCGGCAGGGTGGTGCGGTAGGCGCGCAGCAGGAAGATGGCCTCCACCAGGTCGCCTGCGGCCTGCTTGATGGCCAGTGCCGCCAGTTCCGGGTCATACAGCGACCCTTCGCCCATTACGCGGGCGACGGCCAGTGGCATCTGGCCCGCGATCTGCGCCAGTGTGAGTTCGGGAACCGCCGGGTCGCCGCGGCGTGACTCGGCCAGCAGGCGCCACGAATTGGCGATGGCGGTCTCGCCGCCCTTGACTGCTACGTACATGTCATCTCCACCCGGGTTGTGCGTGGCAGGGCCGCGATGTCCGATCCGCAGATGAGCAGCACATCGACCCCGCGCGGGAAAAGGGCGCCGTTGTCGCGCCATTCGGTCCAGAAACGCTCCGGGATGCCGGACGGCGCAAGTTGTTGGGTGTGCTTGATGCCCGGGCCTGACAATTGGACACGGCGCCCGGTACTCAAGCCGTCGACCTGAATGAGCAACGTAGTCGAACGGTCGGGGTAGTCGCTCAGGCCGGCACTGAACGCCGTCAGCGGCGGCATGTGCGCGGGCGCATGAATGACGGCGAAAGCTGCGAGCGCGGGGTCCGCGGCGAGTGGCGAGCTGCAATGAAAACGCAGGAACTGGGACAGCGACTCAGCGGCGTGCTCAGTTGCGTTCTCGATTGCGTGTGTATTCGCGTCCGTTGCAGCCTGTATCCAGACCGGCGTCTCGAAGTCGACCAGGGCCAGGCAGATGGCTGCCGTTGCCGGATGGAGCGGCGGCGGCGCGCCGATTGGCGTGCCGACATCGATGATGCGGCCGGGGTGCGACGTGGCCTCGAGCACGGCGCGAAAGCTGCGTTGGCTGTCGAACACCGGGTCGGAAAACCCGGCGTACAGGGTGTCGCCGGCGATCAGCATGCGGGCAGTCCCATCGGCGAAGTCGTGGGCGATGTCATGGATTCTCGCCCCTGACTAGGGTGTAGAAATCGACTCGCGTGGCGGCGGCCTTGCGGCTTGCGTTGGTGCTTGCGGCGGCCTGTCGCGCAGCCAGTGGAAATACAACGTCGCGCTCGATTCGCGGGCGTGTCGTCTCATCCTGGAGCAGGGCGTCGAACAGCGCCGCCAGTTCCGCGCGCCGCCGGTCGCGCCCGAGGATGTAGGCAACGCCGGTCTTCGCATCGGCGGTGCGCAGCGTGCAGCGCGTGATGCTCGCTTCTCCGAGATTGAACTTGGCACCGCCGCCGCCGGCCCGTGCCCTCACCATCGCCAGCCCGGTCTCGGGGCGCCGCAGCCATTGATAGGCGGGCGGGCTCTCCAGTGACGACCACGCGGCTTCCAACTCCTCGCGGCTGGCCCTGGCAAGGATGGCCATCCAGTGGCGTCGCTCTGGCATTCCTGCCGCCGGGACTGGGGCCAGTTCAGTCACAGTGCACCAACCGGCCGTTCAACGATCGCAGCGCTTGCATTGCTCTGTTGCCTCTTTGTCATCGACTGGGTCGAATAGATGGCCGGATAAATAGAACTGCGTTCGGCAGCAACGGAGTAAATCACGCTGATGTGACGCTTTCTTTACAGGAGCGCAAATCGCCAATGCTGGCCACCTGGCGCCATTGATGTCGGCGCACGATTACTCGCCATGCATGTTGAGCCGGAGGCTCCGACGGAATCTGTAGCGCTGCGCACGAAAAGTCGTCCGTCACAAAACGGTCATGCAATGGTCATCAAAACATCACATGATTTGGATGATGGTCGATGTCATGTCAACATGACAGGCTCATGTCATCCAATATCATTTTCTGGTGGTTTTCACTGTGCGGCGTGAGCGCGCTCAATGTGCTCGCCTGGTCGCTTTCCGCGGCCGCACTCAAGAGAAGAAGGCCGGCGCTGACCCGCGAAGTCTATGCGGCGCGACGACTGCAGGTTCTATTGTCTGCGGGCTATGTGTTCAGCTGCGCATTCCGTTCGGTGCTGCCGGTTTTCGATGTGCCGCGCATCGTGATGATCGACACCTGGCTCGCCAGCATCATCGTAGGCCGCTCGGTGGCGACGATTGCCGAGCTGTGCTTCGCCATGCAATGGGCGTTGTTGCTACGGGAGCTTTCAAATGAAGCCAACAGCGCCCTGGGAAAGGCCGCATCGATAGCGATGGTCCCGCTGATCGCCGTGGCCGAGGTCTGCTCCTGGTATTCAGTGCTGACCACATCCAATCTGGGTCATGTGTTCGAGGAAACTCTCTGGGCAGTCAGTGCGGCAATGCTGATCGTGAGCCTGGTTTCCGTTTGGTCGCGAAGCAACGCCAGGCTGCGTCCCGTGCTCGCCATCATCTGCGCCGCAGGCGTCGCCTATATCGGATTCATGTTCCTGGTCGATGTGCCGATGTACTTTTCGCGCTGGATTGCCGACGAATCGGTTGGGCGCCAATACATGACCATCGCCCAAGGCGTGCTGGATGCGATGGAACGTCGCACCGTCTCCCACCGCTGGGAAGACTGGCAGGATGAAATCGTATGGATGTCGCTGTACTTCAGCGCCGCAGTGTGGCTCAGCATCGCGCTGGCGCACGTGCCGAAATTCGAGCCCCCGGATGAGCGGACGAATATTCGATTCAACAATATTTCCCAGCCCAGTAGTTCCGACAAAGTCTTTCGGTCGTTGCGGTCCCTTGTCTTTAGGGGGTGATGTCCTGAAGTCGCTTTGACGGCAGGTGAATTGCTTGCCCAGGCGATCGATGAAATATTCCTGTAACGCCCTTGCCATAGGCTCGCCTATTTTGGGCGGGCGCACATCAATGAGCGGCGTATCGGAAATCACCGGGGTGGCTGGTGGCAGGGTGTTGCTTGCGGATGGCAGTTTCACAGTCACCGACATCCGGTTCGACGGTGGCAATATTGACGACATTGGCGGGGGACAAGCCCGGGGTAGCCTCAATGCAAACGGGATGCTCGTGCTTCCGGGCATTGTCGATATTCACGGCGATGCCTTCGAGCGCCAGGTGGCGCCGCGGCCCGAGGTGCAGTTTCCCCTGGCGATGGCCATGGCCGATACCGATCGACAGCTGCTCTCCAATGGGATCACGACGGCATTTCACGGCGTCACCTGTTCATGGGAAGGGGGGTTGCGCGGCATCGATACTTCGCGAGCGCTGGTCCGGCACATTGCCTGCGCGCGAACCGAGGGATTGTTCGGCGCCGACAACCGTGTCCACCTGCGCTTCGAGAACCACAATCTCGAGGCAGTGGAGGAGGTCATTGGCTGGCTGCAATCTGGCCAGGTCGATTTCCTGGCCTTCAACGACCACCTGCCGGGCATCGCTCGCAAGCTGGACGATCACGGTCGAATTGCCAAGTACGCGGAGCGGGCCGGCGTGAGCGTCGTGCGCTTTCGGGAGATCCTGCAGGCATCTCGAGAGCGTGCCGGCGAGGTGCCGGCTGCGGTGCAGCGACTCTCCGCGGCTGCTCTGTTGCGTGATGTGCCCATGGCCTCGCATGACGACACGTCGCCGGAAGATCGCCGGCGCTACCAGTCTCTAGGATGCCGCATCGCGGAGTTCCCCATGGGGCGCGAAGCGGCGCTCGCGGCACGCGAACTCGACAACGCAGTGATCATGGGGGCGCCCAATGTCGTGCGCGGCGGGAGCCATATCAATGGCGTGCGCGCCGCCGACATGGTCGGTGAGGGCATCTGCACCGTGCTCGCATCCGATTATTTCTACCCAGCCGTGCTGGCCGCGCCATTCCTTCTCGCGAATGCCGGCATCGCAACGCTGGCGGAGGCTTGGCGCCTGGTGTCGCGCAACCCGGCACGGGCGGCGGGTCTTGGGGATCGTGGCGAGATTGCCACCGGCCAGCGCGCGGATCTCATCCTGGTGGATGATTCGCAGCCCGCGATGCCACGTATCGTGGCGACGGTGGTGCACGGGAAGGCACGCCATGTGTCTCGGCACCTTGCCTTGCATTGAAGAGAACGGCCGAACATGACGAGCGCTGATGCTGAAGCGGCAGGTGTGTCGGAGGGCGCGTTCCGGTATGCCGTGTATTTCGCTCCGCCCCCGGATAGCGAATGGTGGGATTTCGGCTGCACGTGGCTGGGCCGGGATCCCATCAGCGGCCTTGCAAGCGCGCAATCGCAGATTCCCGCCGTTTCTGCGGAGGATATTGCGGATTTAACGGCCGATCCCAGGCGGTACGGTTTTCATGCAACTCTGAAGCCGCCCTTTGCTTTGGTGGCCGAATGCAGTCGAGCCGATTTCCATGCAGCGGTGTCGGCGCTGGCCTGCCAGCAAACGGCATTTTCACTCGGCCGCCTGGAGGCGACCCGGCTTGGACGCTTCATCGCGTTATGTCCCCGCACGGTCAACGGGCCATTGCAGGAACTCGCTCGGGCCTGCGTCAAGGAACTTGATTCGTTTCGCAAGCGTGCTGGGGCGCAGGACGTGGCGCTTCGCCGCGGTGCGAACTTGAGCGCAAGGCAGGACGCCTTGCTTGCGCGCTGGGGCTATCCCTATGTGCTGGACGAGTGGCGGTTCCATATGACACTCACCCGCAGCCTTTTTCTCGGGGAAGAGTCGTCCTTGCTCGAATGGCTTCGGCCACGGATTGAGCGCCTGAATGCCTCGCCATTGTTGGTCGATGCACTCTGTGTCTTCGAGGAGCCGGCGCGTGGCGCGCCGTTTCGGCTAACACGGCGGTTCGGATTCGATGGCAGCGTGCGGGAGTACGCGATGAGCGAGGCTAGCCTATCGTCTCGAGGGTAAGTTGGCTCTCTTGCATGACCTCGGCAAAGTGCGATAGTGACGGAGTCTTCAGCCCCGGTAACTTGGCGGCATCGTCCCATCGGCGCAGCATGACCGAGTCCTGCGCGAACGGCTGGTCCATGAAGCTTTGCGCCTCGGCCGGCGAGTAGATGCCGCCCTGCAGTTCGAGGCTGCGCTTGGATGCGGGCGACAACGCTTCCCAGTAACCGGGCTCGACGGCGCACAGGTAGCGCTTGGCGTCGACATGCAGCCGTATGGGGGACAGAACCGACTCCGGAAACAGGTTGCGCAGGAAGGGTAGTGCGATGAACTGATGGACGTCGTCCACACCCTGCGCCGCCGGGTCGTCTCCGAGGGAGTGCAACAGGTGGCCAAGGTCGTGCAACAGCGCAGCCGTGACGAGGGACGGTGGCACCTGCGCTCGTTCGGCATGCGCGGCACATTGCAATGCATGTTCGAGTTGGTTCACTGGCTCCGCGCCGTACTGATTGTCGCCGCGTTCTTCGAATAGCGCCACGATTTGTTCGATGGAAAGGCTCATTAGTTTTTCCCTAGATGAACAGTTTGCGTATGCGTGCCGACAGGAGGTCGATCACGCTGACCGTCACGACGATGATGATCATGACCGCGCACGTTTGTGCGTAATAGAAACCACGGATTATTTCCCACAGGACGACCCCGATTCCACCGGCACCCACCATGCCGACGACGGTTGCCGAGCGCACGTTGGACTCGAAGCGGTACAACGTGTAGGAGATCCACAGGGGCAGGACCTGGGGAATGACCCCGAACACCACTTCTTCCAGGGTGCTGGCACCGGTGGAGCGGATGCCTTCGACGGGTTGGGGGTCGATGGCTTCGACGGCTTCGGAAAACAGTTTGGCGAGGATGCCGGTGGTGTGGATGAACAGCGCGAGCACGCCCGCAAAAGGGCCGAGGCCGACGGCGACGACAAAGAGCATCGCGAACACCATTTCGTTGATGGCGCGCGCCGCATCCATCAGTCGACGCATTGGCTGGTAGACCCACCAGGGCACGATATTAGCCGAACAGAGCAGCCCGCACGGTACGGCGAGCAGGACTGCCAGCGCCGTTCCCCAGATGGCGATCTGCAGGGTGACCAGCATTTCGTCGATGTACACCTTCCACTCGCGAAAATCCGGCGGAAAGAAGTCGGATGCATAGGTGGCCATATTGCCGGAATACTTGAGCAGGTCTGCCGGCCGCATGTCGGCCCCCTTCCATGAGGCTGCCAGGACAGCGAGCAGGAGACCCCAGGCAATCAGTTGCCACAGATTCTGCTTGGCGATGCCCCCGGCGGCGTCGGGCATGGGGCGCGCGTGAACATGATCATTCATACGAGATTCCTAAAAAAAAGACGGCCCGAAGACCGCCTTGAAGTGTTGCCCCTGCTTTCCTATTTCAGCGACGCGAGCTGCTGGTTGAGTTCCGCCAGCTTCCTGTTGATGTCGTCGAGCAATTTCTGGCGCTCGGTGGCGTTCATGGCGGTGTCGTTCTCCAGCTTGGTCTTGTCCTTGAACAGTTCGAGCTGGCGCGTGGGGATGAGCTGGGTGTTGTTGGAGTCCTTGAACCCCTTGTAGGTCAGCTTGGCAAGGATGGCGAGCTCACGCGGCGCATCGCTGCCCTTGCCGTAGTTGAGGAAGAACTGCTTGATCTTCGCCCTGGCGTCGGCATCGAGGTCCTTGCGCCAGACCATGGGGTCGGACGGAATCAGGGGAGACTTCCAGATGGCCCGCACGTCCTTGATCTTCTCCGGGAAGCGTGCCTCGAACTTTTCCCAGTTTTCCGTATTGTTGGTGGCCACATCGATCTGCTTGTTGGCCACGGCCATCATGTTGGTCTCGTGATTGGCCGAGCGAACGGACTTGAAGAGCGCTTTCGGGTCCGCTTTGTTGAGAGCGAACACGTAGTAGCCGGGGACCAGGAACCCGGAGGTCGAATTCGGGTCGCCGATGCCGAAGTTGATGTTTTTTCCGCTCTTGAGCACGTCCTCGAGGGACTTGTAGGGACTGTCCTTGTGGGTGATCAGCAGCGAATAGTAACCAAGCGATCCGTCGGCATACACGATTTGCGCGAACACCTCGCCACTGGCGCGGTCAACCGCCTCCATGCCGGACTTGTTTCCCATCCACGCCAGGTGCACCTTGTTGAAACGCATGCCTTCGATGACGCCGGCATAGTCGGGCGCAAAGAAGGGGTTGACCTTGGCGCCGAGGCGCTTGGACATGTCATCGATGAGCGGTTGCCAGTCCTGCTTGAGGTTTTGCGAGGATTCGGTGGCTATGATTCCGAAATTGAGCTCTTTGGGCATTTCAGCGCCGGCTGGCGCCGCGATGGCGGCCAGTACGGTGCATGCTGCGAGGTGCTTGCGTAGCATTGGATTGATCTCCACGGTTAAAAAAGGGGGGGCTTAGATCGCTCGCGCCTCTACCGAGGCAGCGTGTCTTGCAGTAGCAAGTGGCGGTTCCACATAGACCCGATGCTGGAACACGGGTACGGGAGCGTGCGCGGCGTGAGGGTGGAGCACTTCCTCCGCCTCGGCGCCATACAGCTCTCGCAACAGCACGGGCGTGAGCGCGCTCGATGCGCCGTCGTAGACCACCCGACCTCGGTGCAAGGCAACGGTGCGCGGGCAGTACTTGATGGCGACATCCACCTGGTGAAGCGACACCAATACCGTCGTCCCATCTTCCCGGTTAATGCGCGAGAGCAGGTCCATCACCTTGCGCGAGGACTCCGGGTCGAGCGAGGCGATCGGTTCGTCGGCGAGAATGACACTGGCTTTCTGCACGAGCGTGCGCGCAATCGCCGCGCGCTGCTGCTGGCCGCCAGACAGCGTCGAGGCGCGCTGCAGTGCGCGTTCGGCCATTCCCACGCGTTCAAGCGCCTCCAGCCCGAGGCGGATCTCATCGTGGGTGAAGTGCTTGATGGTGCTGCGCCAGGTTGGAATTCGGTGCAGCATGCCTGCGAGGACGTTGGTGATGACAGGAAGCCGGTTGACCAGGTTGAATTGCTGGAAGACGAAGCCGATACCGGCCCGGATATCGCGAACGTCAGGTGCGAGCCGGCCTCCGGATTGGACGGTGCGTCCGCCAACGACGATGCGTGAAGCCGCGGTGGAACTGTCGGCCTTCGCTAGCCCCGCGACGTGGCGCAGCATGGTGGATTTTCCGGAACCCGAGGCACCGATCAGGGCGACAATTTCACCCTTGCCGACGGACAGGTTGACATCGTCCAGTGCCTTGGCCTGTCCGAATGTCCTGGTCAGCCTGCTGATGGAAATCGTTTCGTTCATGGTCTGTTCTCGATGTGCGTGTTGGGGGCTGGGAATGGAGGCAGTGTGTATTTGCATTGTTACGTTGGCGTGAAGGATTTGTTTCGCGGGAAAGACAACATGGTCTGGTTGACGTTGGGGGCTGCCATCATTCATGCGAGCCTGTGGGAGAGTCCTATTCGTGTAACGGGTGCGCAACCTGTACCAGCTATCTTCTGGCGAGGTGCCGATTCGCTGACCATAGCGACTGTCATCAATTCTTCATAGTTGTCACGTAAAGTTCATGAAATCGCAATGAGGACATCATGATTTCCATCGATTTGTTCAGGAATGAGGAAAATTTCGAGGCATTCGCCAAGGATGCGCTGGTATTTCGCGAGGGCGAACCTGGCGACAATATGTACGTGGTACTCGAGGGGGCCGTGGACCTTGAAGTCAAGGGCCGCACCGTCGAAACGCTGGGTCCCGGCGGCGTTTTGGGCGAAATGACCATGATTGACGGGTCTCCACGCAGCGCCACGGCCATTGTGCGCGAGGCCGCCAAACTGGTTCCGATCGATCAGCGCCGGTTCAGGTTCCTGGTTCAGCAGACCCCGAACTTCTCTCTGCAGGTGATGCGCTTGCTGGCGGACCGGCTTCGCCGCATGGACGATCGCTTATAGATAGCTGCGCTCCGATCTGCGCTCGCAGAAACCAATACAAGGAGTACCCATTGATATGAGTACCGAAAACTCCGCGTCTTCGGAAGATATCTACCGCCGTATTCACCGGGATGTGCTCGACAGCCTGGATGAAGAGCTGGAAATGGAGCTCGATGACCGTATTGTGCCGGGCGCGAGCGATGCGGCAACGAATGCCGCAAGTGCTGAGCAATCCCGCGCGCAGCGGATTCTCTACTTCCGCGAGCTGTTCCGATTGCAGGGGGAGCTGGTCAAACTGCAGGACTGGGTGCAGCACACGGGCCACAAGATGGTCATTCTCTTCGAGGGGCGCGATGCCGCCGGGAAGGGCGGTGTCATCAAGCGCATCACGCAGCGCCTCAATCCGCGCGTGTGCCGGGTGGCTGCACTGCCGGCGCCCAACGACCGGGAGCGCACGCAGTGGTATTTCCAGCGTTATGTATCGCATTTGCCGGCAGCCGGCGAAATGGTCTTGTTCGACCGCAGCTGGTACAACCGCGCTGGCGTCGAGCGCGTCATGGGATTCTGCAATGACGAGCAGTACGAGGAATTCTTCCGCAGCGTGCCGGAGTTCGAGAAGATGCTGGTGCGCTCGGGCGTGCAGTTGGTCAAGTACTGGTTCTCTATCACGGATGAGGAACAGGAACTGCGCTTCCATGGTCGTATCCACGATCGCCTGAAGCAATGGAAGCTCAGCCCGATGGATCTCGAATCGCGCCGGCGCTGGGAGAACTACACGCGTGCAAAGGAGGTCATGCTGGAGCGTACGCATATCCCCGAAGCGCCATGGTGGGTGGTGCAGGCGGTTGACAAGAAGAAGGCCCGATTGAACTGCATCCATCACCTGCTCAGTCAGGTGCCCTACGCAGAAGTGGAGCACGAGACGGTCGTGCTTCCCCCGCGCGAGCGCCACGCGAATTACCGGCGCAGCCCGGTACCACCGGAGCTGCTCGTCCCCGAAATCTATTGATCAATGGTGTTCCGCGGGCGCGCGCCAGACGCGCCACCCGCGCTGACGCGCGTCGGCGAATGGCCGCTCAGAGAGTGGAACCGCTCAGAGAGTGGCCGCCCTAACGGCCGGGCGCTTGCGGGCTTGTGACGCCGTTCGGTCGTTCATGGTAAGTTTCCCCGGCAACCAACAAACGCAACCGGAACAGGGGGATTCGCAAATGCCGATCAGTTTGCAAGACAAGCTGGATATCATCGAGCTGGCCGCACGCTATTCATTCACCATCGACCGTCGTATGGCGGAGGAGTGGGCGGATTGCTTTACCGAGGACGGCCTGATGATTTCGGGCAATGGCAACCGCGTGGAGGGGCGCGCAGCCTTCATCGAGCACATGCGCAAGGCCAAGGCCTCCGGCAAGCAGGTGCGCCACTGGGGATGCAATCACATCGTCGAGGGTGAGGGCGATACGGCGCGCCTGCGCATGTACCTGATGGCGGTGGACATCGGCAATGGCATCTCGCCCTATGTGATGGGTGACTATGACGACACCGTCGTCAAAGTCAATGGGAAGTGGAAATTCAAGGTGCGGCGCGTCAATTTTGCCGCGGGCGGCATCTAGTGCCGTCCAGAACCGTCACCGCCCATAGGGCTGGGCTGAGAAATGGGAGAAGACAGTGGATTTGAGTGCATCGGATGAATTCGAGATCATCGAGCTGGTGGCACGCTACAACTATGCCATTGATCACCGTCGCGCCGAAGAATGGGCCGATGTATTTTCACCGGATGGCGAATTGTGGGCCGACGGAAAACTGCGGGCGGGAGGCAGGCCGGCGCTGGTGGAGCATATTGGAAAGGCCGAGCGAACTGGCCAGAAGATACGCCATTGGCCTTGCAATCCGGTGATCGAGGGAAAAGGCGATCGGGCGCGGCTTCGCATGTACGTCCTGGCCTACGACATCACGAATGGCATTCGTCCCCAGATCCTGGCCGAGTATGACGATGAACTGGTGAAGCTCGACGGTCATTGGAAATTCACGGTGCGTCGCGTCACCGCCTGCGGCGGCGACTGGCCCGTGCACGTCCAGAGCAAATGATGCCGTGGGTTGTTGAGTTGTTATCAATATGGATTGGGAGGCCTCGTGGCGATTACTTCTGAAGACAGGATTGAGATCATGGAGTTGGCGTCTCGCTACAACCATGCCATCGACCATCGCCGTGCAGAGGAGTGGGCAGACCTGTTCACCGACGACGGGAAGTTCATGGCCTATGGCGAGTGCCGGGCCCAGGGGCGGGCGCAACTGGTGGCCTACATCCACAAGGCGGCAGCGGCCGGGCACAAGAGCCGGCACTGGACCTCCAACGCCGTCATCGAGGGGGATGGCGATGCCGCTCGGCTGAAGCTCTACGTCATGGCCATCGATATCTCCGAGGGCATTCGACCCTACATCATGGGCGAATATGACGACAGCCTTGTGAAGGTCGGGGGGCATTGGAAATTCAAGGAGCGCAACGTCACCCTGTGTGCAGGGAAATCCTGGACACAGGGCGGACTGTCGAAATAGCCTGCCTGGGGTGTCGTACAGGCAGTGGGCGCCGGCGTCAGCGGGCCTTCAGGAACGCCTCGACTTCTAGCAGCATCATTTCGTTATCGTCGGCCTTGTCCGCGGTGCTCTCGCCATTGTCACGCTCGATGATGAGACCTGTGGTTGCAACAATCATATTGAAATCGCCGATCGCGTTGCCATTGACTTCGAACACGTAGTGCCAGAAGCGCCCCGTCCATTTTTCGCTGGCCACATCGAATTCAAGGATTCTGGACGCTTCGTTGCTGTCGACTTTCCCCCAGTCCTTCTTCTCGGCGTCCTAGACGGGGCCCTCGAGCAGACCATAGATGAACTTGCCGTCCTTGGATGATGCGAATCCTTCGAAGCCCTTGGAGCGCCGCAGGTCGACGTTCGAAAAGGTGCCGGTCGGCGTGCCCGGCAAGCGTGGCCGGAAAGGATTGCTGGAACATGGCAACGGTCGAAAGACAGGCTGCGGAAACGAATGCGATTGCGAACTGGGCGATACGGACCGTCGTGTGCTCTCGTCGATGGAAAGTGTGCAAGTTAGTTCAGGCAAGTTACGAGGCTGTGACACCGACATCCTCTCGTTGCGAGCGTTGGTCGCGGGTATTTCTTCGCCTCTTGGCTGGTGTTCCGCGAGCGTGACGAATAGGCCGGTCTCACAGCCGGTTTCGTGATGCGGTGGATACTGGCTGAACGGGCCATGAGTTCCTGGGGGGCAACGATGTCGCAGGCAGAGCAGGGGCCGGGGCAATGTTCGGGGCGGATGTTCCGTAGAGCGGGGCGCCGGGAACGCCGCTGGGTGCGTCGATCTGTGCTGGAATCCCGGCCGAAACAAGCGACGAATCCTGCTCCCAGTGCACCAGCTCGATCCGCCCATCCATGTGCTCGAGAATGGCCGAGCAGCTGTCCACCCAGTCGCCGCAGTTGATGTAGCGGATCCCGTCGATTTCCTTGACCACCGCGCTGTGGATATGTCCGCAGATGACCCCGTCCATGCCGCGATGCCGGGCGTGGTGAGCGACCGATTCTTCAAATCCATAAATGAAATCGAGTGCGCCCTTGACCTTGCGTTTGGCGTAGCCTGCGAGCGACCAGTAGCCGGGCTTGTGCAGCTTGCGACGTATCCAGGACAGGAGGATGTTCAGGCGCACCAACAGGGTGTAGGAGACGTCGCCAGCCAGCGCCAGCCAGCGATGGTGGCGCGTGATCTGGTCGAATTCGTCGCCGTGGATCAAGAGGTACCTGCGGCCGTCCGCCGATACGTGCACCGCCTCGCGCTTGACCTGGATGTCACCGAAGCCGGTGCCCACATACTCGCGTAGCGCTTCATCATGATTGCCGGGCACGAATGTCACGTGCACACCGTGGCGCGCGCGCTTGAGCATCTTCTGGACGAAGGTGTTGTGGGGCGCCGGCCAGTGGATGCCGCGCGACAGCGACCAGAAATCGATGATGTCCCCCAGCAGGTAGATGTAGTCGGTCTCGATGTGACGCAGGAATTCCAGCAGTCGCTCCGCCTGGCAGGCCCGCGTCCCCAGATGGATATCCGAGAGGAAGACGGAACGTACCTTTCGCCCGGCCGGATGCGGCAGGGTTGGATCGGGTGAAAGATTAGCGCTGACGCTTGCGTCCGACATAGAGATAGTAGGGAACTCGCAGTCCTGGAAGATAGGGAACGGGTGCCGTGCGCTCTTCGCAGTGCACGGGGTCGGTGCGTCGCATCAGTTCCGGAAGGTGGTCGGCACTGAGCCGCACGCCATCGTGCGCGAACCAGCGCGGCCAGAAGCGACGTGTCGCCCACCCATGATGGGCCCTATTGGGCAGCGGCTCCGCACCGGACACGTAGAAATCGACCACACCCAGCAGCCCGCCGGGTCGCAGCATGCGGATGGCGTTGTTGATTGCGCGGCGCCACTCGGGAATCATGGTGAGCGAGTAGGAAAAATACACGCGATCGACGCCGTAGTTTCCGTTCAGAGTGGGACGGTAGGTTGTGGCATCTGCCTGAACAAGGCGTACGAGGTGAGGCCACCGCTCGGAGCGCAGCTTGGCCTGGGCCAGCAGCGCAGGACACAGGTCCACGAGTTCGAAGCGTGACAGGGACAGCAGTCGCGCCCCGAAGAACTCCAGGTTGCGGCCGGTGCCGCCACCGAGTTCGACCACGCTGTCGCCCGGGGAGGGATTCAGTCGTTCCACGAGTTCGCGTCGGCCATGCAGCAGGCGCTCGCGAAAGCGGTCGTAGTGTGCCGCCTGCGGCGCGTAGAACCTTTCCAGGCGTTCGGCGTGATTGCCCATCGCTCGCTGCCCGCGTAGCAGGTGCAACAGCACGCGGCTGTCCTGGAGCAGCATCATGCCGGAACATCCGCGATGTGAAATCCGGCATAGGTGTGCACGCGATCCAGGGGTTGCAGCGCCCAGGCGAGACCGTCGTGGAATTTCAGGATTTCGCGCAGCGGCCTGCCACCGATGCACACCGTGTCCAGGTAAGCCGGGCGCAGGTGGGCGCTGCGCAGGATGATCCGCGCCCCGGGGCTGGCCCGCTCCAGGATGGCCTGCCATTCCTCGTGCAGTTCCCGCGGGAGGTAGGAACTCATCCAGTCCATGTGGTCGAGCAGCACAAAGCGCGTGATCGGATCGCGCGATGCGCGCAGGAATTCCGTCACGGTACAGGTGTGGACCTCCACGCTATCTGCAAGTCCCGCCTTGAGGGCGGTGAAATTGGCGGGTTTCAGGTATTCGGGGCAGCAGTCCCGGTCATAGCGTCCTTGAAGGTAGAGCTTCCAGAAATAGTTTGAGCGCAGTGGCAGGTCGCGAAATACGTATTCGATGGCTTCGCGCACGAAGCCGGCAACGCCGTCGCGATGCTGGCGCTCGACCTCCAGTTTTTGCGGCCGTGGCACGCCCAGCATGCTCATGGTGACGCCGCGCGACAGCACCCAGTTCAGGCCGCGTCCCCACAAGTGCGGCTGGACGAGCGCATCGTAGGTTTCGCGTTGTTCATCCAGTGTGCGGGTTTCCAGCAATGCGGCGACGCCGTGTGCCAGTGTCGGTCGCATGCTCAGGTAGCTTTGGAAACCACGTGCCACTACGCCGGACAAGCCGTGAAAATAGAAGCTGGAGCGCGGGTTGGTGTCGCTGAACCAGCGGATGCGCCGGTCCCAGAACGCTCGTGCGAAGGTAGACAACTGGACGCGCAGCGCCTGGCGATAGATGCGTTCCGCATCCTTATGGCGGCCGTCACCGAACAATGCGTAGAAGTCTTCCAACTCGATGCGGCGAATACCGGCAAGCTTCAATTCCAGCAGTGCCGACTGGCGGGGATTGGCGTCCACGGCGTGAACGCGCGCAACACCGGTGAGCGCGTAGTCCAGCGCATTGCAACCCGCGCTGGTGATGACCAGGACGCGGTCTGCCGGTCGCAGTTCCAGAGCGCGGCGGTCTACTGCAGGGTCTTCCCAGCAGGTGTTGTAGACGAGCGATCGGGAGTAAAGGGCGTCGAAGACTTTCTGATCGACCTTGTGCAGCAGCTTTTGCGGAAGCTTGCGTAGTGATTTCTGTCCATCAATCGACACGTTAGGTCTGCCTGTTGTAGTAATGGATCAACAGGCTGCAAGCCTAGTCGTCTGATGTGACAGCCACATGAAACGACGACGAATTCTTTTGGGCCTTGCCAGTGCGGATGCTAATCCGCGCCCTTGAGTGCGGTCATTGCCGCGCAAGGTGTCCGGATCAGGCCAGCAGGACGAGGCCCCAAACGACGACAACATTCACCAGGCTCAGGAATACGGCGGCGCTGCCAATGTCCTTGGCCCGCTTGGACAGGCGATGGCGATCGAGCGACACGCGATCGACGGTGGCCTCCACCGCCGAGTTGAGCAACTCGACTACGAGTACCAGTAGTACGCTGGACACCAGCAGCGCCTTGGCGATACCCGTCGGTCCGAGCCAAGTTCCCAGGGGCACGAGGATCACCGCCAGCAGCACTTCCTGACGGAACGCATCTTCATTGCGAAATGCGGAACCAAATCCGCTGTATGAGTAGCCCAGCGCATTCAACGCGCGGCGGATGCCGGTCTTGCCCTTGTACGGACTTTCTTCCGTTGACATGCCTTGTTGCTCCTTGATGTTGACCGGCGCCGCCCGTTGCGGTGCTGCATTTTGAATGGCCGACATTTCATCCGAATGTCATGCGCCTGTCACGCGTGGTGCACCGTGCGCGTTGTCACATCCGCGTCACATTCAGGCGGGAAACTGTGCTCCGCAACCCTTCCCGAACTTTCTGAGGTTCTCACCCCCATGGATTTCCGCTTCCGCCACACAGTCATTGCCGCTGCATTGCTCAGCCTTCCCACGATCAGCCTGGCCGGTCTGGATGACGATGCGCCGTTCCGAGGAGATGGTAAGCCCAATGCCGTGCAGCCGGTTCAGGGCGGGCGTGTGTTGGCGGACTTTCCGACCAATGCCGAGCCTTCCACGGGGCTGCGCATGTCTCCGCCCACCGGTACCCAGCTCATTCGCGGGCAGCGCTTTGATCTTCGCGTAGAGACCCAGATTCCGGCCAAGCAGGCGCCGGAGTTGCGCAGCCTGACCATCAACGGACGCGATGTCACCGCGGCGTTCAAGGCAAAAATTGCAGCCCAGGGTGCGGGCCTTGAAAGCGGAAGTCCCCAGTCTTCCTTGTTCCTTGGCGCCACGGCGCGCAACCTCTCGTTCGACCGGGAAGGGACTTACAAGGTGACTGCGGTGGTCTCGGTGGATGGACTGGAACGGAGCATTACCAACGAGTTTCCGGTGGCCGCGTCGCCATTCCCGGCAACGGGGAAAGGCAGCAAGGCCGCGGTCAATCGCGTGGTGTTCTTCCTCGGCGATGGCATGGGCCTGCCGATCCGCACCGCAGCACGCATTGTTGGCAAGGGGGTCTATGAAGGGCGCGCGCAGGGCGGCCTTCATATGGACCGCATGGATCACTACGCCATGGTCCACACCACTTCCTTCGACAGCATCATTACCGACTCCGCGCCCGGCATGGCGACGTACATCACGGGGATGAAGCAGCCGAACAATGCGTTGAATGTATCCGCGGACAACACCCCGGAGACGGCACTCGACAACCCGCGCATCGAAACGCTGTGGGAATTCCTCAAGCGCACTCGCGGCTGGAAGACGGGCGTGGTGACCGATGCCTTCGTAACGGACGCAACGCCCGCGGCGGTGGCGGCGCACAGCCGGGCGCGCTCCACGCGCACGGCGATCGCGCAACAGATGCTCGGTTTTTACCAGGATGGCACCGCACAACCGGCGACCGGGTTCAAGGCCTTGGCTGAATTGACCCAGCCGCTGGACGTGATCCTGGGGGCGGGCGCGCGAGACTGGATGCTCAAGTCCAACGCGGACTTGAAGGCGTTCTATCAGTATCGCGATGACGGACGCAGCGATGTGGACCTATTCGCTTCGGTGGCGCCGTCGCGAGGTTATGCAACGGCGCGCAATCTCCCCGAACTCAATGCAGCGCCGGACAACAAGCCATTGCTCGGCATCTTCAGCGGCGAATTCCGCGCCACCTCCAGTGGCCTGGGGACGGACAATATTCCCGGCGCACTGGATCGCCGGGTGGCCCGCGGCTTGGCAACCATTCGCGGCAAGGGGCCGGCGGCGCCGGAAATGGGCATGAGTGTTGCCCCTCCCTATGGAACGGGGTGCGGGGCGACGGTCGCCGATTGCTTTCGCGCCGTCCCGTCCAAAGTCGAGATGGTGAAGAAGGCCGTGTCGGTGCTGGACAACCTGGCCGGGAAATCCGGGGGCTGGATTTTGATGGTGGAGCAATCGCAAATCGACAAGCTGGGCCACACCCTGGAGTACGAGCGGGTCGTGTTCGATGCGCTTGAGCTCGACGAGGCTGTCGGTTGGGTGGCAAGCAACGTCGGTCGCCGTGTTGACGCACTGACGGTATTGACTGCCGATCACGCGCAGCCGGAAACCATCATCGGCGTGGTGCTCCCGGGTGCCGTTGCAGCAGGAGGTCCGACGCCGCCGGGAGGCTGCTTTACCGGGGCGGAATATCCCATCATGCTGGGCACCATGGGCGAAGTGGCGCGCCCCTGCCCATTGCAGGATGCGGTGGGGACTTTCAACGATGCGACTTTCCCGACCTATCGCAGCTCGCGCAATGACGGATATCCGGATGATTCGGATCCTGACGTCAAGCTGGTGATCGAGGATGGTGGCCGTCCGACCTACAGCACTAATTTCCTCACCAACTACCAGCCGCTGGAGCCCACCGATGGCAAGAGCGCGGCAGTACCCAATCCGAAACGTGCACCTGACGGGTTGTTGATGACGGGCAATATGCCCACGCGCACCATCGTCGGTGGCGCGAACAAGACGGAGCGCAGCGTGACGGTCGCGCCGCATTCGGGGGACGACGTCGTGCTCAGCGCCTCGGGTGCGGGCTCGGCGTTGTTCGCTGGTTCTTACGAAAATTCGGATGTGCATGTGCGCATCTCGGCGGCATTGGCCGGGGTGAAGGATCGTCGTGCGCTAGATCGCGGAACACCCTATGCGAATGTTCCAAAGGCAACCCCGGACGGCAAGTTCCTGAGAGGACTCTGAGCGATGGTTCTTTCGCGAAGCTTGGTTATTGGAGCGCCAACGGCAATCTTTCGTAGCCTCCGGGCCGTCCTTCTGATTGCCGGCCTGGCAGTACTGGCTGCGCCCATGGCGCGGGCGGCTGATGTCTACGGCAGGGTCTATGACACGATGCGCGGCGAGCTTTATCCCGGGGCGCGTGTCGAACTCGGGACCCGCGCTGTGGTTGCGGACGATAATGCGCAGTACTGGTTACGCGATGTTGCCCCCGGTGCTTACCTGATTCGGGTGGTGATTCCCGGCCGGCGGGAAGTGAATGGCAGGGTGCTGGTCGTTGCGCGGCAGCCCACCAACATCGTCAACCTGGACCTCGGCCGCATCGACCCGCCGCACGACGAGGACGAGTACTAACCAGCCGACAACTGCGCCAGCAGCTGCGCCTGCGCCGACACCGGGATGCTGCCGCGCGAGGCCTTGCGCAGGTGATAGACGCCTTCGGAGTCCATTTCCCACGTCTGCAGGTTGTCGGCAAGGCAGCTGCGCAGGCCCTCGCGGATCACCCGCGCCTTGAGCTTGGGATCCAGCACCGGCACGCAGGCCTCGATGCGCCGGAAGAAATTGCGCTCCATCCAGTCGGCGCTCGACAGGTAGACGTTCTCCTCGCCGCCGTTGAGGAAATAGAAAATGCGCGAGTGTTCGAGGAACCGCCCGATGATGGAGCGGACGCGAATATTCTCCGACAGCCCCGGAATGCCCGGCCGCAGGGCGCAGACGCCCCGCACCAGGAGATCCACCTTGACGCCGATGCCACTGGCGGCATACAGGGCATCGATGACCCGCGGCTCGAGCAGCGTGTTCATCTTGGCGATGATGTGGGCGGGCTTGCCTGCCTTGGCATTGCGCGACTCGCGGCGGACCGCGGCGATGATGCGCTCGTGCAGGGTAAACGGCGACACCCACAGGTGGGTGAGCTTGCGGGCATGGCCCAGGCCGGTGAGCTGCTTGAATAGTTCGTTGGCGTCGTCGCAGATCGCTGGGTTCGCTGTGAGCAGGCCGAAGTCGGTGTAGAGCTTGGCGGTTCGGGTGTGATAGTTCCCGGTGGACAGGTGCACGTAGCGGCGCAGGCGCCCTTCTTCGCGGCGCACGACGAGCAGCATCTTGGCGTGGGTCTTGTAGCCGACCACGCCGTAGACGACGTGGGCGCCGACCTCCTCGAGCTTGGCTGCCCAGTTGAGGTTGGCTTCTTCGTCGAAGCGCGCCAGCAGCTCCACTACGACGGTGACTTCTTTGCCGCGCTTGGCCGCATCGATCAGGTATTGCATCAGCACCGAGTCGGTGCCGGTGCGATACACCGTCTGCTTGATGGCGACCACATTCGGGTCGGCAGCAGCCTGCTCCAGCAGTTCGATCACCGGATTGAACGACTGGTAGGGATGATGCAGGAGGATGTCGCCCTTGCGGATCTGCGCGAACAGGTCGCCCTGCTTTTCTAGCGCTTTCGGCAGGCCGGGCAGGAACGGCGGGTACTTGAGCTTGGGCAGGTCGATCAGGTCGGGGACCTGCATCAGCCGGACCAGGTTGACCGGGCCGTCCACGCGATACAGGTCGTGGTCCGTCAGGTCAAATTGCTGCAACAGGAAGTGTTCCATGTTGCGGGGGCAGCCGGTGGCGATCTCCAGCCGCACGGTGTCACCGAAGTGCCGTTGCGGCAGTTCGCCCTGCAGGGCGGTGCGCAGGTTCTTGATCTCCTCGTCGTCGAGGAAGAGGTCGCTGTTCCGGGTGACCCGGAACGGGTAGGCGCCCAGGACGGTCATTCCCTGGAACAGGGCACCCAGGAACGCCTGGAGGACGGAGGTCAGCAGCACGAAGTGGTAGGCACGGCCGGAGACTTTCTCGGGCAGCCGGATCACGCGCGGCAGAAGGCGCGGCGCCTGCACGATGGCGGTGCCGGAACTGCGCCCGAAGGCATCCCGCCCCTCGAGCGCGACCGCGATATTCAGCGACTTGTTCAATACCCTGGGAAAGGGGTGCGCCGGATCGAGGCCGATTGGCGTCAGCAGCGGCACCATTTCGCGCTGGAAGTAGTCCTGCAGCCACTTGTGTTGCTGCGGCGACCAGTCTTTTTCCTGCAGGAAACGCACTTTCTCGCTTGCAAGTTCCGGAAGCAACTCCTCATTCAGCACGCGGTACTGCTCATTGACGATGGCGTGCGCCTCACTGGAGACCGCTGCAAAGAGCTCGCTGGCGCTCTTTGCGCCCTCCCGGCCGACCTCGTCGCCCATCTTGATGCGTTCTTTGAGTTCGGCGACGCGAATCTCGAAGAATTCGTCCATGTTCGACGACACGATGCACAGGAAACGCAGGCGCTCGAGCAGCGGGGCGTCCTTGTCCTGCGCCTGGGCCAGCACGCGCCGGTTGAACGCGAGCAATCCCGTTTCACGCGCGAGAAATCGCGCGTGAAACGATTTCATTGTGGTGCGTCGCGCTGCGGCGGGCCGGGGTGTGCGCTTGGACATTGTCTTGATCATTGGGATTCCGGTGACGTTCACGGTGCTGCAGGCGGAATATTAACCAGTGCATGCGGGGGCGCGGCAACTTTTGCCGTTGAAACATTGTTGTCACATTGTGTCGTTAGCATGTTGACTTGAATCAATCTGCGGTTCTGGCCCCACTTGGCGCCAGGAGCGAAGGCCAATCCGATGGGCTGATGACGATGCATCCTGAAACACACACTTCCAAGCAGTTCGATGCCGAGCTCGAGCAATTGCGCTCGCAGGTGCTGTCCATGGGGGGCATGGTGGAGCGCCAGATACGCTATGCCATCAGCGGCTTGAGACGCGGGGAAGCTTCCCTGCTGGAGAAAGTGGCGCAAGGAGAAGCCGAGGTCAATGATTTCGAGCGCGCCATCGACGAGCTTTGTACCTCGATCATTGCGCGCCGCCAGCCCAGCGCCAATGATCTGCGCCTGGTCACCACGGTGCTCAAGACCATTACCGACCTCGAGCGCATCGGCGACGAGGCGAAAAAGATCGCGCGAACGGCGCAAAACCTGCATGAACTCTCATGGCGGGGCGTGCCCAAATTGGGCGACCTGGGCGTGGTGGCGGACATCGTGCTCGACATGCTGCGCCGCTCATTGAACGCCTTTGCGCGCCTCGAAGTCGAGGATGCGCCGCATATCGCGCGCCAGGACCTGGATGTGGATGAGCATTTCCAGGCCATCCTGCGCCAGCTGCTGACGTACATGATCGAAGACCCGCGCACGATTTCGTCATCGATCGACCTGATCTTCGTTGCCAAGTCGCTCGAGCGCATCGGCGATCATGCCAAGAATATTTCCGAGTACGTGGTGTACATGATCAAGGGCAAGGATGTCCGCCACGTGACGATCGAGGAAATGGAGCTGGTGGCTCGCTCTTGATCCGGCAAGATCATTCCCGTGCGCTGTGCTGCCGTCAGTAGTGTGCCGTAGCAGTACTTTTCACACTGCGCCTTGCGATGGCTCAAGCGGCTGTTCGTTTGCAGCGCCGTGACGCGGATGCTATGTTGTGAGCGTGGAAAAACAATCATTACGCGCCATCCGGCACGATACCCTTGCGGCGGTGGATCTCGGCTCCAACAGTTTTCACCTGCAGATCGGCCGGGTCGTGGACGAGCAGATCTACCTTCTCGATTCGTTGCGGGAGCCGGTTCGCCTGGGTGGTGGCTTCACCCGTGATGGGCGCCTGGACCGGGCAACGCAATTGCGCGCCCTGGAGGCACTGGGCCGGTTCGGCGAGCGCCTGCGCGGGTTTCCGCGCGGTGCCGTGCGCGCCGTGGGGACCAATGCACTGCGGGTGGCGAAGAACGCCGACCAGTTCCTTGTCGAGGCGCGTGAGGCACTTGGGTTTCCGATCGAGGTGATCTTCGGTCGCGAGGAAGCGCGTCTCATCCACCTGGGCGTGTCGCACTCTCTGCCGCCCTCGACCGACAAGCGCCTGGTCATCGATATCGGCGGCGGATCCACTGAGTTCATCATTGGTACCGGCCATGTGCCTGAGTTGATGGAATCGCTGGCCATGGGCTCGGTGAGCTGGAGCCAGCGCTTCTTTGCTGATGGACGAATCGAGAAGGCGAACTTCAAGCGCGCCGAAGTGGCGGCGGCCAACGAGCTGCAGCGCATCGTCAAAGACTATCGGCGGGCCGGGTGGGCGCAGGCCGTGGGCTCGTCCGGAACCGCCAAATCGCTGGCTGCAATCCTCGAGGCCAACGGCTGGTCCGAGACTGGCATCACGTCGGAGGGCCTGGACAGATTGCGTGGGCATCTTGTGCGAACCGGCGACGTGTCGGGACTCAAGATGCCGGGTTTGCGGGAGGAACGGCTTGCTATTCTTCCCGGGGGACTGGCCATCATGTCCGCCATCCTCGACGGCCTGAAGATCGAGGCCATGGATGTTTCGGACGGTGCGTTGCGCCAGGGCGTGCTCTACGACCTCCTGGGACGTGTCAGCCACCATGACATGCGCGAGGCGACGGTGCGCGAATTCATGCGTCGTTACCACGTGGAGGCGGCGCAGGCCGAGCGCGTTCATTCGCTCGCGGCGCGCATCCATGCCGGGCTGGGCAACGAGGCGGCCGAGCAGGACGTGCTGCTGTTGCAGTTCGCCGCCGCGCTCCACGAGATCGGCATCACCATCGCCCATGCGGGCTACCACAGGCATTCTGCCTACATCGTTTCTCAGGCGGATATGCCGGGATTCTCGCGCGACGAGCAGGCGCGGCTGGCTAACCTGGTCCTGGCGCATCGCGGGCGACTGTCGAAGCTCGAGTCGCTGTCGGCGCGCAGTGACGATTGGTCGCTGATCTTTGCACTGCGCCTTGCGGCACTGTTCTACCTCAGCCGCGGCGACATCACGGCGCCGCCATTGTCGTGTCGCGCCAATGAAACCGGGTTCACGGTGTCGCTGCCGCGCGCCTGGCTCGATGAACATCCGCTGAGCGAAGAAGCCCTGGCGGGGGAGGCCGAGGAGTGGCGCGCGTTGGGGATCCGCTTCGATGTGCGGGGACTCAATGAGGAGCGGGCGCGCGTGCTGGGCGTCTAGCCAGCCCCCGAGGCGGGCTGAAATTATCCCAATATCAGTATAAAAAACGGCTGTAGATACCCGCTGCTCTGGTATCTACGAATTTCAATTCCTTGGAAATTTTGGCGCCAGCAAGGGGCTGGGCTCAGAGCAGGTCAGGAGTCAACGCTGCGCGCAACACGCAGCCTCGTCCGCCGTCGGTGCGCGCTGAAACCCACACGATGGCACCCTTCTTGATGCTCCAGTCGGAATCCTGATTGAACAGCAGCATCGTGGCGACGCGCCCTAGCGTGGGTTGATGTCCGACAATGAGCACGGTACCGCCCGCGCGCGGCCAGCCTGCTTCCGCCAGCACCAACTCTGGGGCCGTGCGGACGGCCAGCGCCTTTGCCGTCGTGTACGGCAGTTCGAGCGCCGCCACGGTTTGCTGCGTGCGCACGGCGGGTGAGGCCAGTATGCGCCGGTCGCCGGGAAGCCGGTCGCGCAGCCAGGCAGCCATTTTCGCGGCCTGCTTGTGGCCGCGCGGGGTGAGTGCGCGCGCAGCGTCGCTGCCTCCAAACGGCGCGTCTTCTGCTTCTGCGTGTCGCCACAGGATGATGTCCATGGTCATGGGGCCTTCTCCCCCGGTACCTATCCGAAATAGGTCCAGGCGGCGGTGGCAAGGAAAAGCACTGCGGCAAGTTTTCGCATGGCGGCGGCAGGAACCCTGGCGGCCAGCTTTTGGCCAAGCAGTACGGCGGGTACGTTGGCAATCATCATTCCCAGCGTCGTGCCGACGACAACCGAAGCCAGCGAGTCGTAACGTGCCGCCAGGGCGATGGTGGCGAACTGGGTCTTGTCACCCATTTCGGCAACGAAGAACGCGACCACCGTGGTGAGGAATGCGCCGCGATTGTCGGTCGGTATATCGTCATCGAGCGTGTCGGGCTTCAGCGCCCACAGGCCAAAAATCGCAAATGCGCCGGCCGTGATCAGGCGCATGATTTCCGGAGACACGACGCTTGCAATCCAGGCCCCCGCGGCGCCCGCAATCGCGTGATTGAACAGTGTGGCAACGAATATGCCCGCGATGATGGCGCGCGGGCGCTGCAGGCGCGCGGTCAGCGCGAATGAGAGCAGTTGCGTCTTGTCGCCGATTTCGGCGATGGCGACCAGCAGCGTGGAGGCGAGGAATGCTTCGAGCATGGTGGCCTGCGATTAAGTTGACGCCGGATTGGGCCCGTGGGAGGCGCGGCGCGAACAAACTGCCGCGCTCTATGCCGGGCTTTGCGAATTGCGGTTCGGGCAAGCGGTCTTGATGCAGTCGGAGTAGAGGGAAAGCGCGTGCTGCTGGATCAAGAAGCCGCGTTCCTTGGCGATGCGCTGCTGGCGCTTCTCGATTTCAGAGTCATGGAATTCCTCGACCCGGCCGCACTGCATGCAGACAATGTGGTCGTGGTGGGTGCCTTCGTTCAGCTCGAACACTGCCTTGTCGGCCTCGAAATGGTGGCGCTTCAGGATGCCGGCCTGCTCGAACTGGGTGAGCACGCGGTAGACCGTCGCAAGGCCGATGTCCATGCCGTCGTTCATCAAGGTGCGATAGACGTCTTCGGCCGCAAGGTGCCGTACCTCGGTTTCCTCGAACAATTTCAGGATGCGCAGGCGAGGCCCGGTTGCCTTCAGGCCGATGGTTTTCAGATTATGCGTATTTGTTGTCATGATGAACTTTGACGAGAGGAAATTTGATGCGTCGGATGGGTTCTCGAACCGTGATGGGTGAATGAGTGCTGACTGATCGCAGCAGGTATTCCGTTATCATATCGACTTTTAATGCCTCGGGGACACTGCGCACGCCATGGTCATCGACAACATTCGCATTCCTTGTTCCAGGTCAATCCGGCTGGCGGCGTTCCTGTCTGTGGCGCTGCTGTTCGCGGGGTGCTCTTACATTCCTCAGATCTCGCCTTACCGGATGGAGATCCAGCAGGGCAACCTGGTGAACCAGGAAATGGTTTCCAAGCTCACGGTGGGCATGACCAAGGAGCAGGTACGCTTCGTTCTTGGCACCCCGCTGATCATCGACCCGTTTCGCGTTGACCGCTGGGACTATGTCTTCCTGAGGCAGCGGGAGAACAGTTCGGAAGTGGAGAAGCGCCGCGTCGTCGTGTTTTTCGAGGAAAACAAGCTCAAGCGACTGGAGGGCGATGTGGTGGCAGGCGCCAAGGATGCCGGGGCAGTGCCAGTGGCACCGCAGGGTGGCCGCTGAAGCGCCGGCTGCATGAAACAAACAGATGGCCGGTGAAACGCCGGCTAAACACACAGTGAATAGGATCGGCCGATGAAGATGGTCATAGCAGGCGCCGCAGGGCGCATGGGGCGCACGCTGCTTGAGGCCGTGTTGCGGGATGCGGCGATGACGCTGGCCGCGGCGTTCGATGTTGCCGGGAGCCCACTGCTTGGTCGCGATGCCGGTGAGACTGTCGGTGCGGCGTGCGGTGTGACGATCGAAAGCGACGCGCGTGCGGCGATATCGGTGGGCGAATGCCTGATCGATTTCACCCGGCCAGAGGCAACGATTGCACATCTTGAGATGTGTGTTGCTTCGGGTTCCCGGATGATCATCGGGACCACGGGATTTACCGATGCGCAAAAGCAGCAGATTGCCATCGCAGCCGAGCGCATCGGCATAGTCATGGCTCCTAATTTTGCCGTCGGCGTCAATGTCACCTTCAAGCTGGCCGAGATTGCCGCGCGCAGCCTCGGGCCCGCCTTCGATGTCGAGATCGTGGAAGCTCACCACAAGCACAAGGTGGATGCGCCCTCCGGCACCGCGTTGCGCCTGGGAGAGGTCGTCGCTGATGCCCTGGGGCGCAATCTCAAGGAGGTGGCGGCCTACGGTCGCGAGGGAATTACCGGGGAGCGCGACGCAAAGAGCATCGTCTTCCACAGCATTCGCGGCGGCGACATCGTCGGCGAGCACACGGTGATCTTCGCGGGGGAGGGGGAGCGGGTGGAGGTGACGGTGCGCTCGCAAAGCCGCATGACCTACGCACTGGGCGCGTTGCGCGCCGCACAGTTCCTCAGCGCCCGTGGCCCTGGCTTGTTCAACATGCAGGACGTCCTTGGCTTGGCTTGAGCGTGTTGCGCCCCGTCGTCGGGCAGCGCTGACCTTGTTTTTCGCCTTTGGCGGCGGTTCCCGGGTTGCAGTCGGCGGGCATTGAAGCAGGGCCGGCTCTGCTGTATAATTCACCCGTAAGATACAAAACGGGACGGGCCACGAGCCTGTCCCGTTTTGCGTATCTAGGTGCTTCATTTTCAAAGAGTTTTCTGTGCCCCAAACGCCGCCGCCTGCCCTGCTGGTCCTTGCCGACGGCAGTGTTTTTCGCGGTGTTTCTATTGGTGCCGACGGGCTCTCCTCCGGTGAGGTGGTTTTCAACACCGCCATGACCGGGTACCAGGAGATCCTCACCGATCCCTCGTACTGCCGCCAGATCGTCACGCTGACGTATCCGCACATCGGCAATACCGGCATCAATCCGGAAGACGAGGAATCCACAGGGATATTTGCATCCGGGCTGGTCATCCGGGATCTGCCTTTGCAGTTGTCGAACTGGCGCTCCACGCAGTCGCTGGACGATTACCTTCGGGCGCGAAAGATCGTGGGCATTGCCAATATCGACACGCGACGGCTGACGCGGATCTTGCGCGAGAAAGGTGCCCAGAGCGGGGCTTTGATGGCCGGCGAGGTGGATGAGTCGAAGGCGCTCGCCGCTGCGCGGGGCTTCGGTGGTTTGGCCGGCATGGACCTGGCGAAAGTGGTCAGCACCAAGAAGTCATATTCCTGGGATGAGGGGGAATGGGCACTCGGCAAGGGCTATGCGGCCGTGGCGGACGCACCCTTTCACGTTGTGGCCTACGATTACGGTGTCAAGCGCAACATCCTGCGCATGTTGGCGAGCCGCGGCTGTCGCGTCACGGTACTTCCCGCCGAAGCCGGTGCCGATGCCGCGCTGGCATTGAAACCGGACGGCGTGTTCCTGTCCAACGGTCCGGGCGATCCCGAGCCGTGCACTTATGCGATCCAGGCGATTCGAACCATTCTGGAAACCACCAGGATCCCGGTGTTCGGCATCTGCCTTGGACACCAATTGATGGGGCTTGCCTCCGGCGCCCGGACCATGAAAATGAAATTCGGCCATCACGGCGCCAATCACCCGGTGAAAGACCTCGACACCGGACAGGTAGTCATCACCAGCCAGAACCATGGCTTTGCGGTGAATCCGGACACCCTGCCGGCTACCCTGCGGCCCACGCATGTTTCCTTGTTCGACGGCTCCTTGCAGGGGCTGGCCCGGACCGACCGCCCGGCGTTTTGCTTCCAGGGACATCCGGAAGCGAGCCCGGGCCCGCGCGACATCGGTTACCTGTTCGACCGGTTCGTGAAGATGATGGGTGAGGCTGGCCATGCTACGAAGGAAGGCCATGCCTAAGCGTACCGACCTCAAGACGATTCTAATCATTGGCGCTGGCCCCATTGTGATCGGTCAGGCCTGCGAATTCGATTATTCAGGGGTGCAGGCCTGCAAGGCGCTGCGCGACGAAGGCTATCGCGTGGTGCTGGTGAATTCGAATCCAGCCACCATCATGACCGACCCCGAGATGGCGGACGTGACTTACATCGAGCCGGTGACCTGGCAGGTCGTGGAGTCGATCATCGCCAAGGAGCGCCCCGAAGCGTTGCTGCCGACTATGGGCGGGCAGACGGCGCTCAACTGCGCGCTCGACTTGGCCAAGCACGGGGTGCTGGAGAAGTACGGCGTGGAGCTGATCGGCGCCAAGAAGGAGGCCATCGACAAGGCGGAGGACCGCGAGAAGTTCAAGAAGGCGATGACCCGCATCGGCCTGGGTAGCGCGCGATCCACCGTGGCGCATTCGATGGAGGAAGCGCTGCAGGTGCAGGCTGCGATCGGCTACCCGGTGGTAATCCGGCCGTCGTTCACGCTCGGCGGCGCGGGAGGGGGCATTGCCTACAACCGCGAGGAATTCATCGCCATCTGCGAACGCGGCCTGGAGGCCTCGCCGACCAAGGAATTGTTGATCGAGGAGTCCTTGATCGGCTGGAAGGAGTTCGAGATGGAGGTTGTCCGTGACCACAAGGACAACTGCATCATCGTCTGTTCGATCGAGAACCTCGATCCCATGGGCGTGCACACGGGAGACTCCATTACCGTGGCGCCGGCACAGACGCTGACCGACAAGGAATACCAGATCCTGCGCGATGCGTCGATCGCCGTGCTGCGCGAAATTGGCGTGGACACCGGCGGCTCCAACGTGCAGTTCGCGATCAATCCCGTCGATGGTCGCATGATCGTCATCGAAA
>CANJRC010000007.1 GCA_947476535.1 Betaproteobacteria bacterium
ACCGCGACTTCAAGGCGCGCATGGGCCTCAACCCGCCGATGGTGGATGCCGATCGCGTGCGCAGCCTGGTTGAATCGATGGATGGCAAAGGGCAGCTCGCCATCGACATCGCGCAGCGCTGGGGCACGGTAGAGTCGGCCCAGGCCTGCTACGAAATGGATGACATCGGGCTCATGTGGATCGAGGACCCGCTGCACCAGGACAACTACGACGGCATGCGCAACCTGGTTGAAAGCCTTGATACGCCCATCTGCACCGGCGAAAACGCCTACGGCGTGCGCGGGCCGGTGCGCATCATGGACGAGATCGGCTGCCCCTATGTGATGCTCGATCTCGAGCGCTGTGGTGGTATCACCGGCTGGCGCAAGGCCGCGGCGGTAGCCGAGACGCGCAGCGTGCGCATGACCACGCACGTGTACCCGCACATTGGCGTGCACCTGGTGTGCGGCACGCCGGCGGCGACCATCGGTGAATACCTGCCGTGGTGGGACGACCTGCTAGGCGGCCCCATCGCGGTGAAGGACGGTTACGCCGTCCCCGGCGAGGCACCGGGCGTCGGTGCAGAGGTGGCATCGAGCTTGTTCCCGCGCGCGGTGTGGAAAAACATCATCAAGCAGGCCTGATCGGAGGACAGCATGGGACAAACCAACGTAATGCCGCCCGCCATGAAACTATTGAAGGGCATCTCCGTCGCGAGGCTCGGCAAGAGCCGCGTCGGGCGCATGTTCGAACGACTGCTTCTGCAGCAGGGCGCAACCGCCGCCACTGCAGTCGCGAAGGCCGACCTTGTCATCGACGACCGAACCGGAGACGTTGGTGCCGAACCTCAGCCTGCGACGGCGGTGACGGCCATCGTCGTGCGCTTTATAGACTTTCCCCCCGGCCACCCGCGGGCTTCCTCGCGGCGCACGCTGAACGATGAACTCATCCATGCCGAGCTGGGACTCAACCGACTCTCGGCCGGCAAGGTCGATGGTGACCCCTCTGGCCCGCATGGCACCGAGCCCCTGCCCATGGCTAGCGCCTACAGTGCCATCTGGGCCTCGGTACACGCAGGCGCGGCACTGTTGCGGCGCGACCAGACGGGGCGCGGCGACACCATCGAATGGCCGCTCTACTCGGCAGGCCTCACGGTGCTGGCGCGGCGGCTGCTGTTTCCCGAAAATCCGGCGGTGATCGACCCGCTCTCGCTGCCGCACCTGCCGCAGGCGGAGATCTATGCCGCTTCTGACGGCCGCTACGTCATGAGCCAGGGCCACCACGCAGGCTTTGTCGAGTCGATGATGACAGCGGCCGGCAAGCACGAATGGAGCGTGCCCGCCGGACAGGGCCTCGCGCGCTTGCCGGACCGCGCCGCCGAAGCGATGTGGGCCGAGCGCATGGCCGGCATGTTCCTCGAGCGGCCATCGATGGAGTGGGAAGACAGCATCAATGCGCTGAACGGTGCCTTGACCGTCTGCCGCACGGCTGACGAGTGGCTCGCCAATGCACATGCGCGCGAAGCCGAGATTGTGGTCGAAGAAGGCGGCCGGCTGACTGCGGGCCCCGGCGTGCGCGCCTTCATGCCGGAGGACCTACCGCGCGCCACGGTGCCAGCGCGTCCGATTGGTTCACAAGCGGGTGCGCCGACGGTCGCCAAGATGGAACAACTGAAGCCGGGCGACCTGCCGCTTGCCGGGGTGAAGGTGGTTGATTTCGCCATCATCCTTGCCGGCCCCACCTGCGGGCGCACGCTGGCCGAGCTGGGCGCCGACGTGATCAAGGTCGACCCTGCCGTGCGCCCGGGCAGCACCTATGGCTGGCTGGACGTGAACCGCGGCAAGCGCAGCCTGTCGGTGAACTTGCGCCGCGCCGCGGGCCTCGACATCGCGCGGCGGCTGGTGGCCGGCTGCGACGTGCTGGTGGAGAACTTCCGTATCGGCAAGCTGGCGAGCCTTGGCCTGGGCTTCGAAGATGCCGCGCGCCTTCGCCCTGGCATCGTGTATGCATCGCTCAACGCCTTCGATCATGGTGGGCCGTGGGCGGCCCGCGCCGGCTGGGAACACAACGCGCAGGCCGCCTCGGGCATGCAGGTGGCGCGCGCACAGAACGGCGTCGCCAAGCAGGTGCCCGTGCCGGTGAACGATTATTCGACGGGCCTGCTCGGCGCCTTCGGCGTACTGATGGCGCTGCGTGATGCGCGCGCCACGGGCCGCGCGGTGCGTGTGGGCGGGAGTCTCGCGCGTAGCGCCACCTTCATCCGCGACGACCAGCTCTTCCCGCATCTCTCGGCCGGCGAAGTGCGCGCGGCCACGCAGGTCATCCGCTGCCGCGACGGCTGGGTGCGCGTCGAGAAGACCCAGGCATTCGACAAGTTGCCGGCTGCGCTCGTCCCCGGGCTGGCCGGTGCCGATTCTACGGAAGCCATCGCGCGCCTTTCTGCCGCAGGCGTCGTGGCCGTGCGCGAGCGCACCGTGGGCGACCTCGTCAAGGACAAGAGCCTGGAGGCGGACCACCTGCGCGTGAATTGGTCCCACCCGCACTGGGGTCCGATGTCTCAGGTGATCGTTCACCCGTCGCAGTCGGCTATCGGCTGCGCGCGCGGCTGGCCGGCTGAGGAACCCGGTGAAGAGACGCGCGTCATCCTTGGCGAACTGGGCTACAGCGCCAAGGAGATCGACATCTTCGTAGCGACGAAGGTTGTCTCCGAACGCCTGCCCCTATTCGACCAGCCGGGCGCATGAACACCGCGAACGAAACGCGCAGACAACGCTCAAAAGAAAACGATCAACTCTAAAGGAGACCAGTCAAATGGCACGCAGTTACAACGTAGTAGATGCAGACGCACACGTCCTCGAGCCCGCGGACCTGTGGCTCAATTACCTGGAAGACAAGCACAAGAAAGACGCGCCGCAGATGCTGCATGACGCCAGCGGCGCGGAAATGTTCCGTGTCGAGGAAGGCAACATCGTGCAGTTCGGCAAGACCATCCCGACCGGGTTTGCCGCGGTGGGCGGCATTGGCATGCGCGAAGGCGTCAAGCCGGAAGGCACGTCCTACTTCGATGGCAAGCCCGGCGGATTCGATCCGCACAAGCGCATTCCCGACATGGATGCCGAAGGCATCGATTGCTCGTTCCTCTATCCGAGCCTGGGCCTCTACATGGGGGGCATCCGCAATCCCGAGCTAGCCGCGGCGACCTGCCATGCCTACAACCGCTGGCTGGCCGACTATTGCGGCATGTATCCGGAGCGCCTTTTCGGCGTGGCCATGGTGCCGATGCAGACTGTCGAAGGCGCGGTGAAGGAAATAGAATTCGCGGCAAGAAAGCTCGGCATGAAGGCCGGCTTCATCCGTCCCAATCCGTCCTACCACCGCTTCCTGCACCACCCGGAGAACGATCCCATCTGGCGCGCCTGCGAAGACAACGACTTCGCCGTTGCCGTGCACACGGCATCATCGAACGTCGGCATGTCGGTGCTGGGCGATGACCGCTTCGGCACGCCGACCGGGACTGCCTATGCGGTCAAGCACGCCACGACCCATACGCTGGAGATGATGGCGGCGGTCACCAGCTTCGTCATGTGCGGTGTGTGCGACCGTTTCCCGAAGCTGCGCGTCGGTTTCATGGAGGCGGGCGGCGGCTGGGTGGCCGGCTGGCTCGATCGCATGGATCGGCACTTCGACGACAAGTCCATGAACGATACGAAACTCAGTCTGCGCCCGAGCGATATCTTTCGCCGCCAGTGCTTCATCTCCTTCGAGCCCGTCGAGGGGACGTTGCCCCTGCTGGCCGATTACATCGGTCGTACCAACATCCTGTGGGCGACCGACTATCCGCATTCGGATGGCTATACGGATGCGCCGGGAATGATCCGGCGCATGAAAATGCCTGCCGACCTGGAGAAGGTCATTTTTGCAACGGGCGCCAAGCGGCTGTACGGCATGCAGGCCTGACCAGACGATTTCCCTTGCGAGCGAATTAATTACTGAGGCAATGACGATGACCCGAATCAAGTTGGGCGTGAGCCTGGTCTGCGACCGGATCCGGGAATACCCGGGCTGGGTGAAGGCAGTGGAACAGGCAGGGTTCGATGCCATCGGCGTGGGCGACTCGCCCTCCCTTTACCCGGAGGTGTATTCGCAGGCCACCATCGTGGCGCTGAACACGCACCGCGTGATGTTCGGCCCGCGTGTCACCAATCCCATCACGCGCCACCCGATGGTCACAGCCTCTGCCATCGCCACGGTGGATGAACTCTCTGGCGGCCGCGCGGTACTGGGTATCGGCACGGGCGACTCCGCGGCCTACAGCGCGGGCGAAAAGTCAGTCACTCTGGATTACATGAGCAGCTACATCCGCGCGCTGCGCGACATGTGGTCGGATGGTGCCGCGGTGTTCAACGGCAAGAAGATGGTGTTCCGCAAGCACCGCATGATCCCCATCTACATGGCCGCGCACGGCCCCAAGTCGTTGAAGCTCGCCGGCGCCACCTGCGAGGGCGTCATCATCGGCGGCGGCGTGGGGAAGGACCTCGTGGCCGATGCGCTGTCATACGTAGCCGATGGCGCGAAGAGCGCCGGGCGGCGCATCGAGGACATCGACATCTGGTGGCTGATCGGCGCCAGCATCGAGCCCACGCTGCCCGCGGCCATCCAGACCATCAAGACCCACCTCGCCGCCGCGGCCAACGCCACGTTCCGCCTTGGCGTGCGGAACAACAAGGGCGTGCCCAAGGAATTCGAAGAAAAGCTCGAGCAACTCATCCGCGGTTATGACTATACCGAGCACGAGCACGTCGGCCACGACAAGAACAACGTCAACGCCATCGAGAAGCTCGGCCTCACCGACTACCTCGCCAACCGATTCACCGTGGCCGGAAATCCCGAGCAGTTTGCCGCGCGTGTGAAGCAGATCGCCGGCTGGGGCGCCAACCAGCTCTGGTTCACCATGCCCAAGCCCGACAAGTACGCATTCATCGACGCCATGCGGGAAAAAGTGATTCCGACGTTGAGTCCGGCGCGCTGATGCTTAGGGTCGCGAGGGGACTTATCCCCTCGCCTGTGGCGTGCTGGTGGTTATGAAGGGGGGCTTGGAGATCAAAAACAGATTGCTGACAATTCAGGACCTAGCACAATGTAGATCCTGTATCGGCAATTCAATTACTGACGTTCGATCTTGACCGTATCGATGGTCTTGTTGAACTGAGCGATTTCATCGACCACGCGCTTCTGCGCTTCCGCGGGGGGCATCCACAGGGTTTGGTAGCCTCGCGCGGCATAACGAGCTTTGGCTTCCGGCGGAGTGATGATGGTGCGGACTTCCGCGTTGATGCGGTCGATCACCGCTTGCGGCGTGCCGCGCGGCGCGTAAAGCCCCGTCCAGAAAGTGGGCGTGTAGCCGGGAAAGCCGCTTTCCTCGAAGGTGGGCACGTTGGGCATTTGCGGGAGGCGCTGTTTGGAGGTGACCGCAAGGAGGCGCACTTTGCCCGCATCCGCCTGAGGCTGGGCAAAGGTGACGTCCGCAAACGACAGTTGGACCTGGTTGGCCATGGTGGCCGGCAGGTACTCGGCCCCGCCTTTGTAGGGCACGTGAACCATGTCCAGGCCCGCACGCACGGCGAAATCGGCGTTCACGAGGTGCACGATGCCGCCGATGCCACTGGTGCCGTAGTTGATCTTGCCCGGGCGCGCCTTGGCATAGGCGACGAATTCCTGCAGCGTCTTGGCCGGGAGGTCCGGATTGATGTAGATGCCGAAAACGCCTTCGAACAATGGCGAGATCGCTACCAGGTCCTTGGCGATGTCGAAATCGGGCTTGCTGCGCATGGCCTGGTTTGAGGTGAGTCCGTTGGTGACGAAAAGCAGGTTGTAGCCGTCAGGCTGCGCGTTGATCACCTTCTTGGCGGCGACGATGCCACCCCCGCCCGATACGGTCTCGACGATGATGGCCTGTCCCATGCGCTCGGACAGGAGTTTGGCGACTTCGCGGGCGAGGATATCGGTGGTCGAACCGGCCGCCATCGCGGACGTAAACGTGACCGGGCGCGTCGGGTACGACTGCGCAATGGCTCCGGCGCAAACCGACAACAGCAAGGTGAGCATTGCTAACCGTTTGAACGGGTGATTCATGGTTTTGTCCCTCCGGGGAAAGTGAGGAACCGACATCCGGTGACTGCGAGGCAGTCTCGATTGCGGTCCGTGAGGCAGAGGCTGTAGGTTACCCGAAGTCGTGGGTGCTGACACTCGGCTCTCTGTGCCGGTATTCGAGCGCAGACTGGCCAGCGTCTGCTTACCCCATGGTGCCATCGCGCTCATGGGTGCCTCTTGCCTCGACAATGCGGTCGCCATGCAGATCGGCGCCGAGTTCCTTGACGCGCGCCGCGATTTTGCGCTGGCGCGCCGTTTGCAGCGGTGGCATGAACTCGTCACTGGAGACGGACTGCACGGGGATCGGTGAGGGAAACAGCGCTGCTTCGGGCGTGAGCTGGCTCATGACTCCTCCCAGGTGCGTACGCGTGGTGGAAACAGGGCGATGCAGGGCTGAACCGCAATACTTAAATACTGTCAATCTGCAACAGAAATACCCATATCGCCTTAAACTATCGGTAATATCCTGACACGCAACTCGCCAAGGCCATCGATGGCGGCAATGAGCTCATCGCCCGGCTTGGCGGCACCCACGCCGGCGGGCGTCCCTGTCATGATCAGGTCGCCCGCTTCCAGCGTGTAGTGCTGCGACAGGAACGCGATCTGCTCGGGCACGCTCCAGATCATCTGTTCAATGTTGGCATCCTGCTTGACCTGTCCGTTGACCTGCAGCCAGATGCGCGCCTTGGACGGATGTCCGATTTTCGCCGCAGGCACCAGCGTTCCCATGGGTGCCGCCTGGTCGAAATCCTTGCCGAAAGTCCACGGCTGGCCCTTGTCCTTGCCGACCTGTTGCAGGTCGCGGCGGGTCATGTCAAGACCGACGGTGTAGCCCCAGACATGCGCGTTGGCATTCTCGGCTGCAATGCGCGCACCACCCTTGCCGATGGCCACCACCATTTCGGTTTCCCAATGGTAGTTGGCGGTCTTGGGCGGGTAGGGAATGTCGCCACCACCCGGCACGACATCGTGCGCGGCCTTGGCGAAGAAGAAGGGTTGCTCGCGTCCGGTGCCACCCATTTCCTTCTGATGGTCGGCGTAATTGCGGCCGACGCAGAACACGCGGCGAACGGGGAAGCGGTCGTTTGATCCGCTGACGGCGAGGGATACCGGATCCCAGAGGGGAATGATGTGGCTCATGGGGCGGAATTGTCGCATAGCGGCCGGGAATAAAAAAAGGGCACCGGTGAAGGTGCCCTTGAAAGTCAAAGCCCTTGCGGGCTTCGCCCCTGCTCGTTGCCGGCATGTGGGGCCGTATGCCCCATATGCCGGGGATTCGGTTAGTGGTGGTAGGCGGACTCGCCGTGATAGGTCGTGTCCAGGCCTTCGCGCTCTTCTTCTTCGCTGACCCGCAGGCCGATGACGATGTCCACGATCTTGAAGGCGATGAAGGCGACCACGCCGGACCAGACGAGCGCGGTGCCGACGGCCCAGAGCTGGCTCATGAACTGCGCGCCCATGTCGTATTCGCCGACCTTGTTGATGACGTAGTCGTAGACCCCTGCGCCGCCGAGCGACGGTGACGCGAAGATCGCGGTGCCGAGGGCGCCGACGATACCGCCGACGCCGTGCACGCCGAATACGTCCAGCGCGTCATCGGCCCCCAGCAGCTTCTTCAGGCTGTGCACCGCCCACAGGCACAGTCCACCGGCGATGGCGCCCAGAGCGATCGATCCCATCGGGCCGACGAAGCCGCAGGCTGGTGTGACCGCCACCAGGCCGGCAACCGCTCCCGAGGCCGCACCCACCATGCTGGGCTTGCCCTTGAAGATCCACTCAAGAAAGGTCCAGGCCAGTGTTGCGGCAGCCGTGGCGACCAGCGTGTTGATGAATGCCAGTGCAGCGGTTCCCGTGGCTTCGAGGTTGGAGCCGACGTTGAAGCCGAACCAGCCCACCCACAGCAGGCAGGCGCCAACCATGGTCATGGTCACGCTGTGCGGAGTCATCGATTCCCGACCCAGGCCCAGGCGCTTGCCGAGTACGAAGGCACCCACCAGACCGGCAATACCCGCATTGATGTGCACCACCGTGCCGCCCGCAAAGTCGATGGCACCTTTCTGGAACAGGAACCCGGCGTGGCTGGCAGCCAGCTCAGCTGCTTTCGCGTCGGTGTAGGCGTCCGGGCCGTCCCAGTACCAGACCATGTGCGCCATCGGCAGGTACGAGAAGGTGAACCAGAGCACCATGAACAGCAGCACGGCCGAGAACTTGATGCGCTCGGCAAAGGCGCCGATGATCAGTGCCGGCGTGATGGCGGCAAAGGTCAGCTGGAAAGCGACGTAGATGTACTCGGGGATGTACTGCCCCTTGCTGAACGTCGCCACGTTGCTGTCAGGCGTGATGCCGGCCATGAACAGCTTGGAGAACCCGCCGAAGAACGCGTTGCCTTCGGTAAAGGCGATGCTGTAGCCGTAAATCACCCACAGTACCGCCAGCAGAGAGAAGGTGACGAAGGTCTGCATCAGGATGGACAGCATGTTCTTGGAGCGGACGAGGCCGCCGTAGAACAGTGCCAGGCCGGGAATGGTCATCAAGATCACGAAGGCCGTGGCGACGATCATCCAGGCGGTGTCACCCTTGTCCACTTTTTGCGGAGGGGTGGCAGCAGCGGGTGTTGCTGCGGCTGCGGCAGGCGCAGCAGCCGGGGCTGCGGCAGCTGGAGCCGCCGCGGCAGGTGCCGCGGTTGCCGCCGGCTTGTCATCCGCAGCCCATGTCGGTGCCGCGAATGTCACGGCGCCAAAGACTGCAAGCAAAGCGAGTAGCTTTTTCATCATGAGTCTCCCTTACAACGCATCCGCGCCGGTTTCACCGGTGCGGATGCGTATGACTTGTTCGAGCTCGAACACGAAAATCTTGCCGTCACCGATCTTGCCGGTATTGGCCGACTTCTCGATGGCTTCGAGAACCTGTTCCACAAGTTCGGTCTTGATGGCGACTTCGATTTTCACTTTGGGCAGGAAATCGACGACGTATTCCGCGCCGCGATACAACTCCGTGTGCCCCTTTTGCCGCCCAAAGCCCTTGACCTCGGTGACCGTGATGCCCTGCACGCCGATGGCGGACAGTGCTTCGCGCACCTCGTCGAGCTTGAACGGCTTGATGATTGCCGTAACGAGTTTCATGACTGCTCCTTATGCTGATCCGGAAAAAACAAGAGGGCGGCTGTTTCTCGCCCCCTTGTTCTCGAGGCGGTTAGAAAGTCTTCTGGACGCCCAGTGTGAGCTGACCCTTGCCAATGTTGGTGCCGTACACGTTTTGGTAGATGTCACCGGTGACCGCGTTGTTGGTTACTTGCTTCTTGGCATTGGTGCTGGTAGCTGCGAGCGACCAGGTTGCGCCCATCCAGTCCTTGGTCACGCCGACCTTGTAATCGGAGTAGCTGAACACGTTATTGTTGAGCGTGGTCGCGGCGCCGAAACCGAAGGCGAGCACGGGGGAGGTGCCCTTGTAGGTCTGTTTGCCGTAGTGAAGGCCGAGCGTGAAGCCGCTTTCACCCAAGGGAATCGCTGCGGACAGATCCAGATAGTTCGATCCCTTGGAATTCTTCACGCCGAAGGTGTCGCTGGTCGCCTGCGAATATTTCATCGTGAACCATTTCCAGCCGAGGGAGCCATAAAACTCCAGCGTGTCGGGCTTGGACATCAGGGTGGCCAGGTTTTCGTATTTGCCGGGGTAGTAGTATTTCAAGGCGCCGAGGTCATAGGAAATGTCATTGGCGAAGCTGCCCTTGTATCCGCCGTAGAAATCCCATTCCAGGCTGGCGGTATTGAACTGATTGGCGGCGAACGGTGCGCCGGCACCACCAGGTGAACCCAGGCTTACCGGACCGGGCGCGGTGCCCTTGGGTGTGCCCATGTTCTGGTCCGTGTACCAGCTGATGTTTGACCCCCATGTTCCAAGGTAGAAGCCGCTCGAATGCGAGTAGTCGAAACCACCCTGCAGGGCCGCCTTCTCGTTGGTCTGTGTCAGGCCGCGGAATATGTACTGGTTGAAAAGCCCGACATTCCCGGTGAATGTGTGGGGAGACACCGGTGCGGCATCGGCCGCACAGGCAACTTGCGCCATGGGAGCAGCCAGCACAGCTGCGACAGCGGAAGCGAGGAGAAGTTTCTTCATGGAGGCACCTTTCATGGTTAAAAATGAATGCCAGCCGAAAGTCCGGCGTAGCTTGGGTTGTTTAAGAGCATAGCCTGTGCCAGATATTCTTACCTATATAAAACAGATAGTTATGTTGAGTAACTGTCCCATGTGCAAGAGTTGCGCACCAATAATGCGCGCTGTGGACATCGCTTGCACACATCTGGTGCGTCAATTGGGTGCGTAAGCTTTGTAAAGGGATTAATGCAAAAAGCTGCGTGCTAGACTTTCGGTATGGATCAACCGCGCTTTTTCGATGAACTGAATGCCCGTGTCAGCGAGCTGATTGCGGGTTCGCCCGCAAAGGATGTCGAAAAGAACCTCCGGGCCATGTTGTTGTCCTTTTTTTCCCGCCTGGAACTCGTCACGCGCGAGGAGTTCGACATTCAGGCCAAGGTCCTGGCCCGCACCCGCGAAAAGCTGACCGCGCTGGAAGCGCGCGTGGCCGAACTCGAGCGTCGCAATACCCCGTAGCCCCGCCCCAGGGCAAACCGCTTGGGCTGCAAGCGGCGTCAACCTCGCGGGATCAATGCCCGTTGAATAAATTGCGGTTGGTCGGAACCCGGAATCTCGCGTGGTGGCGTGCCCGTGCCCAGTCGGCGGGTGATCGCGTGCAGGCGATGCGGCCGGTGACGAGTGTTCGATTACGCCATGTCCCTAGCGATACTGCACAGCCGCGCCCTGGCCGGCCTCAACGCGCCACCGGTGACGGTCGAAGTGGACCTCGCCAATGGTCTTCCGGCGTTCCACATTGTCGGTCTGCCCGAAGCCGAGGTGAAGGAGGCGCGTGAACGCGTGCGCGCTGCCATCGGCAATTGCGGTTTCGAATTTCCCGCGCGGCGAATCACGGTCAATCTTGCTCCCGCGGAGTTGCCCAAGGAAAGCGGCCGCTTCGACCTGGCCATCGCGCTAGGCATTCTCGCTGCCTCGCGCCAGATTCCGGACGATCAGCTATCACGCTATCAATTCGCCGGGGAGTTGTCCCTGACCGGGCAACTGCGCCCGGTGCGCGGTGCGCTGGCGATGGCGTATGGCGCGGCGACCGACCAGCGCACCTTCGTGCTGCCAACGGCCAGCGCCGGCGAAGCGGCACTGGTATCGGGAACCCGCGTGCTGCAAGCCGAGTCGTTGCTGGAAGTTTGTGCGCATCTCGCCGGCAAGGGAGAGCTGTCGGCGCCACCGGCCCTGACGATCGGCGAGGCCGATGTCTACCCGGACCTGGAGGATGTTCGTGGCCAGTCGCATGCAAAACGCGCGCTGGAAGTGGCCGCCGCAGGCGGGCATGCCCTGTTGATGGTGGGCCCCCCTGGCACCGGCAAATCGATGCTGGCGGCACGATTCGCCGGCGTGTTGCCGCCATTGTCGGAAGAAGAAGCCTTGCAGAGCGCTGCGTTGCAGTCGCTGGGCAGCAGCGGCTTTCGGACGGAATTCTGGAAACGTCGACCCTATCGGGCTCCGCATCACTCTGCCTCAAGCGTGGCGATCGTGGGCGGGGGATCGAATCCACGACCGGGAGAGATTTCGCTCGCGCATCACGGCGTGCTGTTTCTCGACGAGCTTCCCGAATTCGATCGACGCGTGCTGGAAGCCCTGCGCGAACCGCTGGAAACCGGCCGTGTCGCCATCTCGCGGGCGGCGAGGCAGATCGAATTTCCCGCCAGCTTCCAGCTGGTCGCCGCAATGAACCCCTGCAAATGCGGATATCTGGGGCACTACGGCGGCCGTTGCCGGTGTACCCCCGATCAAGTGCTGGCCTATCGCAGCAGGATTTCCGGCCCGTTGATGGATCGTATCGATATACAGGTCGAAGTGCCAGCGGTGCCGGCGGACAATCTGCTGGGGATGAATGCCGGCGACTCGTCCAGGACGATTCGCTGTCGGGTTGAAATTGCACGCAGCCGGATGATTGCCCGCCAACAGAAATCCAATGCCCAACTCTTTGCACGTGAGATCGACGCGCATTGCGCGCCTGACAAGGGGGGCGAGGTGCTGCTCAAACAGGCCATCGACAAGCTGGGCCTTTCGGCGCGTGCTTATCATCGGATCCTGAAAGTCGCGCGCACGATTGCGGATCTGGCAGGCACGGAACGCGTTGCCGGCAAGCATATCGCGGAGGCGATTCAATATCGCAGGTTCGACCGCGTGTAGGCACGGATGCAGAAGCGGCAGCATATTCCGATAACATGCGGTGTTTTCGTGAACCGAGCCGCGCCACCCACCGATACTTCTCCTCGGCGCGTGCCGCAAACAGACCCTCGATGCGCTCTTTTCTCACTGCACTGCGTTTGAACCTGTCGGCAAGGCTGATGCGTTGGTTGCTCGGCCGCCTGCCCAACGAGCCGACGCTGCTTGCGCGCATGGGGCTGATCGAGCTGAATCTGGGCAAGTACGACGAAGCGGTGGACTATCTGGAACGCTCCCTTAAGATCCTGCCGAATGAACCTTACGTGCATCTTAATCTTGCACGGGCATTGGAGGGGCTGGACCGGGGCAAGGATGCGCTCAAGTCCTATAGCCGCGCCCTTGCGCTCTATCCGGACTTCGAAGAAGCACGCGATCGGCGCAAGCTGCTCGACGCGCGCCTGGAAGGCGCCACCGGGCGTCAACCCGCCGCGACAGGCGAGACAATCATGGGTGCCGCTGGCAAGGGCAAGGCGTTTGACGGCGATGCGGCCTACTTGCGAGCCGTGTCGCTGCACGAGAAAGGGCGAAGCAAGGAGGCGGCATCGCTGTACGAACGCATCCTGAAGGCGTATCCCGATCACGCGCACGTGATGCACATGCTGGGGGTAATTGCCTTGCAGGGAAAGGATTACGCCCGTGGCATTAAACTGATGTCCAGGGCTATCGACATTAATCCGGGTGTCGCTGATTTTCACTGCAATCTGGGACTGGCGATGCAGGAGAGCAATCGCTTCGATGAGGCGCTCGCCAGCTACGACCGGGCCCTGGGAATCCGGCCAGATTTTGTCGAGCCATTGCGCAACCGCGGGGCCATCCTCACTACGCTCAAGCGCTTCGGCGAGGCACTCTACAACTATGACCAAGCAATCGCGTTAAAGCCCGACCTTGCCGATGTGCATGTCAATCGGGCATTTGTGCTGCATGCCCTCAGGTTGTGGGCGGCTGCGCTCGAAGCTTGCGACAAGGCGATCGCGCTCAAGCCGGATTACGCCGGCGCCTGGCGCAACCGGGGCATTGTGCTGGTGGCCATGGAGCGCCAGGATGAAGCGCTTGCCAGTTATGACAAGGCCATTGCGCTGGCACCAGATGTGGCCGAGAGCCACATCAACAGGGCGGTGCTACTCAAGATGCTGTTCCGGTTCGATGAGGCGCTCGAGAGCTTCGAGAAAGCGCGTCACCTGCAGCCCAATCTCGAGAGCCTCCATGGAGACATTCTCGGGACGCGGCTGGCAATCTGCCTGTGGGACAACGAGGCCGCGCTGACCAAGCGCATGCTTGCGCGGGTCAAGCGCAGGGAGCGGGCGATGAATCCCTTCGTGTTTCTCTCCTTGTCGGATTCGCCGCCTCTGGCGCGGACGCTGGCTGAAGTATGCGCGTCGACCGATCATCCCCCGCGTGAATTCCTCGGCGAGACGCCGATACGTCGCGCTCGCAAGGGCCGGAAGATCCGTGTCGGCTATTACTCGGCCGACTTTCACCGCCATGCAACGACTTACCTCATGGCCGGCGTGTTCGAGCACCACGACAAGTCGAGGTTCGAACTGACGGGGTTCAATTTTGATCCCCAGCCCGATGACGACATGCGTCAGCGGGTCGCCGCATCCTTCGATCATTTTGTCGACGTCTACCGCAAGTCCGAGGAAGAGATTTGCCGGATGTCGCGGGAAATGGAGATCGACATTGCCATTGATCTCAAGGGTTACACAGCGTCGGCCCGCACCGACATTTTTGCCATGCGCGCAGCCCCCATCCAGGTCAACTACCTGGGCTTCCCCGGCACCATGGGCGCAAGCTACATGGATTACCTGATCGCCGATCCGGTGCTCGTGCGTGAAGGCGAGGAAGTGCATTACGCGGAGAAAATCGCCTGGCTTCCCCACAGCTACCAGCCCAATGACAGCATGCGCGGCATCGCCGATCGAACCCCCTCGCGCGAAGATGCGGGATTGCCACCGGGCGGTTTCGTGTTTTGCAGCTTCAGCAACAACTTCAAGATTCAACCGGTGACGTTCGACATCTGGATGCGCCTGCTCAAGGCCATCGAAGGCAGCGTGCTGTGGTTGATCGAGGACAACTCCGCGGCTGGCGAAAACCTGCGCAAGGAGGCGGGCGCACGTGGCATTGACCCTGCTCGGCTCGTCTTCGCCACGCGGATCCCGCTCGCCGAGCACCTTGCGAGGCATCGTCTTGCCGATCTGTTCATCGATACCTTTCCGTACAACGCGCACACCACGGCGAGCGATGCGCTTTGGGCCGGGCTGCCGATGGTCACCATGGAGGGAAAGTCCTTCGCCAGTCGCGTGGCGGCGAGCGTGCTCCATGCCATCGGCCTGCCAGAGCTCATCACATCGAGCGCCGCTGAATACGAGGCGCTGGCGCTGCAGCTGGCGACCCAACCGGAGCAGCTGGATCGGCTGCGCAAGAAGCTTGCGTCGCAGCGCCTCACCGCGCCGCTGTTCGATACGGCCCGTTACACGCGACACCTGGAAGCGGCCTATGAGGCGATGGTCAAACGCCAAGACGCGGGCTTGCCGCCGGAACATATCCGCGTGCCGGCTTGAAATGAGACCCTGCCTCGCCGTAACGCGATGGGCATTTGCGAAATGAGCGGGGCTGGACGGGTCGATTTGGCGGCACATGGCCGCGCGCGTCGCGAAGCCGGTAAACTCACCCTTTCGGTTTTCCATATCTGGCATGGCTACATACGCAATCGGCGACATTCAGGGCTGTTTTGACGAATTGCGCAGGCTGGTGGATTCCTTCACCTTCAACCCCGCGCGAGATCGCATCTGGTTCGTCGGTGACCTGGTCAATCGGGGACCGAAGTCTCTCGACGTGCTCCGGTATGTGCGATCCCTTGGCGATCGGGCGGTTGTCGTGCTGGGAAATCATGACCTGCACCTCCTAGTGGTTGCCGAGGGCCTGGGCAAGCCCAGGCACGATGACACGATTGGCGATGTGCTGGCGGCGCCGGACCGCGACGAACTGCTGGACTGGCTGCGCAAGCGACCCATGCTGCATCGAGAGGGCGATCATCTGATGGTGCACGCTGGCCTGCTGCCGGCGTGGGACGAGTCGTACTCGGAGCAACTGGCGCGCGAGGTGGAGGAGCTGCTGCGCGGACCGGGGTATCGCGATTTCCTGCGCCACCTCTACGGCAGCAAGCCTGATCGCTGGTCGGATGACCTGGCGGGTGCGGACCGCACACGCGTGATTGTTAACGCGATGACGCGCATGCGCTTTTGCGACAGCGCCGGGATCATGGAGTTCGAGACCAAGGGTGAAACGGCGGCCGCGCCCGCCGGCTATCGGCCCTGGTTCGAAGTGCCGGGACGCGCGGCGACGCAATCGACGATCATCTGCGGTCATTGGTCGGCGCTTGGCGTCAAACTCACGCCCAAATTGTTGATGCTCGATTCCGGATGCGTCTGGGGACGCAGCCTTACCGCGATCCGGTTGGAGGATCGTCGCCTGTTTCAGGTGGGTTGCGATGCTCGCGCGCCGGGAGCACGGCCAGTATGACGCGCGGGGCCTAGGACCGGCTCTTGGCCAGCGCGGCCACAACGCTGGTTTCGGCATTGCGAGCAAGCTGGCGGCGATCATGCGCCGTGGCATCGAAGGGCGCAAGAAATTCGAGGTCCGCCACCATGCGCCGCGCCGATGTCGCCGCCCACAGGGATGCCATGAACGAGGTTTCGCCGACATAGTTCGGTGCGGCACAGTATTGGCCATTGTGAAAGGCATAGCGTAAGGCGAAGGGTTGCACTGCGGCCCCGGTATCAACGGCCGGCTGGAACAGGGCCGAATGAAAGCGTGCTACGCCCAGACCCTCGGTCGTCGTGCCTTCAGGAAAGATGCAGACCAGCGTCCCGCGCCGCAAGGCGTCGGACATGGTCTTGCTGGTGCGCCGGGCCGATGTCCGCCGTCCGCGCTCGATGAACAGCGTGCCCACGCGGGCGCACAGCCAGCCCACCAGCGGCCAGCCGCGGATCTCCGATTTGGCCACGAAGATCGCCGGACACACCGACAAGAGCACCAGGATGTCTAGCCACGAGATATGGTTGCCGACCATCAGGCAATGCGGCGGCAGGGCTTCGGCGTGCGGTGTCGCCAACCCATGCACGCGCACGGTGATCCCGAGCGCAGTCAGCGTGTCGCGTGCCCAGCGGCGCACGGTGTGGCGTTGCGCCGCTGCATTCATCCGACCATAGAGCAGGGCTGCGGTTACGAGGCCGCTCAGGAGGAGGCAGGCAAGATGGGCAATGCGCGCAAGGCGCGTCAGCATCGGGGCCGGGGGGGTCATGCCGAAGTGCCGCGAAATTCCAGGGATTTTATTTCTGTAGATGCCCGAGCGACCTGCATCAACGGGCAATAGCTATATCAGTACTGATATCGTACGAGGCGGCGGCTCAGTGCGTGACCCGGGTCGTGCCGCTGCCCGACAACAGGCGTACGCGCTCGCCGACGCGGAACACTTCGTCGGATTCCTGGGTGATAGCGCGCAGTTCGCCGTTCTCCAGCCGGACGGTGATCTCGAGCCCCTTCTTTTCCGTGACGCGCCGCTCGATGGCCTGGCCGGCGACGCCGCCCGCCACTGCCCCGAGAATCGACCCGATGGTGGATCCCTTGCCGCCACCGACGTTGGAACCCGCCACGCCGCCGATGGCGCCGCCGGCAACCGCCCCTACGGGGCCGTGCGTGCCTTCGATGGTGACTTCGCGAACCGACTCAACCGTGGCAAAGCGCACCGTCTGCTCGTTGCGCGTCTGGCCAGAGGAATACACGCTGCCTGAACTGCTGTTGGTGGCGCAACCCGACACGAGCAGCGTGCAAGCGGCTGCAAGGAGTGCGATTTGGATACTGCCAGTGCGCGATGGTTTCATCGAAAGCTTTCTCAAAGGCTGGTGCCGAACTGCTGTTGGTACTGGGCCTCAATGCCGGCGCGGTCGATCTGGTGGTTCTGCCCGCCGCGGGAGGCGATTTTCAACGAGCCCATCAGCGAGGCGATTTGGCCCGCGGTGCGCCAGTCACGGCCGTTGCCGATTCCGTACAGCAGGCCGGCGCGGTAGGCGTCGCCGCAGCCAGTGGGATCGACAATCTTGCTTGCCTTAACGCAGGGAATGTCGATGCGTTGACCCTTGGCATAGATGATGGACCCTTGCGCGCCGCGCGTTACGATCAGCGCGTCCACGCGGGCCGCAAGCGCCGTCAGTGACTGCCCGGTCTTTTCCTCCAGCAACTTGCCCTCGTAATCGTTGACGGCGACGTAGGTCGCCTTGTCGATGAAGTCGAGCAGTTCGTCGCCGGAGAACATCGGCAGGCCCTGGCCGGGATCGAACATGAACGGGATGCCAAGCGACGCCAGTTCCTTGGCGTGCTGCAGCATGCCGTCGCGCCCGTCGGGTGCCACGATGGCCAGCTTGGCGCCCAGCTTCTCCGAGATCGTATTGAGGTTCGACTGGTTCATCGCCCCGGGATGGAACGCGGTGATCTGGTTGTCGTCCAGGTCCGTGGTGATGAAGGCCTGCGCGGTGAGGGTGTCCGGGATTTCACGCACGCAGTCGCGGGTGATTCCGAGGCGCGTCATGCGCTCGTAGTACGGTGTCGCGTCCGTGCCCACCGTCGCCATGATCAGCGGATCGCCCCCCAGCAGCTTGAGGTTATAGGCGATGTTGCCGGCGCAGCCGCCGTATTCGCGCCGCAGCTCAGGCACCAGGAAGGCGACGTTGAGGATATGGATCTGCTCGGGAAGGATATGGTCCTTGAACCGTCCCTGGAAGACCATGATGTTGTCGTAGGCGATGGAACCGCAAATCAGTGTGCGCATGGGTGGTGGTGTTCCGCTAAGGCTGGTGTTGGATGCAGCGCGTCAGGCGTTACCCGGGGCGCGAGCGTGTTGAGGGCTTTCATCAGAGCAGCGAAGGATAGCGGAAAACCCATGCCCCGGAACGCGTCCGACGGCGAGCCCCGGCGCAGTTGCGTGCAGTCAACCGTGTGCGCGGCTAATCGCAGGCCAAAGAATCAGGGATAGAACAGATACAGGCGATAACCGGTGGCCTTGACGGCTGAGGCATCGAAAAACACCTTCACCGGGACCTCGCTCCCCGCCGGAAACAGGGCGTCGGCGAGACTATTCGTGGCGCCGCGCGTGAAATAGTCCGCGGCGGTGAGCACGCGCCGCGCAACAGGTTGGTCCTGCGTGTCGGTGAGTGTGAGCTCGAGCGCGGGGGGGGGCTGCGCGAATGGCGCCCGATTGCGCAGGATCGCCGATAGCACCATGACCCCTGGATTGGTGCTGTCAGCCTGAAGGTCGGAAGTCTCGATGCTCATCAGCTCCGCGCGTCGCGGCAACGGGACCTGGCAGTCCAATTCGGCGCACAAGACCTCTGCGAGCGGCTTTAGCGCGGGAAACAGCAAGGCGAGGTCGCCGCGAAAATGAAAAGCACCTTGTGCCACGAGCGCGAGGAGCAACACCATCGCACCTGGCCAGGCGAACCAAGGTGACATCCGTGCCGCCGCAAGGCGCTTTTTTCGTCCGAAACCGAAATCCGTACTGCCCGTCGTGGTTGCCGGCGCAAAAGGTATCGCGGGTGCGTCGGGGGGCGCTTGCTCCTGCACCGTGGCAGAAGCCTCGTGCTCGGGCGGTGGCGTGTTGGCACCGGTTTCGGCGGCCGGTGGAATGGCAGCATCCGTGACTTCGCGAGCCAAGAAATTCAGCTCATCGTTGTGCTCCGCGGTTGCCTCCATGTCTAGGCGCTTTGCAGCCTGAGCTTCGGCGGGCGCTTCTTGGATCTCTTCTTCGGTCTCTTCTTCAACCACACCCGCTTTTGAATCCATGTGCTGGTTTTCGACCCAGGGCTCTTGTGCCGCCCCCGATGTCAGGCTGTCGTTGCTGTCGGCATCAGCGCTCGGAGGCACGCTGTGCGAGTCACCCGCGGCGGCAGTGTCGTCATCGAATTGCGGTGGCGCATGCAGTCCGGTTATACCTGTCGAGGCGGCAGGAGGTGACTCCGCCATGCCATCTTGAATCCCGTGTGCATCGGCTGCTGGCGTGGGCAAGCGTTCCTGGTCTATGGCATTGGCGCGGGCATCGAACACGATGCCACAGTGGCCACAGCGCACCATGCCCTCGCGCACGGCGAGCTGCTCGGCCGTCGCCCGGAATGCGGTCAGGCAATCCGGGCAGCGCGTAATCAACGCCGCGTTCCCGACAGGCACACCCACCCTTCTTCTTCGGCGCCCGGCTCGAAATCGAACCAGGGCGCATAGGCCGCGCTCACTTCATCGGCTTGTGGGACCAGGACCCCGGACAGCGCGATGCGGGTGCCGATTCGCGCGTGCGACGCCAGCATGGGAGCGAGCACCTTGAGCGGGTTGGAAAGAATATTGGCCACGATCAGGTCGGCGGTGAAGTCCAAAGGAGTGGCGGCATCCATGAACTCGCCGGGCACGCGGTTGCGCTGCGCATTGTCGCGAGCAGCCGCCACGGCTGCCGGATCGATATCCACACCCACCGTACGCCCGGCGCCAAGGCGCGCGGCCACAATGGCCAATATACCGGAGCCGCAGCCGTAGTCGAGCACCGTCTGCCCGCTTTGTACATGCGCATCCAGCCAGCGCAGGCACAACTGGGTGGTGGGGTGACTGCCGGTGCCGAAGGCAATGCCCGGGTCCAGTTCGATGTTGATCGCCGCGGGGTCGGGCGGCTGGTGCCAGGTCGGGACGATCCACAGGCGCTGCGAAATCCTGATGGGCGAGAATTGCGCCTGGGTGCGGCGAACCCAGTCGGCGTCATCGACCGTCTCGACGATGTGATCCGGGACTGCCGTCATGCCACAGGCTGCCGCGGCCCTTGCGAGCAAGTCGTGCACCGGAGCATCCGCATCCAGCAGCACGCGCAGTCGCATCAGCGGCCAAAAGGCGGCATCGAGCAACTCACCATCGAACTCGTCGTACATCGGGATTTCGGCAGGTGTGCCGGCCTGCGCATCCTCCGCACTCACCGACAGTGCGCCCGCCTCCATCAGCGCATCCGACAGGGCCATGGCGTCGCTTGCTTCCAGTTCGAGGACGAGGCTATTTAACGACAAGGAAGCCTCGCATCGGCTTTCATGCAGTGGCCGATTCCAACGGGGCTTGCCCGAGGTCGGGGGGATTTACAAGGGTGGCGCCGCCCCCCTTGTTCCAAGAATCGACAAGGAAGCCCCGCATCGGATTTCATGCGTCAGCCTTCCGCGAGTTGCTTCTTTTGCTGCGCGAGCCGCTGCTCCACATAATGGATGCTCACCCCGCCTTTGATGACACGATTGTCCATGAGCAGTTCCTGATGCAGCGGGATGTTGGTCTGGATGCCGCCAACCACCATCTCCGAGAGCGCAATGCGCATGCGCCGGATGGCCTGATCGCGATCGTCACCGTAGGCGATGATCTTGCCGATCATCGAATCGTAGTTGGGGGGCACCGAATAGCCCTGGTAGATGTGAGAGTCCACGCGGATCCCGGGCCCGCCCGGAGGATGGTAAGAGGTGATTTTCCCAGGCGAAGGCACGAAGGTAAACGGATGTTCCGCGTTAATCCGGCACTCGACGGAGTGACCGCGAAACTGCACGTCGCGCTGGCGGAATGGGAGCTTTTCGCCGGCAGCGATGCGAATCTGCTGCTGCACGATGTCGATGCCGGTGATCATTTCGGTGACTGGGTGCTCGACCTGCAGGCGCGTATTCATCTCGATGAAATAGAACTCGCCGTTCTCGAACAGGAATTCGAAGGTTCCTGCGCCGCGATAGCCGATTTTCTTGCAGGCCTCGACGCATCGCTCGCCGATGCGTGTCCGCAGGCGCGGCGTGATGTCCGGGGCCGGCGCCTCTTCCATGATTTTCTGGTGGCGGCGCTGCATGGAGCAGTCGCGCTCGCCCAGGTACACGACGTTCTTGTGTTCATCGGCCAGCACCTGGACCTCGATGTGACGCGGGTTCTCCAGGTATTTCTCCATGTAGAGCATCGGGTTGCCGAAGGCCGCCTCCGCCTCGCTGCGGGTGAGCGCGACCGCGTGCTTGAGCGCCGCTTCGGTGTGCACCACGCGCATGCCCCGTCCGCCGCCGCCGCCGGAGGCTTTGACGATCACCGGGTAGCCGATCTTGCGGCCCAGCTTGATCAGTTCTTCTGGCTCCGGCGGCAAGGCGCCCTCGGAACCCGGTACGCAGGGAACGCCCGCCTTGATCATGGTTTGCTTGGCGCTGACCTTGTCGCCCATCAGTCGGATGGTATCGGGTCGCGGGCCGATGAAGACGAAGCCGCTTTTCTCCACGCGCTCGGCGAAATCGGCGTTCTCGGACAGGAAGCCGTAGCCCGGGTGAATGGCCTCGGCGTCGGTGACTTCGGCGGCACTGATGATGGCCGGGATATTGAGGTAACTGAGGCTGGAGGCCGCAGGGCCGATGCAAACCGATTCGTCGGCGAGCTTGACGTATTTCGCTTCGCTGTCGGCCTCGGAGTGGACCACCACGGTGCGAATTCCCAGGTCGCGGCAGGCGCGCTGAATGCGCAAGGCGATCTCGCCGCGGTTGGCAATGAGAATCTTCTGGAACATGGGCATTGGGGGCCGGTTATGTGAATGTTCTGTTTAGACGTAGGGCGGTGGGATTGTCGGCGCGGCTGGATTGCCCGGCGCGTGCGGTCGCCTAGACAGCCGAATGGACAACCGCTGAATTGACAACTGAACAGGCACGCCAGTCTGCCGCCGACCCGCTAGCCAATGATCAGCAGCGGTTCGCCGTACTCGACCGGTTGGCCGTTCTCGACCAGGACCGCCTTGACCACGCCGTCGTGGTCGGCCTCAATCTCGTTCATCAGCTTCATGGCCTCGATGATGCAAACGGCCTGGCCTTTCTTCACCGTGTCACCGACCTCGACGAAAGGCTTGGAGTCGGGCGATGCGGCGCGATAGAAGGTGCCGACCATGGGGGATTTGAGTTCCTGCCCGTCGGGTTGCGCCGGCGCGGCGGGCGCGGCGGCCACTGGAGCGGGCGCTGCCACTGGCGCGGCTGGGGGCGCTGCCGCGAGCATCACCGCGGTATCACTGGCAATGCGACCGCTCTTGACGATGCGTACTTTCTCTTCGCCCTCAGTCACTTCGAGTTCGGCAATGCCGGACTCCTCCACTAGGTCGATCAGTTTCTTGAGTTTTCTCAGGTCCATGCTGAACAGCTCCTTACCGTGGTGCGGGCGGTCGCATCAACCGTCCCCGCAAGCCGGAGGTCAATTGTCGGGTTGCAATACCGACTGCAGCGCGAGGTCGTAACCCCGGCTGCCGAGTCCGCAAATGGTTCCGACCGCCAGATCGGAAAAATAGGAATGATGGCGAAACGGCTCGCGCCGATGAATGTTTGACAAGTGCACTTCGATAAACGGGATTCCCACGCCGGCCAAGGCATCTCGGAGCGATACGCTGGTGTGTGTTAGACCAGCAGGATTGATGATGATGTGCGCAATACGCTGCGTTTTCGCTGAATGTACGCGCTCAATCAGTGCGCCTTCGTGATTGCTCTGGAAGGACTCAACCACCGCGCCAAAGCCCTTGCCTAAACGCACCAGACGCTGGTTGATCTCGTCCAGTGTTTCCGAGCCGTAAATCTCCGGCTCGCGTGTTCCGAGCAAGTTCAGATTGGGGCCGTGCAAGACCAACACGGTGCGCGAGCTGATTTTACGTGCCGTCGAGCTGCGGTTAAGGCGTTTTGTCGAGGTCATAGGGCGCAAGTTTGCCGCAATTCAAGGCTACTTGTCCAATTTTAGCGACAGTAATAGGTAAAAGATGTCACTTCAATCCGCCCAAACCTTGTTGGCCAGGTGAGGGTGCAGGTACTGTTCCAAGGATGTGTCGTTGAGTGCTCCCAAATGCGATGCCAGCAGCTCACCTTGCGGCGAAATCAGTACGGTGAATGGCAAAGCTCCGGCGCGATTGCCCAATTGACGCGTCAGGTCAATCGATTCCAAACCGCCCATAAGGACAGGATAGTTAATTTCATATTTTGCCGAAAATTCTGAAACTTTATCTACCGAATCGATGGCAATGCCGACTGTTTGAAGATTTTTTCCAACGAAAATCTTTTGGGCACGAATCAATACCGGGATTTCCTCGCGGCAGGGCTCGCACCACGTCGCCCAGAAATTGACCAGAAGCAACCGGCTGCTCCATTGCGACAGGGCTTGCGACTTCCCGGTCACATCCAAGAGGCTCAAGCGCATCAAGGCCGTAGCCGAGGGGTGCCCGTCCGGCACGCCTGCGCGCCAGACGCGCTGCAGCGCATAGCCTCCTGCGCCGGCTGCCATTGCAGCCAGCCCAAGGATCGCCGCACGGCGTACGCGATTCACTTTGCCGCCCAGTCCTCGGCAAGGAGCTCGCGCACGGCATCGATGTCGGCGCGTTCGATCAATCGATCGCCGGACGCGCTACGCATGGTGACGCGCTCGTCCTTGGATGGGTACACGGCCAGGTTGAGGGCAACGCCCTCCCAGTCGAGGCGAAGCACCGGAATGTCGCGCGCCTGATCGCCAACGCGATGGCGTTCATCGGCCACCTCGTAGGTGAGTTTTCGATTCAGGAGAAACAGTTCCACCGACTTGGCGTCGTCCGTGAAGAGCTGTAAGTCGATCCCGCTATAGCGACCGGCTGTGCCGTTGAGTATCGAGCCATTCAGGTAGGGACGGAAGTCTGCAAAGGCCTGCATCGCTTCGAGTGCAAGTTCGCGCAGCAAGCCGATGCGCTCGCGCTGTTCCTCGCCCTGGTACAACGACTGATAGCTGCGCAGCGCGTCTTCGATTTCAGAATTGTCCGGCAAGGCGTGCGTGGAGGCGGCACCGAGTTGTCGCGCCGCCTTGCGCTTGGCCAGCGCGTAGTCAACGATGCCATCTTCGGCCATGAGTCGCGCGGCGGCCGCCGTAATTCGGGCGCGCATCAACTGGAGTTTTTGTCGGTTCTCTTTGGGCATGGCGCTTGGGGTCGGTTGCATCTAGCTCGGCGGCTGCTCGACAGACGAGCTGTAGCGGCACAGGGGGCGTCCCATGTCGGGCCAGGGAAGTAGGCTAAAATTCTAACAGGCTGTCACCTGCAACTTTCGGTTGCGGGCTCCCGTTAGTCATTCTTTCGGAGGAACTGCAGATGAAGGTATGCCTTGGCACACCTTGTCGGAGAACCAGCAGACACGGGTGCACCTGAACAGTACCGCGGGAATTCAAGAAGACAGAAATTATGTAAGTTAGACGAAAATGTAACTATTTTCGATACAGATATAGACAGAATGAAGATTTTTCCGTGCACATACACATCCTAGGCATCTGTGGGACCTTCATGGGGGGGCTGGCGTTGCTCGCTCGTGCAGCAGGTCACCGGGTAACGGGGTGTGACGCCAACGTCTATCCACCGATGAGTACCCAGCTGGAACAGGAAGGCATCGGCCTGGTGGAGGGGTTCGAGGAGGCACAGCTAGCAATGGTGCCGGACCTGTGGGTCATCGGGAACGTGGTGAAACGTGGCACCCCATTGATGGAAGCAATCCTCGATCGCGGCCTGCCTTATGTCTCCGGTCCGCAGTGGCTGGCGAACAATATTCTTCAAAGTAAGTGGGTGCTGGCTGTTGCAGGAACCCATGGCAAAACAAGCACGTCATCCATGCTTGCGTGGATTCTGGAGGCTGCGGGCCAATCGCCAGGATTCCTGATTGGGGGGGTGCCGGAGAATTTCGGGGTCTCTGCACGATTGACGGGCAGCCCTTATTTTGTGATTGAGGCTGACGAGTACGACACGGCATTTTTTGACAAACGATCGAAATTTGTGCACTACGGCGCTCGTACCGCCGTTCTGAACAATCTCGAGTACGATCACGCAGACATTTTCCCTGATCTGGCTGCTATCGAGACACAATTTCATCATTTTGTTCGCATCGTGCCTCGATCAGGCCTTATCGTGTCAAATGGCCAGGAGGCGTCCCTGGAGTGTGTTCTGGAGCGGGGATGCTGGACACCCATAGAGCGGTTTGGCGCGAATTCGGGTTGGCGGGCGAAGGTAAGGAGTCCAACCGAGTTCGAAGTCCATCTTGAAGGACGAACCCTCGGCCGCGTCTGCTGGGACCTGCTTGGCGAGCACAATCGGATGAACGCGCTGGCCGCGATCGCGGCGGCGCGACATGCCGGAGTGACGCCGGAGACGGCGATCACGGCGTTGTCGGGGTTTCGTAACGTCAAGCGGCGCATGGAGGTGAGTGGCGTCGTCGGCGGTGTAACGGTGTACGACGATTTTGCCCATCACCCGACGGCGATCGCAACGACGATTGCAGGATTGCGCAGCAAGGTGGGTACCGACCGTCTGGTCGCCGTGCTCGAACCTCGCTCCAACACCATGAAGCGCGGCGTCATGAAGGATCTCCTTGCCGCGAGCTTGACAGCCGCAGATCGCATCCATTGCTACATCGGCGGGCTGGAATGGGATGCCTCGGAGGCGCTGGCACCACTGGGGAGCAAGGCGACCTGCCACGCCGATCTCGAGATATTGATTGCCGCCCTGGCTTCAGAGTCCCGCGCAGGCGACCATATCCTGGCCATGTCCAACGGCAGCTTCGGCGGTCTGCACGCCAAACTCCTGGCGGCGCTCAACGCGCGAGCGCAGACACCGGGCACGCAGCGCTGATCGCGCTGCCGGCCGAGGCGGATCCGCCGAATGAGCACGCGCATCATCTATCTGCACGGATTCAATTCCTCGCCCCAATCGACCAAGGCGCGACATCTTGGCGACGTGTTGGCCGCGCGCGGGGAGCGCGATCGTTACGCCTGCCCGGAACTGCCCCCCGCGCCGTGCGACGCCATCGCGCTGATCGAAGCTGAATTGGCCGGGACGGGCGGGCAGGCCACGCTGGTGGGCAGTTCACTGGGCGGTTTTTACGCCACCTGGCTCGCCGAGAAACACGGCTGTCGTGCCGTGCTGATCAACCCGGCGGTACTGCCGCATGTGGGCCTGCGTGCCTACCTGGGTCCGCAGCAGAACCTGTACACGGGGGAGGCCTATCAGTTGACCGCAGACCACCTGCGACAATGGCAAGGCCTCTACTGCGAAACCGTCACCCCCTCGCGCTATCTGCTTTTGCTTGAAACCGGCGACGAAGTACTCGACTACCGCGTCGCTAGGCAACACTATGCCGGCGCGCAACAGGTGGTGGTCGAAGGTGGTGACCACCAATTCCGCAGTTTTTCGCAGCATGTGGAGCTGATCCTTCGCTTTGCAGGAATCGAGAGTTAGAGGGGCAGTGCGGCTTGCTGCGCAGGCTCGGCCGCACTGCTGGAGCGGCTCGTCGCGAGGGTGCAACAGGCTACAACAGCGCGCGCAACGGGGAATGTGCGATGGCTACGGGATATAATTGCGCCGCGCTGGAATGGCCCCGCTAATTGCCCTTCCCTTTTCCAATTCAGCACCCTGGAATCGTGCATGCCTGGGGCGGCACCCGAAACCGGTTTTTTTTCTCGCGAGCCCATGCACGTACTCTACGAAGAAGACGGCGGATTCAAGGTCGGTACGGTGCTCGCTGCAACCGACAGCGCCCTGCAGATCGAGGCGCCGCATGGCAAGCGCAGCAAGGTGAAAACCAACGCGGTGCTGCTGCGCTTCGAAAATCCCGGGGCCGCCGAGTTGTTGCGCGATGCCGAGTCGCGCGCCGCCGAAATCGACACTGGGTTCCTGTGGGAATGTTCCGGCGCGGTGTTTGCGGATGAATTCGTGTTTACCGACATGGCACGCGAATATTGCGGCCACGAACCGGTGGCTACGGAGGCTGCCGGCATCCTGCTGAAACTGCATTCCGCCCCCATGTACTTCTACCGCAAGGGCAAGGGACGCTACCGCGCGGCGCCCGCCGAAACCCTGCAAGCGGCACTCGCCGGCCTGGAAAAAAAGCGCAAGGTGCAGGAGCAGATCGGAACCTGGACAGCCGACCTGCTGGCCAGCCGCTTGCCCGAGGCCTTTCAGCTCCTGTTGCCCGAACTCCTGTACAAGCCCGATCGCAACAAACCCGAGACCAAGGCGCTGGAACAGGCCTGTATCGATTCCGGGATGACCCCGGCGCGGTTGCTCGAGCGTTGCGGGGCCCTGCCTTCCACGCACGACTTCCACCTCGGTCGTTTTATGTTCGAGCATTTCCCCAAGGGGACGGGATTTCCCGCGGAGCTCGATGCGAACCTGCCGGCGAATCTGCCGTTGGCTGCGGTCAGCGCTTTCAGCCTAGATGATGCGAGCACCACGGAAATCGACGATGCCTTCTCGGTGACGCCGCTCGGGGAGGGGCGCGTGCGTGTCGGCATCCACATCGCGGCCCCGGGCCTGGGCTTTGAGCCGGGCTCGTCGCTCGACAACATTGCGCGGACACGATTGTCGACGGTGTATTTCCCGGGACAGAAGCTCACCATGCTGCCTCCCGCTGCGATACAGGTGTTTTCGCTGGCCGAGGGCGGCGCACGCCCGGCGCTATCGCTCTACCTCGATGTCGCCGAGGAAGGATTCGAAATTCTCAACCGGCACACCGTGATCGAGAACGTTCCGATCGCGGCCAACCTTCGCCACCAGGGCACCGAGCGCCTGGACGAGGCGTTTCCCGAGGGCCGGGTCCCCGACGATGTTCCCTATGCGACTGAGTTGCATTTCCTGTGGCGCTTCGCCCTGGCGCTGGAGGCCGGGCGTGGCAAGCAATCAAACCAGCCCGAGCGCGCGGAATACCTCTTCAATATCGACGGGGAGCATGTCGACATCGTGGTGCGCCGTCGTGGCCAGCCCATCGACAAGCTGGTGGCCGAATTGATGATCCTGGTCAACAGCACCTGGGGAAAGCTCCTCGACGACAATGGCGTGCCCGGCGTGTACCGGGTACAGGGCAATGGCAAGGTGCGCATGACCACCGGTGCAGGCGCGCACCAGGGCCTTGGCGTGAGTCACTACGCGTGGTCGAGTTCGCCGCTGCGCCGTTATGTTGACCTCGTGAACCAGTGGCAGCTGCTGGCCCTGATCGAAGGCAGGACCGCTCCCTTTGGTGAGAACTCCTCGGAACTGCTGTCGGCGGTTTCCGATTTCGAGGTAACTTACTCGGCCTACGACGAATTCCAGCGTCGCATGGAGAACTACTGGTGCCTGCGCTGGTTCCAGCAGGAGGGTGCGGACGTTGCGAGCGGCCAAGTGCTGCGGGACAATCTGGTGCGCCTGTCCGATGTCCCGATGGTGATTCGGGTGCCATCGTTGCCGGAAACGCCTCCGGGCACGCGCGTGGAGCTCAGCATTACCGGGATCGATCTGCTGGATGCCGAATTGAAATGCCAGTTTCGCGGTGTGGTTGCAACGACATGAAGAATGAGGATGGCCGGATCCGTCATGCACAGGGAAAACCTGCACGCTGCAATCGATCCTGCGCTAGCCGTGCGATGCGCACTGGCAGATTCGAGCGGGGTGCGCTGATTTGAGCCTGCGAGGCTACTCACGACGGGACAGCGCCGCGGAGCGACGGCTGCGGCAATGGCTGGGCCGTATTCAGGCAGCAAGCGGCCGTCTGAACAACATCCCCGGCATAGCGCGGCTGCGCGGCGCGCTCGCCCCCTTGCGCTGGCCCGACCGCTGGCAAGGCTGGAACCGTGGGCCCCTGGCGACACTGGAGCCATCCCAACGCGTACTGGCAGTCGCCATCACGATGTCCGTGGTGTTGCATGCGGTGCTACTGGCGATTCATTTCAAGTTTCCCGATGCCATGCGCCACATGAGCAACCAGACGCTCGAGGTCGTGCTGGTGAATTCCAAGTCGCGCACACGCCCCGTCAAGCCCGACGTGCTGGCTCAGGCCAACCTGGACGGTGGCGGTAATACCGACGATAACCGGCGCGCCAAGACCCCGTTGCCCGTGCTGCCCAACACCGCTCCCGGTGCCGACGTGACCCAGGCGCAGCGACGCATCCAGGAACTTGAAGCGCAGCAGCGCCAGGTACTCACGCAGACCCAGCCCAAGCCTGCCGCCAGTGCCGAACCGGTCCGGGCGCCGGTCGCGCCCGAGCCCAAGCCGCTGTTGAGCGGTGCCGACCTGGCCGCCCGGACGCTGGCCATTGCTCGGCTGGAGGCGCAGGTGTCGCGCAACATCGACGAATACAACAAGCGGCCACGCAAGAGTTTCGTCGGCGCACGTGCCAGCGAATACCGCTTTGCGCAGTACGTCGATGATTGGCGCCAGAAGGTGGAGCGCATCGGGAACATCAATTACCCGGAGGGCGCCCGCGGCAAGATGTACGGCAGCCTGGTGCTGGAGGTGAGCCTGAAGCCCGACGGTGAAATTGAATCGCTTGCGGTCATGCGCAGCTCGGGGTTCCAAGTGCTCGACCGCGCTGCCGAGCGCATTGTGCGCATGGCGGCGCCCTATTCGCCTTTCCCGCCCGATGTTCGCAAGGACACCGACATCCTGGTCATTACCCGCACCTGGCACTTTGCGCCGGGCGACCGCTTGTTCGGCGAATAAGGGTGCCTAACATGATTGAGGGGATACTCCCTTCGAACATCCCTACTTCAGGGCGCCAAACGGAAATTCCGTTATGCGCCCCAAGGATATCGTGACCGATCGCTACCTTGTGCTTGGCAATCCGGTGGCGCACTCGCAGTCGCCGCGCATCCATGCCGAATTTTCCCGTGCCACGGGAGAGGACATCGCGTACACGCGCCTCCTCGTACCGCTGGACGGCTTCGCGCAGGCGGTGGCGACATTGCGGGCCGATGGGTTTCGTGGCGCCAACGTCACGGTGCCGTTCAAGGAAGATGCCTTTCGCTGCGCCACGCGCCTGAGCGCGCGTGCCACTGCGGCGGGCGCGGTCAACACGCTGCGCTTCGATCCGGACGGCACTTTCGGCGACAACACCGACGGCTGCGGTCTGGTGACCGATCTGCGCAGCAATCTCGGCGTGCCCATCGCCGGGCGACGCGTGCTCCTCGTCGGTGCGGGGGGCGCCGCGCGCGGCGTGTTGCAACCGCTGCTCGCCGAGAACCCGGCAGGCCTGGTCATCGCGAACCGCACCTTGGCGCGCGCAGAGGCGCTGGCGGCACTGGGCGGCACGTTGGTGCGCCCCTCGACCCTGGAGGCGCTGGCCGGGGTCCGTTTCGACATCGTGATCAATTCGACGTCAGCCGGCATTGCGGGCGAAGTGCCTCCGCTCCCCGATGGCCTGTTCGCCGCGGGCGCCATGGCCTACGACATGATGTACGGCAAGGGTACGGGCGCGGATCGCACCGCTTTCCTTGCCTGGGCGCAAACCCACGGCGCATCGGCCGGTGCGGATGGCCTGGGCATGCTGGTCGAGCAGGCAGCTGAAGCATTTTTCGTCTGGCGTGGCGTGCGTCCGGCCACGGCGCCGGTGCTTGCCATGCTGCGCGGATAGGACCTGCGTGAGGGCCCTGGTGTGGATGTGGCGGGCGCTGGGCATTGTGGTTGGGGCACTGGTGATTGCCTTCGCCGTGCTACAGACCTGGTTTTTCCTGCACATCGTCTACCTGAAGTACCGCCCGCCGGGCAGCACCAGCTTCATGGACGCGCGTCTAGAGCAGTTGCGCGAAAAGGACCCGCGCGCGACGCTGAAGTACGTCTGGGCGGATTACGGCAATGTTTCCGGCCAGCTCAAGCGCGCCATCGTCGCCGCCGAGGACATGAAGTTCGTCGACCATGAGGGCTTCGATTGGGACGGCATTCAGCGCGCGCTGGAGAAGAACCAGAAGAAGGGCAAGGCGGTGGCAGGCGGGTCCACTATCACCCAACAGCTGGCCAAGAACCTTTTTCTCTCCGGCGAACGCAGCTACTTGCGCAAGGGCGAAGAGGCGATCATCACGCTGATGCTCGAGGCCGTGCTCGACAAGCGGCGCATCCTTGAGCTCTACCTCAACGTGGCGGAATGGGGTGTGGGCGTGTTCGGTGCCGAGGCCGCCGCGCGCCACTATTACGGGCAGGGAGCCGCGTTCATCGGCGCCGAGCAATCGGCGCGCCTCGCGGCGATGCTGCCGCGCCCCCAGTTTTACGACCGCAACCGCGATTCGGCCTATCTCGCGGGTTATGCAGAACGCATCCAGGGGCGCATGGGGGCATCGCAGATCCCATAGGGCGGTAACATATAAAATACTGCCAAATAAAATTTGTATAGACTGACTGTATGGCATTTATCCACAGATTGCTGTCATTTTATGACGTCATTAATGTGCGGTTGTGCGACCCGGGTTTGTCCCCTTCTTTCTGATTGATTCAGGTTTTCGCGGCGGCTGCCGATAGTCAGGAAGACGGCACACAATCCTGCGGGGACTGGCATGTATGTGGAAGACGACAATAGCAACCTGGTGATGATGGATCACGACGAATTGGTGGACCGGGCGGAGCCCCACGCACGGGAAATCCGCATCCCTCCCTGCCCCGACATCCTGCTGCGTTTTGTCGGAGAAATGGGCGCGCCGGCGCCTGTCCGCGCTCATCGGCAGCGATGTCGCCTTGTCTGCATCGCTGCTGAAAACCGTGAATGCCGCGTTCTACCGGCTGGCGGCGCGCGCGTCCACGGTCCAACAGGCGCTGGCCGTCCTGGGGCTGCGCGCCAGTGCCAACCTGATCGCAGGGTTGCTGCTGCGCGAGGTTTTTCCGGTTGGGGCCAACCCGCTGTTGCGGAATTTCTGGGACAGTACGTCCGCGCTGGCGCAATGCGCTGCGGGCTTGGCCTCTCGGGTCGAGGGCATCACGCCGGACGAGGCCCATACCTACATCCTGTTTCGCGACTGCGGCATTGCGGTCATGATCGGGCAGTTTTCCGATTACGGCGACATCGTCGATCTATTCCGCGACACCCCGGGCGAGCGCGTCACCGCAGTCGAGCTCAACCGCTATCGCTACCATCACGCGCGCGTGGGTTACTCGTTCACGCGCAACTGGATGCTGCCGGAAACCCTGTGCCTGTCCATCCTGCATCACCACGACTTCGGGATGTTGGGTGATGACATGCCGGATTACGGCACGGTCAATCACAAGCTCGTCGCCTTCGGCCTGTTGGCAGACCAGGTGCTGGCATTGCGCGCAGGCGACGGCCTGTGTCCGGACTGGGCGCCGCAGGAGCAATTCGTCCTCGAGACATTGCAGTTTTGCTCCGAGGACATCGTTGCGCTGGTCGGGGAAGAGGACCTTGCCGAGGCATAGTGCAGCTGGACTGCCGTCTGGGAAAGCGCGTCGCAAACGGTCGTTGCTGATACTCTTGCGCGCATGTCAGCGCGCGCCCGTCCTCTCCATCCCGCCGTTTTCCCGGAGCACAGCACTTCGGGCGTGACAGACAGCTTGCGTTGAGTGCTCCACAACGCATCGCCATGCTCGCGCCATTCCAGGTGCGCAGCTTCCGCTTCCTGTGGCCCGCGGAACTGGCGACCTCCTGGGCGCTGGAAATGGAAACGATCATCCTTGGCTGGTATGTACTGGTCGAGACCGGGTCGGTAATGCTGCTTGCCGTGTTTGGTGCGTTGATGTATTTCGGCGCACTGCTCTCGCCGGTATTCGGCCTTCTGGGGGACCGTATCGGTCACCGCAACTTGTTGTGTGTCACGCGCGCCTGCGCGGTGATGCTGGCACTCACGGTGATGACGCTGTCATTCACCCATCAGCTCACCGCAATTCTGGTGCTGGTGGTGGCCACCCTGGTCAGCGTTACTCGGGTGGCGGACCTCGTCACCCGTTATGCGCTCAGTGGCGAGATCATGCCGCCGGGACTGCTCATGGGTGCGATGGGCATTTCGCGCGCCAATGTGGATTCGGCGCGGGTCGCCGGAGCGCTCGCGGGTGCCGGCGCGGTGGCCGCATTCGGCATCGGCCCCGCCTACGCGGTGATTACCTGTTTCTATGCCGTCAGCTTTCTCCTGACCCTGGGCGTGCGCGAGGGCGCCCGCCCGTCCCAACCCAGCGTCGGCGCGGTTCAGGGCGGTGCCCTTGCGACGGTGCGGGCCTCGCCATGGCGCGAACTTCGCGAGGCCGTCGCCTACGTGCGCACCCAGCCGGCACTGCTGGCGGCCACGGCGCTCGCTTTCCTGGTCAACTTCACGTCTTACCCGGTGTTCTTCGGGCTGTTGCCGTACGTGGCGAAGAACGTCTATGGCGTGGGCCAGACCGAACTGGGCTACATGGCTGCGAGCTTCGGCTTCGGTAGCTTGATCGGTTCCGTGGTGCTGGGAGCAACCCATATTGCGGCGCGAACGGCGCGTGTCATGGTTGTCGCCGGCCTTGTCTGGCACCTGCTCCTGCTGGCGTTCGCCAATGTGCAGAACCTGCCGGCAGGCATCGCCTTGCTGATGCTATGCGGTATGGTGCAAAGCGTCTGCGTTACACCGATCGCCGTGGTGATGTTGCGTTGCGCCGGCGAGCAGTTCCGCGGCCGCGTCATGGGGCTGCGGATGCTGATGATCTATGGGTTGCCGATCGGCCTGTTTGCCATCGGGCCGCTGATTAGCCGATTTGGCTTCGCCGCCATCGCCAGCCTGTATGCCTTGATCGGCATCCTGGTCATCCTGCTGATCACCCTGCGCTGGCGCGCGGCGGTGTGGAGCCTGAACGCGCCCGCGAACGCGCGCTAGCTGGAGGGACGGCGTCTTACAGGGTGCGCAGTCGTGCCGTCGCCAGATCCAGCGTCTCGTCCTTCTTGGCAAAGCAAAAGCGCACCACGCGCCGCTCCACCGGCTTGTCGTAGAACGCCGCGACGGGGATTGCCGCGACCTTCAGTTCGACCGTGAGACGGCGCGCGAAGGCCTCCTCGCTTTCATCGCTGATGGCCGAATAGTCGACCACCTGAAAATAAGTGCCGGGGCAGGGCAGCAAGCGGAAACGGGAGCCTGCGAGCGCCGAGCGAAAACGGTCGCGCTTGGCCTGGTAGAAGGCGGGCAGGGTCTCGTAGGGTGCCGGGTCGCGCAGGAACCCCGCCAGCGCATGCTGCATCGGCGTGGACACCGAGAACACGTTGAACTGGTGCACCTTGCGAAACTCTGCGCTCAGGACGGCTGGAGCACAGCAATAGCCGATCTTCCAGCCGGTGACATGGAAGGTCTTGCCGAACGAGGACACCACGAATGAGCGCTCGGCGAGCGCCGGGCGCCGTGCCACGCTCTGGTGCTCCAGGCCGTCGAAGATGATGTGTTCGTAGACTTCGTCGGACACGATCAGGATGCTGGTGTCGTGGACAATGGCTTCCAGCGCATCCAGGTCTGCGGCCGAGAACACCGCCCCGCTCGGATTGTGCGGCGAGTTGAGCATGATCATGCGCGTGCGCGGCGTGATTGCTGCGCGTACGCGGTCCCATGGCACGCTGTAGTCGGCGGGATTGAGCGCCACCGGCACCGCGCGCCCGCCCGCAAGGCGGATGGCCGGTACGTAGCTGTCGTAGACAGGCTCGAGCACGATGACCTCGTCCCCCGGATGCACCGCGCACAGGATGGCGGTGAGCAGCGCCTGCGTCGCCCCGGCGGTGACCGTGATCTCGGTATTCGGGTCATAGGCGTGACCGTAGCTGCGCTGCACCTTGGCGGCTATGGCTTCGCGCAGCGCCGGGATGCCGGTCATCGGCGCGTACTGGTTGTGCCCGGCGCGCATCGCCTCGGTGACCAGCGCGTGCAGGCGCGGATCGCTGTCGAAATCGGGGAAGCCCTGCCCCAGGTTGATGGCGCCGTGCTGCGTCGCCAGTTGCGACATGACCGTGAAGATGGTGGTCCCGACTTCCGGGAGACGTGAGGAAATGTGCGGTGTCATGGTGCGAGGCCTATGGTGCAAGTAGCGGGGATTCTAGGGTCAGCTGACGATTTGCGCGCGCGCCGCGGCCGCCTCGCGCCCGCGGCGCGCGTCCACGCCAAAGAGCAGTGCCAAACCCACCAGAAAGAACGCGCCGGTCACCAGCATGGCAAGGCGATGATTTCCCGCGGACACCCAGGTCACCGTGCCGTAGGTCAGTGGCCCGAGGATGGATGAGAGCTTAACCGCCAGTCCCCACAGGCCGAAGAACTCGGCATGCCGGTCCGCCGGGCTCAGCCAGCCCACCAGCGCGCGCCCGGCCGATTGCGATGAACCCAGGCAGATACCGGCGATGTTGGCGGCGACCCAAAACGATGCGCGCGTCTCCGACTGCCATGCGATCAGCGTCATGACGATCCAGCCCATGAGGGTCCAGGCGATGGCTGACACGTGTCCGATGCGGTCCTGCACATAGCCGAAGGCGAAGGCACCCAGCGCGGCGGTCAGGTTGACCAGCAGGATCAGCACGATGGTGTCGCCGGTGGAAAAGCCCAGCGCCTGTTCGGCATAGATCGCGGCCAGCGCGATGACGGTCTGGATGCCCGCCTGGTAGAACACGAGGCACAGCAGGAAGCGGCGCAGGTCCCGGTAGCGCGTCGCATTGCGCAGGGTCTCGCGCACGCGGGCATAGGCCTCACGCATCGCCCCAGCCGCAGCGGGGCGCGCGGCTCCGCGCTCGCGCAGGAACAGGAAGGTCGGCAGGCTGGCGATGAGGAACAGACCTGCGGTAATCAGCATGATGGTCGGCACGAACTCGGCGCCTGCCTGGCCCAGCGCGCGCGCATGGTTCACCCAGGCGAGTGCCGCGCCCAGCGAGACTATGCCGCCCAGGTAGCCGAGGCTCCAGCCCCAGCCCGACACCTTGCCCAATGCCTCTCCGCGTGCCAGTTCCGGCAGGAATGCGGCGGCGATGTTCTCGCCGGTGCCGAAGAAGAAATTCGACAGCACGATGAACAGCATGGCCAGCGCCACGTCGCCGGGTCCGGCCAGCGACAGCGCGGCGGTGAAGACGATGCAGCCGGCCGTGGTGATGGCAAGGATGCGTTTCTTCGCCGCATGCGCGTCGGCCCAGGCGCCGATGAAAGGCGCCGAGACCAGGATGGCTCCATAGGAGATCGACAGCGCCGCAGTCCATGCGAACGTCGCCCACGCTGCCTTGCCCGCGATGCCGGAGACGAACCAGGCGTTGTAGATGGCGGTGATCACCACCGTCGTGTAACCCGAATTCGCGAAGTCGTACATGGCCCAACCGACGACCTCCCTGGGGCGCACGTCGTCGGCGAGTTGCTGTTCCGAGCGCATGTCGTTTCCCGACACTCGGCAGGATCAGGAGATCCGTTCCTGAACCTTGGGGTCGAGCAACCGACGGTTGGCCCGTGCCTCGAAGTACTTCAGGGCAAGATGGGTACCCCAGCCGATGAGGGCGGATCCGATCAGGAACCCGGCATAGGCTACCGGCCAGCCCACGTTGTATTCCTTCGTCATCATCGAGAACTCGGACATCCCGCCGATCCCGGCAAGGATGTTGATCGGCATGAAGATGATGCTGAGGCTGGTTAATTTCGAAACGCGCTTGTTCTGATTGATATTGATGAAGCCGACGGTGGCATCCATCAGGAAGTTGATCTTGCCGAACAGGAATGTTGTGTGGCCATCCAGCGACTCGATGTCCCGCACGATTTCGCGCGCTTCATCATGTTGCTCGGGACTCAACGATTTTCCCCGCATCAGGAACGACAGCGCGCGACGCGTATCCAACACATTGCGCCGGATGCGACCATTGAGGTCCTCGCTTCGTGCGATCTCGGACAGGATCCGGGCCGCAGCGTCGTCGGTAACCTGGGGATTCAGCACTCGCTTGCTTGCCGCCTCGAGTTCGGCGTAGACATCCTCCAGAGCATCCGCAGAGTATTCCGCGTCGGCAGCATAGAGGTCCAGCAGCACGTCCTTGCCCTCGGTAACGTAGCCGGGCTGAGTGCGAGCCCGCAGTCTTTGCAAGCGGAAGACAGGCAGTTCCTCCTTGCGCACGGAGAACAGGATGTCCTTGTGCAGGATAAAGGCCACAGCGATGGTCTGCGCTTTATTGTCGGCATCCAGCAGAAAGTCGGAATGCAGGTGGATTTCGCCATTATCCTCGACATAAAAGCGTGCGCTCGCCTCCAGGTCGGTGAGGCTTTCGGGATCAGGAAGGTCGAGCCCGAAGAATTCTCCGACCCAGTAGCGCATCTCAGCGGACGGCGCCAGGAGATCGACCCAGATCGGCTTCACGCCGGAAAGGTCCGCTTTGTTCATCACTTTTACCTGACGAAGCCTGCCGTCGTGCAGTTCGAACACGTTGAGCGATACCTTGTTGCTCTGGTGACTCGATGCGTTGACCAGCTCTTCGCGCACTTCATCTAGGACAAGAAGCAGGATGCTGTCGAGGCGATCAACCTTGATCTGCTCCCAGGCCAGCAGGCGATCCTCGGGGGACATTGCTTCGAGGATGCGCGCCGTGTCGACTGGGTCTAGACGGTTGAGCAGCTGACCTAGTTCGTTCAGGTTCTGCTTCTGCACGATATTTTCGACCAACCCGTGCCTGGGCATTTCCTGCCGGTTGACCAGGTTCTCAACCAGTCGATGGCGTGAGAGCAGGCGCTGCGCCTCATTCAGGTGCCCCGTCAACCGGTCGAAATCTGAATTGTTTGGATCGATCAATGTATTCTCATGTGTTCAAGCGCTTCCTCGCGCCGCCAAGGATAGCCGAAGCAAGGCGCAGGTTGTTACTTGAGACGGCAAAATGAAGTGGCGCGGGAGAAGCAATGCCTGGTGGAGCGGATAGCAGGAGCATGGTTGTCACCTCATGCAGCGTCGAATGCCGGCGTCGTGTTTTGAAGGTTAGAATTGGTCGCAAGGACTCGATGGTCGGAGTATGCTAGGCCAGCGAACTGCCCAGATAAAAACCTGACTGGAGGGAACGAATGCTCAACGAGTTCAAGCAATTCGCCATGCGCGGCAACGTGGTCGACCTGGCGGTCGGCGTCATCATCGGCGCGGCTTTCGGCAAGATCGTCGATTCGCTGGTGAAGGACATCATCATGCCGCCGATCGGCCTCATCCTTGGCAAGGTGGATTTTTCCAACATCTTTCTCGTGATGAGGGACGGCGTGACGCCAGGCCCCTACTTGAGCGTGGATGCGGCGCAGAAGGCGGGGGCGGTGACGCTCAACTATGGCCTGTTCTTCAACACCGCGATCTCGTTCATCATCGTTGCCTGGGCGGTGTTTCTGATGATCAAGGCGATGAACAAGTTGAATCGCGCCGCGCCGCCGGCGCCCATCGCACCCGCCGAGCCGGCCGAGGAAGTCAAGTTGCTGCGCGAGATCCGCGACTCGCTGAAAAAATAATTACTATCAATCCTGTGTAATAAGCCCTGTTCTGCATAGCTAACCAACCGAATAATTATCAGGGGTTGATTTTCGCGATGGCGGCGAAAGCGGCTTCGGCCGCGCTGAGCGTCTCGCGGATTTCCGCCTCGCCATGCGCGGCGCCGACGAAGCCCGCTTCATAGGCCGAGGGCGCAAGGTAGATGCCGGCCTCGAGCATGGCGTGGAAGAAGCGGTTGAAGCGCTCCTTGTCGCATTGCATGACCTCGGCGAAGCTCGCGGGGATCTTGTCGCGAAAGTACAGGCCGAACATGCTTCCCACGCTTTGCGCCGAGAACGCGATGTCGTAATGGGCGGCCGCACCCATGAGGCCATCGACGAGCAGTTTTGCGGTGTAGGTCACGCGGTCGAAGAATCCCGGCGCCTGCAGCGCGCGCAAGGTGGCGAGGCCCGCGGCCACGGCTACCGGATTGCCTGACAGCGTTCCCGCCTGGTACACACCGCCCAGGGGGGCGATGTGATTCATGATGTCGCGCCGGCCGCCGAAGGCGCCCACCGGCATGCCGCCGCCGATGACCTTGCCCAGCGTGATGAGATCGGCGCGGATGCCGTAGAGGCCCTGCGCGCCCTGCGGGCCGACGCGAAAACCGGTCATGACTTCATCGAAGATCAGCACCGAGCCGTGCTGCGTGCACAGCGCACGCATCTCGGTGAGGAAGGCCGGGTCGGGCGCGACGAGGTTCATGTTGCCGGCGACGGGTTCGACGATGACGCAGGCAATCCGGTCGCCGATGTCCTTGAAGGTGCGGCGCAGCTCTTCGGTGTCGTTGTAGCTGAGCACTATGGTGTGTTGCGCCACTTCGGCTGGCACGCCCGAAGAGGAAGGTTGGCCCAGCGTCAATGCGCCCGAGCCCGCCTTGACCAGCAGGCTGTCGGCGTGGCCGTGGTAGCAGCCTTCGAACTTCACGATGAGGCTGCGCCCGGTGAAGCCGCGCGCAAGCCTCAACGCGCTCATGGTGGCCTCGGTCCCCGAGCTGACCAGCCGCACCAGTTCCATGCTGGGCACCATCTTGATCAGCGTTTCCGCCATCTCGATTTCGAGCTCGGTGGGTGCGCCGAACGAGAGCCCTGACTTGGCGACTTTGCGCACCGCGTGCACCACGTCCGGATGGGCATGGCCGAGCAGCAGCGGGCCCCAGGAGCCGACGTAGTCGATATAGGAGCGATCGTCTGCATCCCAGATGCGCGCGCCTTCGCCGCGGGTGATGAAGCGCGGCGTGCCGCCGACCGACTTGAACGCCCGCACAGGCGAATTCACGCCGCCGGGGATGCTCTTCTGGGCGCGGGCAAACAAGGTTTCGTTGCGCGATATCATGGGTGTCGGTTCTCTTTGAACAGGGAAAGGAAGCGGCGAGCGGTCGCGGCGATGTCGGGGGCGCCAAACAGTGCCGTGATCACGGCGACGGCATCGACGCCGGCCGCGATGAGCTGCGGGGCATTGGTTTCGGTGATGCCGCCGATCGCGATTACCGGTACTCCCAGCGTCGCGCGCGCCTGCGCGTAGAGCGCGAGCGGAGCACTCACCGCATCGGGTTTCGTGGTCGAGGCGAATGCGGCGCCGAAGGCTACGTGGTCGGCCCCTGCATCGCGTGCCGCGAGCGCGAGCTCGAATCGGTTGTAGCAGGAAGCGCCGAGCAGCCTGCTGGCGCCCAGTGCGCGGCGTGCCGCCGCGATGTCCCCGTCTTTAGCCCCGAGGTGCAGGCCGTCGGCGTCGATGTCGAGCGCCAGATCCAGGTGATCGTTGATGATCAGCGGGACGCCGTGCTGCCGGCACGGCGCGGCAAGCGCGAGCGCCTGTTCACGGCGCAGGGCGTGATCGGCGATCTTGTTGCGATACTGGATCGCGGAGGCGCCGCCTTCGAGTGCTGCATGCACCATCGCGCAGAGAGTGACTGTATCGGCTTCGTCGGGCGTTACCGCGTAAAAGCCTTTAATCGTTGCGCCCATCGCTGAGCCCATCGCCGCGTTCACCATTCGGCCCGCCGTTGCTTTCGCCACCGCCGGTGCCGCCATTGATTTCGCGCGCCCAGAAAAAACGGTCGGGGATCAATTGGCCCATGCCGGGCCGAAAGCCGGCCGCCAGCGATTGCCAGGTGTATTCCTGCGCTTCGCGCACCGCCTCGGCCATGTCCAGGCCGTTGGCTAGGGTCGCGGCGATGGCGGAGGCCAGCGTGCAGCCCGAGCCGTGATAGGTGCCCGGCAGCCGCTCCCAGGTGTCGGTGCGGATCACGCCTTCTTCGCCATACAGCGTATTGATCACCTGCGGCGTGTTTTCATGGGTGCCGGTAATGAGCACGTATTCGCAGCCCATTGCCAGAATGCGTCGCGCGCACTCGGCGAGATCGGGATCGTCATCGGCATCGGCATCTTCCGAAGGATCGGGCGCGTTGCTTCCGTCCTCGTCATCATCGTCCGATGCCTGCATGACGGCGGCCCGGGCAAGGCGACGTGCTTCCTGGCTGTTGGGGGTGATGATGGTGGTTTGCGGCAACAGCAGTTCGCACAGCGCCGAGACCATGTCTTCGGAGGCCAGCTCATCGCCGCGCCCGGATGCCAGCACGGGGTCAAGGATCAGCGGGATGTCCGAATAATCGGCGACGACCTCGGCGATGGCAGCAATGTTTTCCACACTGCCGAGCATGCCGACCTTGAAAGCCACGACGGGCATGTCTTCCAGCACCAGCCGCGCCTGGTCGACGACCCAGTCCGGGTCGATGGCTAGGACGCCGTCCACGCCTGCCGTATCCTGGACGGTAATTGCGGTGACCACGGTCAGGGCGTGGCAACCCATGGACGCCAGGGTCAGCAGGTCGGCTTGAATGCCGGCGCCTCCGGTCGGGTCCGTGCCGGCAAAGACGAGCACGATGGGCGGGGGGGCGGAAGAGGCCATGTTTTCCGGTGGGGTGGACGAGCCAGGATGGCGGCTCAATGAAGACTGCCCCATTCTTGCGGTGACCAACGGTGGCGGCGCATGGGGCAACCGGGTAAGATGCGGCTTCCCATTGTAACCCATGCATTTTTCCGATGACCGATGCTGCCCAGAACTACCAGACGTGGATGTGCCTGATTTGCGGCTATATATATGACGAGGCTGCCGGTTCGCCGGAAGAGGGAATCGCCCCCGGCACGCGATGGGCGGATGTGCCCATCAACTGGACCTGCCCCGAATGCGGGGCCCGCAAGGAAGATTTCGAAATGGTGGCGGTGTAACTCCACCACCAGGCGCGAGGTGCTGTTCCTCGCGCAAGACGTGCGACGCTTGCTCAATCGCCGTCACCCCGCCTCTTCGCTGCAACGCCAGCAGACTACCTGACCCTTCCCGCGCCGAGCACCCGGATTCGCGGCTGTCGGCGAACGGGCCTTTGCAGGCCGTGTTTTATGCCGTCAGAATATTTGCAACGCTTTGTTTTATCAGGGGTTGGCGGTATAGTCCGCGGCTAAGGCAGCGCCGCTGTGGCAGTTCCGTCTCGTGGCCGCTTGCCGATCTCCTTGGGCAAAGACTGTGACCGAAACGGCGAAACCAGCGGCAGATGAGGCGGCGCAGGAGGAAGCCCTCGCAGTCAGGGACCTGCACGGCATCAAGGTGATGGTGATCGACGACTCGAACACCATCCGCCGCAGCGCCGAGATCTTCCTTGTTCAGGCCGGTTGTTCCGTGATCCTGGCCGAAGACGGCTTTGATGCCTTGTCGAAGATTGCAGATCATCAGCCCGACCTGGTGTTCTGCGACATCCTCATGCCGAGGCTGGATGGCTACCAGACCTGTTCCCTGATCAAGAAGAATCCGCGCTTCGCGGGTACCCCCGTGGTAATGCTGTCCTCGAAGGACGGCCTGTTCGATCGCGCGCGCGGGCTCATGGTGGGATCCGACGAATACCTCACCAAGCCTTTCGACAAGGAAGCGCTGCTCAAAGTGGTCGGCAAGCACGTGCCGATGCGCACATGATGGCAGCTTCCACCGCGGCAAATGCGGGAGCAGCCAAGAAGATTCTCATCGTCGACGATTCCCCCACGGAGCGGCAATTCCTGCTGGAAACCCTGTCCAAGAGCGGCTACCAGTGCATCGTCGCTGGAAGCGGCGAGGAAGCCGTGTTGAAGTCGCGCACCGAGATGCCGGATGTGATCCTGATGGATGTCGTGATGCCCGGCACCAATGGCTATCAGGCCACGCGCACCATCGCGCGAGAGCCCAGCACCAAGCATATTCCGGTCATCATGTGCACCAGCAAGTCTCAGGAGACTGACAAGGTCTGGGGCATGCGCCAAGGCGCCAAGGATTACCTGGTCAAACCCATCAACGCAAAGGAGCTGCTGGCCAAGATCGTCGCGCTGCCCTGATTGCGGTGGACTCAGCAGCGGCACATGCCGGTATCGTCATGGAAACAAGACCAAGCCTGCGTAAGTTCCAGGAGTCGCTCGCCGCGCGATTGCGCGAAGCGGCGGGAGAGCCGGTGTCGACATCCCGGCTCGGCCTGCAGTCAGGTGCTCGCAACTGGATGCTGAAGCTGGAGGATGCCGGTGAGATCGTGCCGGTGCCGGATGTCACCCCGGTGCCGCTGACCAAGCCATGGTTTCTTGGTCTGGCCAACGTGCGTGGCGTTCTGGTGAGCGTGGTGGACTTGTCGCGCTTTGCCGGGGGCCCCGCCACGGCGCGCACGCCCGAAGCGCGCATCGTGCTGGCGGCTGATCGCTACCAAGCACGGGCCGGCATACTGGTGGACCGCATGCTGGGCCTGCGCGTAATCGAGCACATGAAGCCGGGTCAGGTGGACGCGGGCGCAAGGCCGTCGTGGGCGGGCGCAGATTTGCTGGACGCAGACGGGCGGTGCTGGACAGAACTGGAAATGCAGCGCCTCGTCACGGGTGAAGAGTTCTTGCAGGCAGGCGTGTCGTGATGCGCGCAGGCGTGGAATGGTTGGCGCAGGCAATGCTGCGCATGGGGAGGCAGTCATGGCGTTGAAGATTCCCGGTTGGATCGGCAAGGGGAAGAAGCCCGCGGCGGGTAACGTGAAAGCGGGGCAGGGCAGTGTAGCGGCAGGCGACAGGAAGGCGGCCGCACCCGCCGATACGGCGCAAGGCAAGCCCCCCGCGACACGCGCCTCCGCGCGGCCGCTGCCGTTGATCGGCAAGCTGCCTGTGCTGCGGCAATACATCCTGCTGGGAACGGTACTGCTTGCGACGATCTTCATCGCGGTCGTCACCATCGTGTTCGACAATCGCCAGGCGACGCACAGTGCCATCTACCTCTCAACCGGGGCCAACATGCGCATGCTGACGCAGCGCATTGCCAAGTCCACCCAGGATGCGCTCACCGGCAACGCGGCCGCATTCCGCCAGTTGCAGGAGTCGCGCGAGCAATTCGTGTCTGGCATGAGCCTGCTCACGCAAGGCGGCGTCTCCTCGGGCGTGAATGTCCCCCCCAGCTCCGATGTGGTGCAGCCGGTGCTCGACGTGCTGAAAAATGGCTGGGACCAGACCGAGCGCAGCGTGAGCGTTGTGCTGGCGCAGCAAAAGAACCTCGTCGGCCTTGGCGCCGCAGTGCGCTCCATCAACAGCAGCAATCCGGCACTGCTGGACCTTGCCGAGCAGGTGCAGACTGCCAAGGTTCAGGCCAACGCGCCGGCACGCGAGGTCTCGGCGTCGGCGCGCATGGTGACGCTGACACAGCGCCTGGCCAAGAATGCCAATGCCCTGATGGGCGGGGACGTCATCGATCCGCAGATTGCCTCGCAGATCGACCGCGATGCGGCGGCCTTCAGTGAATTGCTCTCGGGGTTGCAGAAGGGCGGCGAGGGCGCGCGCAAGCCCACGGACGCCCAGGCGCAGCAGCGTCTGGTCGACCTGGAAGGCGCTTACGGCGCGTTCCAGGCGGCAATGAATTCAATCGTCGGCAACCTGCAGCCGTTGGTGAACGCCAGGATCGCGTCGCGCCGTGTGGTGGACGAATCCGAGGCACTGCTCGCCACCACGCAAAAGATGGTCGAGGTCTACGAGCAGGAACTTGCCGGTCGCGCGGCCAACTTCATCGTTCTGACGCTGGTGTTGCTGCTGTCGGCGGGCATCGTCTGGGCCATGGTGCGGGTGTACGTCACCGATGAGCGCCTGCGCAGCGAGGAGGCCGAGCGCCAGCGCGTCAAGGCCGACATGCAGAACCAGGCCAACCAGGATGCCATCCTGCGGCTGATGAATGAAATGGGCAGCATCGCCGACGGCGACCTGCGCGTGCGGGCGACAGTCAATGAGGACATCACCGGCGCCATCGCGGACTCGGTGAACTTCACCGTGGAGGAACTGGCCAAGCTGGTGGGCCGCATCAACGACACCGCCGAGCAGGTGTCCACTGCGGCGGCGGGCGCCCAGATCACCTCGACGCAGCTCCTAGCGGCTGCCGACTACCAGTCGCGTGAAATCAAGCAGACTAGCGCTTCGGTGCTCAATACGGCGCGCGCGATGAACAAGATGACGGCCAGCGCCAACCAATCGGCGCAAGTGGCGAAACAGTCGCTGGATGCCGCGGGCAAGGGCGCGCAGGCCGTGCACGACGCCATCTCCGGCATGAACGAGATCCGCGACCAGATCCAGGAAACGTCCAAGCGCATCAAGCGGCTGGGCGAATCCTCGCAGGAGATCGGCGAGATCGTGGACCTCATCGCCGACATCACCGAGCAGACCAACGTCCTGGCGTTGAACGCGGCAATCCAGGCGGCCAGCGCCGGCGAAGCGGGGCGCGGGTTTTCCGTCGTTGCCGAGGAAGTGCAGCGGCTGGCGGAACGTTCGGCCGAGGCGACCAAGCAGATCGGCGCCATCGTCAAGATCATCCAGACCGACACCCATGACGCGGTGGGCGCCATGGAGCGCAGCACCCAGGGCGTGGTCGAGGGCGCGCGGCTCTCCGATGCGGCGGGTCGCGCGCTGGCCGAGATCGAGGAAGTGTCGAAGAAGCTCGCGGCACTGATCGCGGAAATCGTCACCACCACGAACGCGCAGGCCCGGTCGGCCACCGCGGCGGCGGGCAGCATGGGCGACATCCTGCGGATCACGCAGCAGGCCTCTGAAGGCACGCAGCGCACGGCCAACGCCATTGCGCAGCTCTCGGGGCTTGCCGCGGCGCTGAAGGAATCCGTCTCGAATTTCAAGATCGGTTAGGCGCGCGTCACCGACCGCGACATGACCCCTGCCATGACCTCTACGACCGCCACGCGCGCCGCATTCGACACGGGACCGCTATCTTGGGTGAAGAGCGAGATCGATCTCGCACTGCAGCGCACTCTCAAGTCTCTGGAAGGTGGCGCGGCGAAGGACGCGCTGTCGAACCTGCACCAGGCGGCAGGCGCCCTGCAGATCGTGGGCCTGGACGGCGTCACGCGCGTGATGGAGGAGCTCGAAGCACTGTTGGCCGACCTGGAAAAGGCGGCGCTGCCCAGGAGCGAGGAGAACCTGGCCACTGCAGCGCGTGGCGTCTCCGCCATCGCCACTTACCTCGACCAGCTGATGGCGGGGGCCAACAACCAGCCGCTTCGCCTCCTCCCGGTGTACGGCGAATTGCTGGCCGCGCGCGACCCGGCTCGCGTCGCCGATCCGGTGGACCTGTATTGCCCGAACATGAGTTACCGGCCACCGCGGCGAGAGAAGGTGCCGGTGGCACTGCACCCTGGGGAGGCTGCGAACTATTTTCGCGAACAGCGTGTGCGCTTCCAGCGCGGCTTCGTCAGTTGGCTGAAGAAGGATCCCGGTGGTATTGCCGACATGCATGGCGCGGTCGATGCGATCGAACGCACGCAGGGACCGACCCCGCAGCGGACCTTCTGGTGGGCCGCGTTGGCCTATTTCGATGCGTTGGCGCGCAACGGCCTGCCGCCAGCGCTCGATGCGCGTCGCCTGTGCAATCGCATCGAGACGCAGATACGCCGCCTTGGCGAGGGCTCGCAGAATGTTGCCGAACGCCTGTTGCGCGAAACGCTTTACTACGTGGCGCAGGCGCATCCTGTCAGTGATCTCGTGCGCCAGGTGCAGGAGACGTTTCATCTGCAGACCACGCTGCCGGCCGCCGAAGCGGCGGCACAGGCCGCGCCCCCGGCCGCGATCAAGCCGGCGCACGACTTGCTGCTGCAGGCCAAGGAATCCTGGAACCGCTTCGCCGCGGGGCACCCCTCGGCGCTGCCCGCCTTCAACAGCGCCGCGCAGGCGCTCGCGACGCGCAGCATCGACCTGGGCCCGCCCGCCCTGATCAAGCTGGTTGCGCGCATCGTGGAGACGGGCGAATGGGCAGGGCGCGAGGCGGGGAGCATGAACGAGGCGGTTGCGCTCGAGCAGGCGGTGGCGCTGCTTCTGGCCGAACACGCGCTGGATCGAATGTCCGAGGGCACCCTGTCTGGCGATGATGCCGATTTTGCGCGCAATAGCGCATTCGTGTGCGAACGTCTCGCCACCGGGATGCAGGGCAAGCTGCTGCGCACGGCGCCGGGCGTGGCCTTGCTCGACGACATGTCGCGGCACGCGCAACAGCGACTGATGGTGAACCAGGTCGTCGCCGAGATGCAGCAGAGCCTGCGCGAAGTCGAATCGGTTCTGGACGAGTTCTTCCGCGACCCAAGCGCCGCGAAACGCGCCAGGCTGGCGACGCTGGACCGGCCGCTGACCCAGCTGGATGGTGCGCTCGACGTGCTGGGGGAGTCGCGGGCGCGCGCCACGCTCGACTCGGCGGTGAGCGAAATTGCACGCATCGCCGAACCGGCCTACACGCCCGAACAGTCGGAATTCGAGGCCATTGCGCAGCCTCTATCGGGACTGGGTTTCTATATCGAGGCGCTGGCACGCGGCGAAGCCGATTTCGACGCCATCATGGCGCCGATCCTGAAAGTGACCGTGCACGCGGGCGAGGCGGGCGCCGAAGCGGCGCCTTCCATGTCAAACGCGACGGCGTCCATCGAGGTGCAACTCGCGACCCAGCAGGAAAAGGCACAGGCGCTGTTCGAGCAGTGGAAGCGCACTCCGGACAACGTGCAACTGAAGGCCGAGCTCAAGAAGGACCTGGAGGCCATTCGCGTCGATGCGGGATTGATTGCCGACGCTGCGCTCGAACAAAGGGCCACCGAAGCGCTCAAATTGATCGAGAGCACGGGCTTGTCCATGGCACCAGAACTCGCGCAGGCGGTGAAAGGTGTCGCACCCGCGGCTGCCGCAGGCGCCGAAACCTCTCCGGAGGCGGCGCGGCTTCTCGAGGCCAGCACCGAGTCGGTGGATGCGGAACTGTTGTCGGTCTACCTGGATGAGGCTGGTGAAGTGCTCTCCGCCATCGCGGAGAATCTTGCCTTGCTGCGCGAGCGGACCAATGACGCTGGAGTGCTCACGGCGGTGCGGCGCGGATTCCATACGCTCAAGGGCAGTGGCCGCATGGTGGGCCTCATGCGGCTGGGCGAAACGGCATGGGCGGTGGAGAAGACGCTCAACCGCTGGCTCCAAGAAGAGCGCGTCGCAACGCAGGCATTGCTGGACATGGTTGCGCGCGCGCACGTCTACTTTGCCGACGCCGTCGCCCGGCTGCAGGCGGGCGGCGTCGCTGCCGACGAAGCTGAGTTGCTTGCAATCGTGGAGGCATTGAAGAACGATTTGGCGCCAGCGGCAGCCACGGGGCAGACAGTGGCGGCGGAGACTGTTCCGGTGGTTGCCGTTGCGCCGCCTGTTGCGCGGCCCGTCGCCGTCCCGGCTCCCGAGGCGGCAGTCCCGTCCGACGAAGCGAGCGTCATGCTCGGCGAGAACAGCGTGTCTGTCACGTTATTTACGCTCTTCAGTGGGGAGGCGCACGCCTTGCTGCGGACGATCCACGAAGAGCATGAAACGCTGAAGAATCACGGGGTCATCAGCGACGCCTTGTTGCGGGCAACGCATACCCTCGCCGGCATTGCGGGCACGGTGCAGCTCGGGGTGCTGCGCGAGCTTGCGCGTGCGTTTGAGTCGGCGCTGTCACGCCTTTCGATGGAGTCCCTGTCTGCCGACGAAGAGCAGCTGGTCAGTGATGCCATCGAGGCGCTCGATACCATGGTCTCGGCGGCGGTGATGTTGCGCATGCCGGTGCCGCAACCCGTGTTGATGGATCGGCTCGTGGCGGTCTTCGGAGCCCCTGCGGCTGTGCTGGCGCCTGTCGAGTTTCATCGCGACGCGTCCACCGATCTGCTCCCCGAGGAAGAGGCGGTCCTGCCGCGGGCCGATGACGCGCCTCCCGGCGCGGAGGCGCCACGAATCGCGCTGGTCGTTCCCGCCGGCGTCGCCCCGAGCGGGGACGCGGATGCCGTGGTGGAAAAACGCCGGCAGCGCCCCGATGACGAGATCGATCCGCAACTGCTCGAGGTCTTCGTCGAAGAGGCGGCCGAACTGATGCCCGCCATCGGTGCCGCGTTCCGCGCGTGGCGCGCGGCTCCCGACAATCGCGAAACCGCGCGCTCCCTGCAGCGGCTGCTGCATACCTTCAAGGGCGGCGCGCGCATGGCCGGCGCCATGGGCCTTGGCGAGCTCACGCATGCCACCGAGTCGCGCATCGAGAAAGCCCTTGCATTGAAAGGTCTCCCGGCGAGCCTGTTCGATGAACTCGAGGGGGCGATCGACCGCATTGGCAACCTGTATGACCAGCTGGCGGCAGGTGAGGTCGCCGGGGCCTCCGCGGTGACGGCGGCGCCGGTGACGGTTGCCCCGGTTATGGGCAAGATTGCGCCCGCGAAGCCCATTGTCGAAGCGGGCACGCCGCTGGCCCGGGAAGGCGATGCCGCGCGACCGATGTTGCGGGTGCGCGCCGACATGATCGACCGCCTGGTCAACCAGGCGGGCGAAGTGTCGATCGCCCGTAGCCGCATCGAGGCCGAGATGCGTTCGCTGAAGGCCGCGATGAACGAACTGACCGACAACGTCGTGAAGCTGCGTGGCCAGCTGCGCGAAATCGAGATCCAGGCCGAGTCGCAGATGCAGGCGCGCGCGGCCGACACGCGCGGCAAGGACGGGTTCGACCCGCTGGAGTTCGACCGGTTCACGCGCTTCCAGGAGCTGACCCGGCTGATGGCCGAGTCGGTGAACGACGTGCAGACGGTCCACCAGAGCCTGCTGCACGCCACCAACAGCACGGAGACCGCGCTGGTGACGCAGGCGCGCATGAATCGCGACCTGCAGCAGGATCTGATGCGCGTGCGCATGGTGCCTTTCGCCAGCCTGGCCGAACGCCTCTATCGGATCGTGCGACAGACCGCCAAGGGCCTGGGCAAGCGCGCCAACCTGGACATTCGCGGCGGGACGACGGAACTCGATCGCGCGGTACTCGAGCGCATCACCGGGCCCTTCGAGCACTTGCTGCGCAACGCCGTGAGCCACGGCATCGAGGTGCCGGAAGTGCGAGCCGCCGCGGGGAAGCCCGAGATGGGGGACATCCGCCTGGAAGTGTCGCAGGAAGGCAACGAAGTCCGGCTGGCGCTGGCCGATGACGGCGCGGGGCTCGACCTTGCGCGCATTCGCGCCAAGGCGCTGGAGATCGGCGCCCTGAAAGCGGGGGACACGCCCAGTGACGCTGAGGTGGCCGACCTGATTTTCCATCCCGGGCTGTCGACGGCGGAAACCCTGACCGAAGTCTCCGGCCGTGGTGTCGGCATGGACGTGGTGCGTACCGAGACTGCAGCGCTGGGCGGGCGGGTGGAAGTCAGCTTTACACCAGGCGCCGGATCGCGCTTTACCATCTACCTGCCCCTGACACTTGCAGTGACCCAGGCCGTGCTGGTGCGCGTGGGTACGCGCACCTTCGCCGTGCCGGCGGTGATGGTCGAGCACGTGTCGCAATTCGGTCCCGACCAGATCGAGGCGGCGTGGCGGGATCGCGCCGCTGCGTGGCAGGAACGACGGCTCACGTTCCATTACCTGCCGCACCTGATCGGCCAGGAGGATGCCGTGCCCGAGCACAAGCGCTCATCGTCGGTGCTGTTCCTCAAGAGTGGCAGCAACGCTATTGCGTTGCATGTGGACGACATCACCGGCAGCAACCAAGAGGTGGTGGTGAAGGCGGTCGGTCCGCAATTGCAGCGCCTGCCCGGCATCACCGGGGCCACGGTGCTCGGATCTGGCGAGATCGCGCTGATCATCAATCCGGTCCTGCTTGCGCAGCAGATGGCGTTGCGCCACGCGGCACTGCTCGCCGCGCCGCCCGCAGCGGCGGTAGCGCCGCAACCCGAGCCCGCGGCACCCCCGACGGTGATGGTGGTCGACGATTCGCTCACCGTGCGCAAGTTCACCGGACGACTCATCGAGCGCCAGGGCTATAAGCTGATGGTGGCCCGTGATGGCGTCGAGGCCCTGGAGAAGCTTCAGGAAACCCTCCCCGACGTGATGCTGGTGGACATCGAAATGCCGCGCATGGACGGCTTCGAGCTGACGCGCAATGTGCGCGTCGATCCGCGGCTAGCGCATATCCCCATCGTCATCATCTCCTCGCGCACCGCCGAAAAGCACCGCAAGCACGCCAGTGAAATAGGCGTGGACGCCTTCCTCGGCAAACCCTACCCCGAGGACGAATTGCTGGCACTCATTGCCGGTTTCGTGAAGCGGGCTGCAGCCTGACGCCAGGTCGCGGCCGAGCGGCGATGCGCGACAACGATTGCACTGCCGGCGCAGGCGCAATGGCCCCGATCCCGCCTGTTTGACAACATTGGCGATTGGGCGCAGAGTCCCATCCGCAATCTACGTTCTGGCCTGCCTTCTTCAGCTACCCGTCCGGTTCCGGACGGTCCACTACCAAGTCATCCACCACGCAAAGGTTGTTCGCTACCGCGCCCGAGTTGTGCGCGGACCAGCACCTGGTGTTGCGGTGATGTTGTGACTCCCAGGTGTGTATTTCTACGGAGGCCAGAATGGCTACAGGTACAGTAAAGTGGTTCAACGCCACCAAGGGTTTTGGATTCATCCAGCCCGAAGGCGGATCTAAGGATGTGTTCGTTCACATCAGCGCGGTGGAGAAGTCCGGGCTAGGCACGCTGAATGAAGGCCAGCGCGTCAGCTTCGACATCGTCACCGAGCGCGGCAAGCAGTCCGCGGGCAATCTCAAGGCGGCCTAAATCCGTCCCTGACTTTTCCTGTGGTGGAGGGGCATATTGCCTCTCCTGCCCGAGCGGCCCGGACAGTGATGTCGCGGGCCGTTTGCTTTTGGCGCGGCGGATTCGCCGCGACCCGGCGACATTCAGGCATCGGATTTTGGCTTCACGCTCGCCCGCGCCTCCTGGTAGCGGGCCAACGTGACGCGCCGGGCCTCATCGTGATCGACGATGGGTGCCGGGTAGTGGGTGCCGACGACGCAGAGGGCTTCTCGTTGCGCCTCTTCCTCCATGAGCCAGGGCGCATGGATGAGTTTGGCCGGGACTTTGGCCAGTTCCGGCACGTAGCGGCGGATGAATGCGCCCTCGGCGTCGAACTTTTCCGACTGCGAAGCCGGGTTGAAAATGCGGAAATACGGCTGTGCATCGCATCCCGTGGAGGCCGCCCATTGCCACCCGCCATTGTTGGCCGCGAGGTCAAAGTCATTCAGGTGTTCGGCGAAATAGCGCTCGCCCCAGCGCCAGTCGACGTGCAGGTCCTTGACTAGGAAACTGGCTGCCACCATGCGCAGGCGGTTGTGCATGTAGCCGGTCTGTTTCAACTGCCGCATGGCGGCGTCCACCAGCGGGTAGCCGGTGCGCCCCTCGCACCAGGCCGAAAACAGGGCCGGGTCGTTGTCGAAAGGCAGCGTCTCGAATTCCGGCTTGAAGGCATGTTCGACCACGCGCGGATGATGGTGCAGGATCTGGAAATAGAACTCGCGCCAGATGAGCTCCGACAGCCAGGTACGGGCGCCGGGGCTGGCCAGGACATTGGCCTTGCCGACCAGCTGGCGAATCGAGATAGTGCCAAAGCGCAGGTGCACCGACAGGTAGGACGGTCCTTTGAGCGACGGAAAGTCGCGCGCGCGGTCATAGCGGTCGATGCGGCGCATGAATTCGCGCAGCAACGTCTGCGCACCCGACAATCCGGTCGGGAGGGCAAGTTGGCGCAGGTTGGTCGGGGAAAACCCGATGGCTTTGAGCGAGGGCAGGGCGCCGTCTTGACCGGGCGGCGCGGCCAGCGCGCCCGCATGCGCCTCTGTGGCATGTGCGCGAAGCGCGTCCCCGGCTAGGCGTTTCAGCCAGGCATTCTTGTAGGGCGTGAAAACGGAATAGGGTGTGCCACTCCCGGTCATGACCTCATCGCGCTCGAAGATCACTTGGTCCTTGAAGGTCTCCAGCCGAGCACCAGCCTGCGCGAGGCGCGATGCGACTTCCTCATCGCGCGACACGGCTGTGGGTTCATAGTCGCGATTGGCGAAGACTGCCTGGGCGCCCAGTTCCATAGCCAGGGCCGGGACGAGCTCGCGGGCGCGTCCGTGACGAACGATCAGTCCGCCGCCGTGCTTGTTCAGTTGCGCGTCGAGATCCGCCAGGCAATGCCAGATGAACTCCACGCGCCGGTCGCTGCGGGTTGGCAGCGCATCGAGGATCTCCGTGTCATAGACGAACACGCACCACACCTGATTGGCACGGGTGAGGGCCTGGCTCAAGGCGGCGTGGTCGGCAAAGCGCAGGTCACGCCGGAACCATACCAGTGCGCGCTCGAATTGACGGGTGTTTGGCAACGTGTCCCGGGTTGAGAGCAAAATCGGCGGGAAAATTGTGCAGCGCCGTCCCAGCCAGTACAATAACACCCGGTGAACCCAGTCAATCTCACCAATCACTTCCTCATCGCCATGCCCAGCATGGCTGACCCGCATTTTTCCCGCACTTTGACGTACATCTGCGAGCACAACGCCCAGGGGGCGGTCGGTATCGTGGTCAATCGTCCCACTGAACTCACGCTCTCCGGGCTGTTCGAGCGCATCAAGGTGCCGCTCGACTCCGTCGAGGTGGGGCGTGAACCGGTGTATTACGGCGGCCCCGTACAAACCGACCATGGATTCGTACTGCACCAACCGGTGGGCTCGTGGGGCGCCACGCTCGCCGTCCAGGATCGCGTCGGGCTCACTACTTCCAAGGACATCCTCGAGGCGGTGGGCAAGGGCGAGGGGCCGCCCAAGCTGCTGGTCTCGCTGGGCTACTCGGGTTGGGGCGCGGGCCAGTTGGAGAGCGAGATCAAGCAGAACGCCTGGCTCACGGTCGAAGCGCAGGACAGCATCCTGTTCGACACGCCGGCGGGGGATCGCCTGCAGGCGGCGATGGGTATTCTAGGTGTCGATTACGCGCTCTTGTCGGACAGTGCGGGGCACGCGTGATCGTGGCTGCTGAAAAGCCATCCTCACAGGATGCCCCACCCGCTCAGTTGGAAACGCCGGCCGCGGCGCCCCTGCGTGCTGCACCGGCAATCCTCGCCTTCGATTTTGGCGAGAAGTACATCGGCGTCGCGGTGGGTGACCGGGAAACCGGGCTGGCCCATCCGCTGACGCTCATCGAAGGCGAAGCCAACGCGCTGCGCTTTGGCGCCATCGAAGCCTTGATTGCCGAGTGGCGGCCGGGGAGCTTTGCTGTCGGCCTGCCGCTGTCGATGGATGGCAGCGAACATGACCAGACGCGCCGCGCACGCAAGTTCGCGCGGCAGCTGGAGGGACGGTTCGGGCTGGCGGTTGCGCTGGTGGACGAGCGACTGTCCTCCGCGGCAGCCGAAGAGTCGCTTCGCAACATGGGCCGCGGCGGACGCGCGCACAAGCACGACAGCCACGCGCTGGCGGCGCAGATCATCCTACAGGGCTACCTGGATGAGCAGGCCCGCGACAGCCGACGCGCGGACGGCAATGGAGATTCCAATGCAACTGCCTGACGCAGAGCAGCTGTGTACGAGCCTGGTGTCGCAGCTGCGCGCCCAGGTGACGCCCGACACTGCCATCGTCGGCATCGTCACCGGCGGTGCCTGGCTGGCCGAGCGGCTGCATCGCGAGCTCGGGCTGACGACCCCGATGGGCACGCTCGATGTGTCGTTCTATCGCGACGACCTGGGCCGGTCGGGCCTGAAGAAGCAGGTGCTGCCCTCGCAAGTCCCGTTTGAAGTCGAGGGGCGGCCGCTGTTGCTGGTGGACGACGTGCTCTACACCGGGCGCACCATCCGCGCGGCGATGAATGAATTGTTCGACTATGGGCGCCCCGCGCGCATCGACCTTGCCGTGCTGGTGGATCGCGGCGGGCGCGAGTTACCGATTGCCGCGCAGTTTTGTGGCGCGCGTCTCGACGTGCCCGCCGGCAAGATACTGGTGCTCGAGCGCGACGACGCGGCAGGCGGCGGGCTCGTCCTGCAGCTGTCGGCGCAGCGGCGCAAGCCATCGGCGGCCAAGGGGGCAGGAAAATGACAGGCAAGCCTGCGTGTATGGGGGAAGTCCCGATGATCGGCGCAGGGTGAGAAGGACGAAGTGGGGAAGGGCGAATTGAGGAAGAACTACACGGGGGATGACGACATGAACGGACTTCGATGAGAAATCCGCAACTCAACGCGCACGGCGAGCTGCAGCACTTGTTGACCATCGAAGGCCTGCCGCGCGAGGTGATCGTGCACATCCTCGATACCGCCGGTTCCTTCGTCGGCATCACCGAGCGCGACGTCAAGAAGGTGCCGATCTTGCGTGGCAAGTCGGTGTTCAACCTGTTCTTCGAGAATTCCACTCGCACCCGCACCACCTTCGAGATCGCCGCCAAGCGGCTCTCGGCCGACGTCATCAACCTCAACATCAACACCTCGTCGGCGGCCAAGGGCGAATCCCTGCTCGATACCATCGACAACCTCTCGGCCATGCATGCCGACATGTTCGTGGTGCGCCATGCCTCGAGCGGCGCGCCGCACCTGATCGCGCGCCACGTCGAGGGGCATCCGCACCTGCATGTGGTGAACGCCGGCGACGGGCGCCACGCGCACCCCACGCAGGGCCTGCTCGACCTCTACACCCTGCGACACTACAAGCAGGACTTCACCCGGCTGTCGGTTGCCGTGGTGGGCGACGTGCTGCATTCGCGGGTTGCACGCTCGCTGATCCACGGCCTTACCACCATGGGCACGCCGGATGTGCGCGTGGTCGGGCCCAAGACCCTGTTGCCCGAGGGCGTGGAGAAACTCGGCGTGCGCGTGTTCCACGACATGAACGAAGGCATGAAGGGCTGCGACGCGATCGTGATGCTCCGGCTGCAGAACGAACGCATGAAGGGTCCGCTGCTGCCCTCGGCGCAGGAGTTCTTCAAGAGTTACGGCTTGACCGCGGAGAAACTCGCGTTGGCCAAGCCCGACGCCATCGTCATGCATCCGGGGCCGATGAACCGCGGCGTGGAGATCGATTCGGCGGTGGCCGATGGGCCGCGCTCGGTGATCCTGCCGCAGGTCACCTTCGGCATCGCCGTGCGCATGGCGGTGATGGCCATCCTGGCGGGGAACTGACATGAAGATCCACATTGCCCATGGTCGGGTCGTCGACCCGAAGAGCGGTGGCGACGCCAAACAGGACGTCTATATCGAGGCCGGGCGCATTACTGGCGTTGGTGCGGCGCCCACCGGGTTCAAGGCGGGGCGGGTCATCGACGCGACCGGGCTCGTGGTCGCGCCGGGACTCGTTGATTTATCCGCGCGCCTGCGTGAGCCTGGCTTCGAATACAAGGCCACGCTGGAGACGGAACTTGCGGCAGCCGTGGCGGGTGGCGTCACTAGCCTGGCCTGCCCGCCGGATACCGACCCGCCGCTGGATGAGCCGGGTCTGGTGGAGATGCTGCGCCATAGCGCTCGCAGCCTCGACCTCGCGCATGTGCATCCGGTGGGCGCATTGACCGCGCAGCTTGCGGGCAAGCGGCTCACGGAAATGGTGCTGTTGACCGAGGCCGGCTGCGTGGCCTTCTCGCAGGCCGACGTTGCCATGCCCGACACGCAGGTGCTGTGGCGCGCCATGCAGTATGCCGCTACCTTCGGCTTTGCCCTGTGGCTGCGCCCGCAGGACGAGTTCCTCGCGCGAGACGGCGTGGCGCATGACGGCGAGGTGGCGACAAGGCTGGGCCTGCCCGGCATCCCGTCTTTTGCCGAAACCATCGCCATGGAAACCATGCTCGCCCTGGTGCGCGACACCGGCGCGCGCGTGCACTTCCAGCGCCTGTCGACCGCGCGCGGGGTGGAGCTGCTGCGCGATGCCAAGGCCGAGGGCCTGCCGGTGACGGGCGATGTCTCGGCCCACCATGTGCACCTGTCCGAGATGGACATCGGCTACTTCGACTCGCACTGCCGCGTCATCCCGCCGTTTCGCTCCGCGCGCGATCGCGATGCCCTGCGCGCAGCGCTTGCTGACGGCACGCTGGACGCGCTGTGTTCGGACCACGCGCCGGTGGACGAGGACGCCAAGCTGCTGCCCTTTGCCGAAGCCGAGCCCGGGGCCACCGGACTTGAGCTGCTGCTGCCGCTGGCGTTGAAGTGGGGCACCGAAATGAAGCTGCCACTGGCAAGAACGCTGGGCACGGTGACCGATCGCCCGGCACGCATCCTGGGCGCCGAAGCCGGTCAGCTCGCGGTCGGGCAGCCCGCCGACCTGTGCCTGTTCGATCCCCACGCCATGGTGCGCATCAGCGCCGACACGCTGAAAAGCCAGGGCAGGAACACGCCTTATCTGGGCATCGAGCTGCCCGGGCGCGTGCGCTGCACGCTGGTGGGGGGGCGAGTGGTGTACGAGGGTTGAGGTCGGTTGGTGCAGCCAATAAAAAAACTCTGGCTGATAACAATCAGGCCATTCAGCCAAGTGCAATGAGCGCCTATCTCTTGATGTGATTACTTTTCTGGAATCTGCAGCCGGCCTGGATTGGCCCCCGGATGCGCTACGCGTACCGTCTTTCGCCGTGATGTTTCTCCCCTCACCACGGCAAAGGATTGCTTCGGCACCTCGAGCGCCGCGGCGAGAAAGGTGATCAACGCGGCGTTGGCACGGCCGTCCACGGGCGGGGAGGCAATGCGCAGCTTGAGCGCGTCGCCGTGCAGTCCGACCACTTCGCTCTTCTTTGCGCCGGGCTGGACATGCAGGTCCAGCATCCAGCCGCCATCGACAGCGCGGTACCAGCTCAAGGCGGCGTCAAAACGGCGCGGCCACCAGGCGGCGTAACCACTCGAGCATGATGATGACCACCTGCGCGGCGATGAGGAGGAACAGCGGCGACAGGTCGATACTGCCGATGGGCGGGATGAAGCGCCGGAACGGCGCATAGAAGCGGCGTGTCAGCACGTCGAGCACGGGTGCCAGCGGTGAATACGGGCCCACGAAGCTGAGCACGGCCTGCAGGATTGCGGCGCCGATCAAGAGGTTCACCGATATGCGCGCCAGTTCGATGGCCGAGATGGCGGCCAGCACGAGAAACGCGGTGCCCGGCGCGCTGGCAAAGGCGTAGCCGCGCAGGGACATCAGGAGCGCCATCATCAGCGCCTGCGCCAGCCAGGCGAGGAACAGCGTCGCGAGATCCAGCCCGAACAGGTCCGGCACTACCCGGCGCACCGGTACCACGAGCCAGTTGGTCAGTGCCGAGACGAATTCGCCGATGGGATTGCGAAACGGCGCACGCAGCCATTGCATGTGAAAGCGCAGCAGCAGGACGTAGACAAACAGGCTGCCCAGCGAGTCGATGAGGAGCGTGCCGATCTGGGAGAGCATGTCAGTTTTTCCCCCGCTCTTTGCCCAACTCGTCGCCAAGTTCGATGGAGCGCGCGTTGGCAGCGCGCGTTGCCGTCGCGATGGCCGCCTTTACGCCACTCGCCTCCATGGAGGCGAGTGCCGCTTCGGTGGTGCCGCCCTTGGAGGTGACCTTGGTGCGCAGCGTGGCCGGGTCGTCGGCGGATCCTGCGGCAAGCTTTGCCGCGCCCAAAAACGTTTCCAGTGCCAAGAGGCGCGCATCGGCGGGAGAAAGGCCCAGTTCCTTTGCCGAGGCTTCCAGGGACTCGATGAAATAGAACACGTAGGCCGGTCCGCTCCCCGAGATGGCCGTGACCGGATCGAGCAGTGCCTCTTTGTCCACCCAGATCGATTTACCCATGGCCGCGAGCACGCGATCGACATTGGCGCGTTGCGCGGCGCTCACCGACGGCGTGGCACAGGCCGCGGTCATGCCGGCGCCGATCAATGCCGGCGTGTTGGGCATGCAGCGCGCGATGAGCGCATGTCCGCCCAGCCAGCGGGAAAGATCGTCGATGCGGATGCCGGCGGCAATGGACAACACCAGCGCGTTCTTTGCCAGGAGCGGCGCGACCGCTGCCGCCGCCTCGCGCATCTGCTGCGGCTTGACCGCCATGACAACGAGCTCGCCCAACGGCGCCGTCTCGCTGACCGTGCCGCAGGCCTTTACGCCGAACTGCGCCGTGAGCCGCGCGCGCTGCTCGGCCACGGGCTCCACCACGCCGATGTCGGCGGCGTCGAAGCCACTCGCCTTCAGGCCGCCGATGATGGCCTGGGCCATATTCCCGCCGCCGATAAATGTGATGTTCATGTCTTCGCCCGTTCGCCAAAAATCGCAGTCCCCACGCGCACCATCGTCGCGCCTTCGGCAACGGCGGCCTCGAGGTCCGCCGACATGCCCATGGACAAAGTATCAAGCACCACGCCTTCTTGCGCCAGTGCCTCCTGCAATTCGCGTTGAAGTTCACGCAAAACCGCGAAGCGACGCCGTTGCAGCGCCATGTCGTCGGTGGGCTCGGGTATCGCCATCAGCCCGCGCAATCGGAGTCCGGGCAGGCCTGTGATGCATTTCGCGAGGGCGAGCACATTGGCCGGCGCAACGCCACTCTTGCTCGCCTCGCCGCTGACATTGACTTCGATGCAGGCCTGCAGTGGATCCTGTCCGGCGGGTCGTTGCTCGGAGAGCCTGCGCGCGATTTTCTCCCGATCCACCGAATGCACCCAGTCGAAGCGTTCGGCGATGGGGCGCGTCTTGTTGCTCTGGATCGGTCCGATGAAGTGCCAGGTCAAGGGCAGATCACGCGTGGCATCGATCTTTTCGACGCCCTCCTGCAGGTAATTCTCGCCAAAATCATGCTGGCCCGCTGCTGCCGCTTCACGCACGCGATCGGCTGAAAAGGTCTTGCTGGCGGCAAGCAGGCGCACTGAAACCGGGGGGCGATGCGCCGCAGCGCAGGCTTGCGCAATGCGCTCGCGCACAGCGTGTATCCTCGCTTGCATGCGGGTCGGGATTGTTGCCATAATCCTGAAACAACAAAGATTTAGAAGCGCTCCGTGGTTCACCGAGAGCGTGGGCTTCCTTAGAGGCTGGCAAATTCGCGGCGTTATTCCGCGCAGTGTCGTTCCGCAGACTCAATGAATAACGAGGCAATTATATATGGACATCTCCGAACTCCTCGCCTTTGTCGTCAAGAACAAGGCATCCGACCTGCATCTGTCGGCGGGCGTGCCACCGATGATCCGCGTTCACGGCAACATGAAGCGCATCAACCTGCCTGCCATGGACCACAAGGATGTCCACGGCATGATCTACGACATCATGAACGACGGCCAGCGCAAGCATTATGAAGAGACACTGGAGTGCGATTTCTCGTTCGCGATTCCGGGCCTGGCGCGATTCCGTGTCAATGCTTTCGTGCAGAATCGCGGCGCCGCAGCCGTGCTGCGGACCATCCCCTCCAAAATTCTCTCGCTGGAAGATCTCAAGGCGCCGAAGATATTCAAGGAGATTTCCGACCAGCCGCGCGGCGTGGTGCTGGTCACCGGGCCGACCGGCTCGGGCAAGTCGACTACGCTGGCGGCCATGGTGGACCACAAGAACAACGTCGAGGAAGGCCACATCCTCACCATCGAGGACCCGATCGAGTTCGTGCATGAATCCAAGAAGTGCCTGATCAACCAGCGCGAGGTCGGCCCACACACGCTGTCGTTCAACAATGCCTTGCGAAGCGCGCTGCGCGAAGACCCGGACGTGATCCTGGTGGGCGAGATGCGCGACCTGGAGACCATCCGACTCGCCCTGTCGGGCGCCGAGACTGGCCACCTGGTATTCGGCACATTGCACACGTCTTCTGCCGCCAAGACCATTGACCGGATCGTCGATGTGTTCCCGGCAGCGGAAAAAGACATGATACGAGCCATGATCTCCACGTCGCTGAAGGCGATTATTTCGCAGACATTGCTGCGCACCAAGGACGGCAGCGGCCGCGTGGCGGCGCACGAAATCATGATCGGCACGCCGGCCATCAACAACCTGATCCGTGAAGCCAAGATCGCGCAGATGTATTCGGCCATCCAGACCGGCCAGCAGTACGGTATGCAGACGCTGGACCAGAACCTGCAGGAGCTGGTGAAACGCAACGTCATTGCGCTGGAAGAGGCGCGCTCAAAGGCCGCCAACAAGGACACGTTCAAATAATCGATTTCCAGTCGTCATGGCGGGCGCAGAGTACGTGCCCTGTCAGCAGTTAATTCAGGAGTCATGCCATGGAAAAAGAACAGGCAACAAAATTCATGTACGACCTGTTGCGCCTTCTGATCCAGAAGAAGGGCTCGGACCTGTTCATCACCGTCGGATTCCCTCCGGCCATGAAGATCGACGGCAAGATGACGCCGGTGTCGAACCAGCCGCTGACGCAGCAGCACACCGCGGACCTGGCGCGCGCGATCATGAACGACAAGCAGGCGTCCCAGTTCGAGGCTTCCAAGGAATGCAACTTCGCCATCGCGCCGGCCGGCATCGGGCGTTTTCGCGTTAATGCCTTCATCCAGCAAACCTACGTGGGCCTGGTGCTGCGCGTGATCACCACGTCGATCCCGAAGTTCGAGGACCTGAGGATTCCGTCGGTGCTGAAGGACGTGATCATGACCAAGCGCGGGCTTGTGATCATGGTGGGGGGCACCGGGTCGGGCAAGTCGACGACGCTTGCGGCGATGATCGGTTACCGCAACGAGAACCACTACGGGCACATCATTACCATCGAGGACCCGATCGAATACACCCACCCGCACATCAAGAGCCTGATCACGCAGCGTGAAGTCGGCGTGGACACCGACTCCTGGGAAAACGCGCTGCACAACACGCTGCGCCAGGCCCCCGACGTGATCCTGATCGGCGAGATCCGCGCCAAGGAAACCATGGAACACGCGGTGGCCTTCGCCGAAACCGGGCACCTGGCGCTGGGTACCCTGCACGCCAACAGCGCCAACCAGGCGCTTGACCGGATCATCAACTTCTTTCCCGAGGAGCGCCGGGCGCAACTGCTCATGGACCTGTCGCTCAACCTGCGCGCGCTGGTGGCGCAGCGGCTCATTCCGCTGAAAGAGGGCAAGGGTCGCGCGGCCGCGGTGGAGATCATGCTCAACTCGCCTCTGATTGCCGACCTGATCTTCAAGGGCGACGTACACGAGATCAAGGAGATCATGAAGAAGTCGCGCGAACTGGGCATGCAGACCTTCGACCAGGCGCTGTTCGACCTGTACGAGGAGGGGCGGATCTCCTATGAGGACGCGCTGCGCAACGCCGACTCGGTCAACGACCTGCGGCTGATGATCAAGCTCAATTCCAAGGAATCGAAGGAAAAGGACATCACCAAGGGGATCGAGCACCTCAACATCGTGTGACCCGGCGCGGCTTTGCCGCGTCCGGTTGCGCACTGTGCGCCATGACGAAGCTGAGGAACGGTCTGGAGCCGTTCATTGCGCACGGCACGATGCGCGAAGATGTTGAACTGCGAGCGGTCATTGAGGGCGCCGATATCCAGGGCGCCCTTGTTATTTCGGGGGTGGACTGATGACTGGAGTGATTGAGGCGATCTGGGTGAAGCGCGCCAAGCGCGGTGTGATGGATGCCGTGGATACCGCTGAGCTCGTCACCGACCAGGGCATCGCGGGCAGTGCCAACCAGGGCGGACGGCGGCAGGTGACCCTGCTGGAGGCCGAGGTGTGGGAATCGACCGTCGCCGCGCTGGGCAAGGAGTTATTGTTCACACCCCACCCTGTGGCGCGGCGCGCCAACCTGCTGGTGCGCGGCCTGGCGCTGGCCTACATGCGCAACCGCATCTTGTTGATCGGGGGTTGCCGACTGCAGATCTACGGCGAGACCAAGCCGTGCGAGCGCATGGACGAGGTGCTGCCCGGGCTGCAGGCAGCGCTCTATGACGACTGGCGCGGGGGCGCATTTGCGGGCGTGCTGGTGGGCGGTCGCATCGCGGTCGGGGATAAGGCCGAATGGGGCGCATGATGCGTCAACCAACATTGCAACGATGGAACAACGCATCCTGAAAGGAAGCCGCACATGAGCACACTGCACGATTTCACGGCGAAGACGCTGGATGGAAAACCCTGCGACCTGTCCGCATACAAGGGCAAACTCGCGCTGTTGGTCAATACGGCGAGCGAATGCGGGCTCACGCCGCAGTACGCCGGCCTCGAGGCATTGCACAAGAAATTCCAGGGCAAGGGGTTGGCTGTGCTCGGTTTCCCGTGCAACCAGTTCGGCGCGCAGGAGCCGGGCACCGCGGCCGAGATCGGGGCTTTCTGCCAGAAGAATTATGGTGTGAGTTTCCAGATGTTCAACAAGATCGAGGTGAATGGCGCCGGCGCGCCCCCGCTGTACCAGTGGCTGAAAAAGGAGGCTGCCGGGTCGGGGAGCGCTGAAGACATCGAGTGGAACTTTGCCAAGTTCCTGGTGGGTGCCGACGGCCACGTGGTGCGCCGTTACAAGGCCACGGTGAAGCCTGAAGCCCTCGCTGCAGACATCGAGGCATTGCTCGCCTGAAGGCCCAGCCTGGTGAAAATCTGGGTCGATGCCGACGCCTGTCCGGGTGCGATCAAGGACATCCTGTTCCGTGCGTCCGAGCGCGTGAAGGTGCACCTGACACTGGTGGCCAACAAGACGCTGCGCACGCCGCCCTCGCAGTGGATCCGTGCCATCCAGGTGCCCGCCGGGTTCGACGTGGCGGACGATCGCATCGCCTCAGAATTGCAGCCGGGAGACCTGGTGATCACCGCGGACATTCCGCTCGCGGCGGCGGCCATCGGGAAAGGCGCGCATGTGCTCGATCCGCGTGGCGAGCGTCTGACCGACAACAACATCCAGGAGCGCCTCGCCCTGCGCGGCTTCATGGAAGAGCTGCGCTCGACTGGCGTGCAGACCGGTGGCCCGGCGCCATTCAGTTCGCGCGACCAGAAGGCCTTCGCCGACCAGCTGGATCGATTGCTGCAACGCTTGTTGCAGGGCTGAGTGCAGTCCCCATCCCGCTTTTCCGACTCTCTTTCCCCGTGAGCGGCGATTGATGACCATCCGGTATCATCCGCTGCCTGAAAACCGCGCAGGGCTCATGTTGTCTGCGGTGACAGCGCACCGTTTTCCATCTTCCCGTCCACTGAACATTTTCAAGAAGGAACGCCGATGAAACTGGAAACCATGGCCGTACATGCCGGCTACTCCCCGGACCCAACCACCAAGGCGGTCGCAGTCCCCGTCTACCAGACGGTGGCCTATGCCTTCGACAATGCGCAACACGGTGCCGACCTGTTCGACCTGAAGGTCCCCGGCAACATCTACACCCGGATCATGAATCCCACCCAGGATGTGCTGGAAAAGCGCGTCGCAGCCCTGGAAGGCGGCCTCGCCTCGCTCGCGCTCGCCTCGGGCATGGCCGCGACGACCTATGCGATACAGACCATCGCCGAGGCGGGCGACAACATCGTCTCGGCCAGCACCCTCTATGGGGGCACCTATAACCTGTTTGCGCACACCTTTCCGCAGCAGGGCATCCAGACCCGCTTCGCCGACCCGCGCAAGCCCGAGACCTTCCGCCCGCTCATCGATGCGAAGACGAAAGCCATCTTCTGCGAGTCCATCGGCAACCCGCTGGGCAATGTCACCGATTTCGCGGCTTTGGCCGAGATCGCGCACAAGGCCGGCGTTCCGCTCATCGTCGACAACACGGTGCCATCGCCCTACCTGTGCCGGCCCTTCGAGCACGGCGCGGACATCGTGGTGCACTCCCTCACCAAGTACCTGGGCGGGCATGGCAACAGCGTGGGCGGGGCGATTGTCGACAGCGGCAAGTTTCCCTGGGCCGAGCACAAGGCGCGTTTCCGCCGCTTGAACGAGCCCGACGTGTCCTACCACGGCGTGGTGTACACCGAGGCACTGGGACCGGCGGCCTATATCGGTCGCGCGCGCGTCGTGCCGCTGCGCAATATGGGTGCGGCCATCAGTCCCATGAACGCCTTTCTGATCTTGCAGGGTATCGAGACGCTCGCCCTCAGGATGGACCGCATCTGCGACAACGCGCTGGCCATCGCGCAACACCTGAAGAGCCACCGTAAGGTGGCGTGGGTTAACTACGCCGGACTGACCGATCACCCGGACCACGCGCTGGCCAAGAAGTACATGGGCGGCAAGGCCTCGGGGATTCTCTCCTTTGGCCTGAAATCCGGGGGACGTGAGGCCGGCGCTCGCGTGCTCGATGCGTTCAAGCTGTTCACCCGGCTGGTCAATATTGGCGATGCGAAGTCGCTGGCGACCCACCCGGCATCCACCACCCACCGCCAGCTCAATGCCGAGGAACTGGCCAATTCCGGCGTGAGCGAAGACATGTTGCGGCTGTCGCTGGGGATCGAGCATATCGACGATCTCAAGGCGGACCTCGAGCAGGCGCTCGCCGCCGCCTGACGGCTGGCCGGTTTCAGGCGCAGACGAGGGGGCGGCAAATCACGCCAGCCCCTCGCGTTGCTCCTTCGCGTGGGGCCTACCCTTCCCCCCTGTGTTGGCCCCGCGTTGAGCCCCCCTGTTTCTGCTACGATCAGACGAGTACCGCTCATAAGCGCCAGAAACCGTCATTTCCCCGCAGGCGCGCAAGGTTTTCATCTGGAGAGTTGAATGGCTGCACCGCAGGAAACCCGCAGCATGGCGTTGTTCTGCGATTTCGAGAATGTCGCGCTCGGCGTGCGCGATGCCAAGTACGCCCACTTCAACATCAATCGCGTGCTGGAAAAGCTGCTGCTGAAGGGCAGCATCGTGGTGAAGAAGGCCTACTGCGACTGGGAGCGCTACAAGGACTTCAAGGCGGTGATGCACGGGGCGTCCTTCGAGCTGATTGAAATCCCGCACCTGCGCCAGTCCGGCAAGAATTCGGCAGATATCCGCATGGTGGTGGACGCGCTCGACCTTTGCTACACCAAGTCGCATGTGGATACCTTCGTCATCATCAGCGGCGATTCGGATTTCTCGCCGCTGGTGTCCAAACTGCGCGAGAACGCCAAGGTGGTGATCGGAGTCGGGGTAAAGAACTCCTCCTCCGACCTGTTGATCGCCAACTGCGATGAATTCATTTTTTATGACGACCTGGTGCGTGAAGACGAGGTGAAGCGCCGGGTGACCAAGAAGCGCACGGCCAAGCGCAGCGCGCCTGCCAAGGGAGAAGTGGCAGCGGTGGATGCGCCGGCTCAGGCAGGCGATCCAACGGGAGATGCAGCGGCCGAGGCGCCGGTGGATGCGGGCTCGGTGGAAGACCGTAAGCAGGTGGCGATTGACCTCATTGTCGGCACGGTGGAGGCGCTGGTGGCCGAGCGCGGCGAGGGCGAGAAGCTGTGGGGCTCCATGGTCAAGCAGACGCTCAAGCGCAGGAACCCGGGGTTCAACGAGTCGTACTACGGCTTTCGCGCTTTCAGCGACGTGCTGGAAGAGGCGGAGAAGCGCAAGTTACTGGTGTTGGAGCGCGACGAGAAATCCGGCGGTTACGTGATCCGACTCACGCAAATACAGGAGTGAGGGCCGCACAGCGGCGAGGGAATCCGGTGTCGGCACCCCCCAGTGAATATACTGTTATCGATATAACAATATTGTGTGGATGTCTGCCCTTCGGGCATCTCTAGATTTGAAAGTTTTAGATTTTCGGGCTGGTCCCGGACTTTTAACGTTGTGTCATAAGGAGGAGTTATGAGCATTTCCATGTATTCGGCATCGGTGCCGGTGTTCGTTCGCATGCTGAACAACCTGGTTGGCGTGCTGGAAAAGGCCGATGCCCACGCGCAGGCAAAGAACATCGATCCCACGGTGCTGACGGGCAGCCGGATCTTTCCGGACATGTTCCCGCTGTCGCGCCAGGTGCAGATCGCAACCGACGGAGCCAAGGGCGGTGCCGCGCGTCTGGCCGGCGTGGATATCCCGGTCTATGAAGATACGGAAAAGACTTTTGCCGATCTCATCACGCGCTGCAAGAAGACGGTGGCGTTCCTCGAGTCGCTCAAGCCTGCCCAGATCGACGGTACCGAAGACAAGGCCATCACGCTGGAGATGCGCACCGGCACCGTGAGTTTCAAGGGGCTGAACTACCTGCTCAATTTCGTGCACCCGAATTTCTATTTCCATGTCACAACGACCTACGACATCCTGCGCAACAACGGCGTGGAACTGGGCAAGCGCGATTATCTGGGCAAGCCGTGATAAAGAACCCTGACAGAACAATCGTCAGGGGCAGGTGAAGCAGGGGCGCGCGAGGGAAGCACCAAGGGAGTACGAGGGGAGGGATCCCCTCATTTTGCAATCAACGCGAAGGACGGCTCATGGCCAAACCCAACTACTCGTACGAGAAGCGCCAGAAGGAACTCGCCAAGAAGGCGAAGAAGGAAGAAAAACTCAAGCGCAAGCTCGGGAAGCCCGAGGACGCGGCACCGGAAGGCGGCGAGCCTCAGGCGACCCCGGAAGCCGACAAGCCTGCGGCCTGATTGCCGGCAGTGCTGTAAGTAATCCGCCTCGACTGACGCAAGGCAAGCTCGCATGACAATGCCAGAGCGCAAACTGGAGCGTTTCGACTCGTACCTCACGGCCGTCGAGGCTTTCCTCGACGAACCTTGGTCCGATGGCCTGCCGGTCATCCCGCCGACGCCGGCGCTGGTGGAGCGGATGGTCGCGGCCGGCGCGCGCGGCATGGACGAGTGCCTCGGTATCGTGCCGCGCCGCGACCTGCCCCTGTACGTGTGGCAGGCGGCGACCTGTGCCGTGATGGCGGGCTGCAAGCCGGAGTACTTTCCGGTGGTGCTGGCCACCTGGGATGCCATGCTCGACCCGCGCTTCTCCCTGCATACCGTGCTCAGCTCCACCGGTGGCGTGGCCATTGCCGCCGTGGTGTCGGGGCCGTATGCCGAGAGGATCGGCATGCGTTCTGGAATGGGCGTGTTCGGTCCGGGCAATCGCGCCAATGCGACTATCGGCCGCGCCATCCGCCTGGGCGCCTTCACTGCGCTGAAGGCCGTCACCGGCGAACTGGATGCCAGCTCCTTTGGTCATGCCGGCAAGTACACGTTCCATTTTGCAGAAGGCGATCCGCCGCTGATCGGGTCGACGCCATGGCCGACCATCCGCGAACAGTTCGGCTACGACAGGTCAGCGACCACGGTGTCCATCATTCCCGCCGAAGCGCCGCGCCAGATCATGCACCGCTTCCAGCCCACGGCCGAAGACATGTTCAAGGCCATCGGCCACACCATGCGCGACCCGGCACAGAACGGCACCGGCACCGATACCTGCAGCATGTTGGTGCTGGGGCCGGAGCACGCGTCCATATTCGCTGACGCCGGCATGCTGCCTGGCGACCTGCGGCGCGAATTCGCGCGCCGCGCAGGCACCAGCATCGATGCGCTTGCCGCGGCCGGATTCCGGCACGACTATCCGGGCAACCGCTACAGCAAGCCGGATGCCGAGGGCAATATTGCCGGTGCCAGCGCCGGCCGCATCCTCGTTGTGCCCTCGGGCGGCCCGGGCGCGGGCTGGAGCGCCTACATCCCGTCCTGGAGCTGGGTGGATGACGGTCATCCGATCACCCGCCCCGTTTGCTTGCCGGGCGAGCCGGTGCCGGCGCGCGACCTCGCGCGCGCCGAGGCCGACCTGGACTTCGTATGAAGGCACTCAAGGAGTAGCAATGAGCATCGACGTCATCCTGCCGGCGCCGCGCGCCAGCACAGCCAAAGTACAGGGCACTATCCGCCATGCATGGAAGGGCATCCCCGACAAACCCGTGCTCGGGCTGATCGACAATGCCAAGCCGCGCGCAGGCGACCTACTGTCGGCGCTGGCCCGCGTGCTCGAGCGCCAGGGCGTGATCGGTTCGCACTTCACCGTGCGCAAGGGTTCGGCATCCGATCCGATCAATGCCGAACAGCGCGCCGACCTGCTGGCGCGCGCCCACGTTATCGTCAGTGGCGTCGGGGACTGAGGGGCCTGCACGTCGTGCAGTTTGCTCGACGCCATCTACTGCTCCGAAGACGGGTTGCCCTCGACGGCGCTGATCACCACGCCATTCCGCAAGCTGGCGGGCATGACCTCGTCCAACCTCGGGCTGGCCGATTTCCAGTGCGTTGTGGCTGACCACCCGATCTGGACGCGCGATGACGCCTGGCTGGACGCACAGGCGGAAAAACTGGCTGACGCCGTCCGCAAGATCTTCGGTCTTTAAGGAGTTTCATGGATACATTCGATACCATCATCGTTGGTGCCGGCTCTGCCGCATCCGTCGTCGCCGCCCGTCTCGCAGAGGACGGCAAGCGCTCCTTGTGCGTGCTGGAGGCCGGCCCGCCGGACACTAACCCCTACATCCGCATTCCCGCCGGGTTCATGAAAACGCTGTTCGATCCCAGCGTGACCTGGCAGTTCAAGACCGAAGCCTCGGAGCACATCGCCGGTCGGCAGCTCCCGCTGGTGCAAGGGCGCACGCTCGGCGGATCGAGCGCGGTCAATGGCGGGCTTATCGTGCGCGGCCAGCCGATCGACTTCGACACCTGGGCCGAGCGCGGCAACCCGGGCTGGGGTTATGCCGACGTGCTGCCCTACTTCAAGCGCTTTGAGAACCGCATGGACGGCAACGGGTATAAGGGCGACGAGGGCTACCGCGGGTGCGAAGGTGCGCTGCCGGTGACCATCCAGCCCTTTCCCGATGAACTGTGCGAGGCCTTCATGGACACCGCTGCGGCCTGCGGCATGCCGCGCAATCCCGACTACAACGGGCGCGTGCAGCTGGGCACCGGTCGCTACCAGACCGCCATCCTCGACGGCAAGCGGGTGAGCGCGGCCAAGGCCTTCCTGAAGCCCGCCGTGGCGCGCGGCAAGGTGGACCTGCGCACCAATGCCCAGGTGACGCGCATCCGCTTCGAGGGCAAGCGCGCCGTCGGCGTGGACTACATCGATGCCGGCGGGCAGACGAGGTCACTCAATGCGCGCAATGGCGTGGTGGTGTCGGCTGGCGTGATCAACTCGCCCAAGCTGTTGCAGCTCTCGGGCATCGGCCCTGCGTCCCTGCTGCAGCAGCATGGCATCGCCGTCGTGCACGACCTGCCCGCCGTGGGCGAAGGGCTGCGCGACCACTACAGCCCGCGCGTGGTGTTCCGCGCCAAGGGCGCCGACAGCATCAACAACCACATGGGCGCGTTCAAGCTGGGCATCCAGTTCCTGAAGTGGCTGACCGGCCAGCCGAGCTTCCTCGGGTTGTCGCCCGGCATCTGCCATGCCTTCGGCAAGACCGATCCCTCGCTGCCGGTGCCGGATTTCACCTTCATCTTCGCGCCGGCGAGCTGGAAGCTCGGGGCGGTCGGTGTGATGGACGATTTCCCCGGCATGACCTGCGGCGTGTGGCGCCAGCGCCCCGAGAGCACGGGCTACGTGCGCATCACGTCCAACGACGCGCGCGCCATGCCGCTGGTCAACCCGATGTACATGAGCCATGCCGAGGACCGTCGCATCCTCATTGCCGCGCTCAAGATCGCGCGCAAGCTCTTCGCCACGCAACCCATTGCGCGCTATGTGGAAATGGAAACCCTGCCCGGCCCGCAGGTGCAAAGCGATGACGAGTGGCTGGATTTCGCGCGGCGATTCGGCGGCACGTCCTACCATCCCGTCGGCAGCTGCCGCATGGGACAGGCGAGCGACCCCTTCACCGTGGTCGGGCCGGACCTCAAGGTGCATGGCGTCGAAGGGCTTCACGTGGTGGATTCGTCGGTCATGCCGACCATCCCGTCGGCGAATACCTATGCCGCTTCGCTGATGATCGGCGAGAAGGGTTCGGACCTGATCCTCGGCAAGCCGCCCCTGCCCCGGGCGCAGCTTTGATTCGCTGCACGCGTCGTGCGCGCGCCCGCAGGTGGTTTCTCGCATTAACGACTGGATGAGCATGGATACTTTCGATCACATCATCGTCGGCGCCGGCTCGGCCGGATCGCTGCTTGCCAACCGGCTCGGTGCCGACGGCAAGCGGACCGTTTGCGTGCTGGAAGCCGGCCCCGCGGACAGCAACCGCTGGCTGCATGTGCCTGCCGGCTACATGAAGACGTTGTTCGACCCGTCCGTGACCTGGCAGCTGAAGACCGCGCCCTGCGAGACCATCAACGGCCGCCAGCTGGAGATTCCGCAGGGCCGCACCCTGGGCGGCTCGAGTTCGGTGAACGGCATGCTTTACGTGCGCGGCCAGCGCATCGACTACGACACCTGGGCTGCGCGCGGCAATCCGGGCTGGGGCTACGCTGAACTCCTGCCGTACTTCAAGCGCTTCGAGCGCAGAGTCGACGAAAAAGGCGGCGCAGGCGACGCGCGCTATCGCGGCAATGCCGGCGAGCTGCCGGTGACCACGCCGAACTTCCCCAACACCCTGTGCGATGCCTTCATCGACAGCGCTGTGGCGCGCGGCTTCCCGCGTAACCCGGACCACAACGGCGAGCGGCAGGAGGGCGCCGGCCGCGTGCAGACGGTGATCCACCAGGGCCGGCGCTTCAGCGCGGCCACCGCATTCCTGCATCCCGCGGTGAAAAAAGGCAACGTGAACATCCGCACCCAGGCGCTGGTGAGCCGCATCCGCTTCGAGGGCAGGAAGGCGGTTGGCATCGACTACATCGACGGCGACGGCAACACGCAGTCGATCAACGCGCGGATCGGCGTTATCCTTTCGGCCGGGCCCATCCAGTCGCCCAAGATCTTGCAGCTCTCGGGCATCGGGCCGGCAGCGCTCCTTACGCAGTTTGGTATCCCCGTGCTGCACGATCGCGCCGCCGTGGGCGAGGGCCTGCGCGATCACTACAGCCCGCGCTTCACTTTCCGCGCCGCGCCCGATTCGGACAGCATCAACAACTACACGCGCGGCTTCGCACTGATGCTGCAGGTGATCAAGTGGAAGCTCGGCCTGCCGAGCATCCTGTCCATCGGTCCCGCGGTGTGCCACGCCTACGGCAAGACCGACCCATCGCTCAACGAACCGGACTTCACCATGCTGTTCGGCCCGGCCAGCATGAAGGCGGGCTTCTTCGGCCGCATGGACGACTACCCCGGCATGACCTGCGGCGCATGGAAGCAGCGCCCGGACAGCACCGGTTACGTGCGCATCACCTCGGG